>JALENG010000047.1 GCA_022767925.1 Clostridia bacterium
CCGTTAATCCGGTTATAGGAGCACATCACCGTCCAGGGCTTTGCCTCCTTGACCGCCGTTTCGAACGAGGCGAGGTAGATCTCGCGGAAGGTGCGCTCGTCGATCTCACTGCTGGAGGACATGCGCCGGTGCTCCTGGTTATTGGCGGCGAAGTGCTTTAAGCTGGTGCCCACATTCTGGCTCTGCACCCCTTTGATATGAGCGGCGGCCATCTGGGAGGAGAGGAACGGATCCTCGCTGAGATACTCGAAATTACGCCCGCACAGCGGAGAGCGCTTGATATTGGCCGCCGGCCCCAGGATGACCGAGACGTCCTCGGCCTGGCACTCCTCACCGATGGCCTGCCCCACGCCGTAGACCAGATCGCGGTCAAACGAGCTGGCCAAACACGAACCGGTGGGGAAGCACACCGCCGGAATGCTCTCGTTAATGCCCAGATGATCGCCCACCTGGGCCTGCTTGCGCAGCCCGTGGGGGCCGTCCGACACCATAACCGACGGAATCCCCAGCCGGTTGACAGGCTTCGTATGCCAGAAATCCAGCCCCGAGCACAGGCCGGCCTTTTCCTCCAGCGTCATCTGTGCCACCAATTTTTTGCAGTCCATTTTTCAACACTCCTTTAAAGAATCAACCCATACGGGCGCAATCGAACCTTACCTTTCCATTATAACGGGGAATCGTGAATATTTCCAGAAAAAGTGCAAAATTCAGATGGTACCTGTTCCCACAGACCAATCGGCGCAAGCGCAGGGCGGTGGGGAAAAATCCCCATGGGATCCCCGCCGCCGGGCCAAAAGAATTTTCCGAAACCTGTTGCGTTTTTCGGCAATCTTCGCTATGATGAGAACAGAATTTTTGAAACGGCATACCGTTACACGGAAGGAGTTATTCCCTATGAAGCCCTATGACCAGACCGCCCGCACGGAGGAGGAAATCCGCGCGGCGGTGGATGCCCTGATGGCACAGATGACGCTGGAGGAAAAAATCGGCCAGCTGGTGCAGAGTCCCGGCCCCGCCACCTCGGAAATCGGCATGGACATTGATTCCGACCCGCTGGAGGATCTGATCCGGCAGGGGCGCATCGGCTCGACCATCTTCCTGGGCGAGGTTTTCCAGACCGTAAAGGATATTGAAAAGCTGCAGAGAATCGCCGTGGAGGAAAGCCGGCTGCACATCCCGCTTCTGTTCTGCCAGGATATCATCCACGGGTACCAGACCATCTTCCCCATTCCGCTGGCGTGGTCCTGCTCGTTTGACCTGCCCGCTATTGAAAAGGCGGCCCATATCGCCGCGGCCGAGGCCAGCTGTGCCGGTTTGCACGTGGCCTTCTCCCCGATGGTGGATGTGGCCCACGACCCCCGCTGGGGCCGGGTGGCCGAGGGCGCCGGCGAGGACCCGTACCTCGCCTCGCTGGTGGGGCAGGCGATCATCCGCGGCTTCCAGGGGAAAAACCTGTTTGACAGAGACAGCGTGATGGCCTGCGTGAAGCATTTTCTGGGGTACGCCGCCGCCGAGGGCGGGCGTGACTACAACACCGCCGAATTCTCGGAAACCGCCCTGCGCAACACCTATCTGCCGCCCTTTAAGGCCGCCGTGGAGGCCGGATGCGCGTCTCTGATGACATCGTTCAATCTGGTCAACGGGGTGCCCAGCGTGGCCAACCGCCCGCTGTGTCACGACCTGCTGCGGCAGGAGCTGGGCTTTGACGGGCTGATTATCTCGGATTACAACGCCGTGGCCGAGCTGCTGAATCACGGCGCCGCCGAGGACGAGGCCGATGCCGCCCGCAGAAGCCTGCTGGCTACGCTGGATGTGGAGATGGCCACCGATTTCTATAACCGCCATCTGCCCGGCCTGATCCGCGAGGGCAAGGTCGATGCCGCGCTGGTGGACGACGCCGTGCGCCGCGTGCTGACCTTTAAATACCGCACCGGCTTGATGGAGGATCCGTATCGCTATCTGCGCCCCGAGGAGCTGCGGGAGAGGGTTCTGTGCAAAGAACATCTGGCCCACAGCCGGAAGCTGGCGCAGGAATCCATTGTTCTGCTGAAAAACGAGAACCACACCCTTCCCCTTTCCCGCGAAAAAAAGGTGGCGCTGGTGGGCCCCACGGCGGACAGCCTGGATATGGGCGGCTGCTGGCAGTTCACATCCTTCCCCGAGCGGATGGTCACCATCCGGCAGGGGCTGGAGGACGCCGGTTTTGCGGTGAATTATGAAAAGGGCTGCGATATCCACCAGATGATCGAGGGCGGTATGGAGAACGCCTGCGCCGCCGTTTACGAGAGCGACGTGTGCGTGCTGTGCCTGGGTGAAGAGAGCCTGATGAACGGCGAATCCGCCTCCCGCCAGAGCATTGCCCTGCCGCAGGCCCAGCTGGATCTGCTGGAGGCCGTCGCTGCCTGTGAAAAGCCGGTGATCCTGCTGCTGACCAACGGCCGCCCCCTGCTGCTTGGGGAGGTTCTGCCCCAGGCGGACGCGGTACTGGAAACCTGGTTTTTGGGCCACGAGGCCGGCCATGCGATCTGCGATGTGCTGCTGGGCGACTGCGAGCCCACCGGGCGCCTGACCATGAGCTTCCCCGCTGCGCAGGGGCAGATCCCGGTTTACTACAACCACATGAACACCGGGCGGCCCCATCCGCGGGGCGTGCCCTACATCCGCTTTGAATCGAACTACATGGACGGCCCCAACGAGCCGCTGCTCCCCTTTGGCTACGGACTGTCGTACACCACCTTCTCCTATGGGGAGATCACCCTGTCCCAGGATACGCTGACAAAAGAGGGAAGCCTGACGGCCTCGGTGTGCGTTACCAATACCGGCGACCGCACCGGCACCACCCTGTGCCAGCTGTACCTGCGCGATGTGGCCGCGTCCATCGCCCGGCCCGTGCAGGAGCTGAAGGGCTTTGAATCGGTCACCCTGGCCCCCGGTGAGAGCCGGCGGGTGTCGTTTGTGATCGGAGAGCCCATGCTGCGCTTCTACAATGCGGAAAAGCAGTATGTCTCCGAACCCGGCCGCTTTGAAGTGATGATCGGCATGGACAGCGAAGAGGCCCTGTCCCGCAGCCGGTCCTTCCGCCTGGTGTAATCCGCCAAAAATTTTTCCGTGCATACAAAAAGAGCTTTGCTCCCCCAAAAAGAGGGGAGCAAAGCTCTTTTTTCTTTCCCGTTACAGGCACAGAATCAGCACGGGCAAAACCACACAGCCCACCAGCAAAAGCAGGAGATCCGGCACCCGGATCCGGCAGGGGAGGTATTCCGTCCGTTTGGCCGCCCCGGAAAAGCCCTTTGACTCCATGGCGATGGCCAGTTCCTCGGACCAGCGCACCGATTTGATCAGAAGGGGCTTGAGCACGGCCGGTGAGACCGGCAGCGCTTTTCTGCCACGCATGCGCAGCGCGGCCCGCGCCCGGCGGTACTCCTGCGCCATGTGGGGAAAAATCCCCCAGGCCGCCAGCAGACCATAGGCAAAGGACTGCGGCAGGCGGAAATGGCGGCGGAAGGACTTGACCATGTGGATCCGGTCGGTGGTCAGGGCAAACAGTACCCCCACCGCCGCATAGGCCAGCACCCGGCTGCCCATGAGCAGGCCGTTGTATACCGCCGAGGAGGTGATGTTCAGCGAGGCGGCGTTCACCGGCAGCGAGCTGCTGTCCGAGGGAAAACGGTACCCGGTCATGAACATGGCGGCCGCCATGAGAAAAACCGGCGCATAAATCCCGACGATCAGGCGCAGACGCACCCGGGAGAAAAACAGCAGCAGAAAGCAGACGGCAAAAACCGCCAGATTCCACAGCGCGTTGGGCTTCGCCGCCAGAAAGAAGGTGGGAACCAGCAGCGCGATAAATTTACACGCGGGATCCAGTTTGCGCATACAGCTTTCCCCCTTCCATGTGCCAGATTTGATCGGCATAGCTCTCGGCCAGCATGCGGTCGTGGGTGGAGAAAATCAGGCACAGTCCCTTTTCCTCCACCTGCCGGACCAGCCCCTCCAGAATGGCGATGGTATTGCGCCGGTCCTGGGCATAGGTGGGCTCGTCGCACAGCAGCACCCGGCAGTCATAGGCGGTCAGGGCCGCCACACCCAGGCGCCGCTGCTGCCCCTGGCTGAGCATATAGGGGGACAGCTCCCGGTACCGCCACAGCTGGTTTTCCCGCAGAATCCGCTGGGCCGTTTCGGCGGCCTGCTGTTCCCCTTTGGCCAACAGGCTTTTGTACACCTCGTCATAGACGGTGTCGAACACAAACTGGTCCTGGGGGTTCTGGGTGACCAGCCCCAGCAGCCCCACCGGCAGGCGCCGCCGCTTTTTCAGGGAATAGCCCCCCGCGCAGATCTCCCCGCCGTAGGGCACGGTGCCGGTGATCGCCCCGAACAGGGTGCTTTTTCCACAGCCGCTCTCGCCCAGAAGGGCGTGAACCTGCCCGCAGGCAAACCGGGCGCTTAATTCCCTGGCAATGGGCTTTTCCCCCAGCGTGATGGATACATCCCGGAGGGACAGGGCGATTTCGCCCCCCTTTCGGGGCAGAAGCGGTTCCCGGTACAGCCGCCCGGGCACCACGATCCCCTTTTTCTCCAGCCAGTCGGGGGAGAGCGATCCCACCGGATAGCCCTGGGGGTCGATCTTCCCCTCCTCCATCACGCGGATCTCATCGGCCGCCGCCAGCCAGTGATCCAGCCGGTGGTCCACCGCCACGATGCCCACCCCGCGCTCTTTGTGCAGGCGGCGCAGCTTTCCCGCGATCTCCGCCGCGCTCTTCTCGTCCACATTGGCAAACGGCTCGTCCAGCAGCAGCCACTGGGACTGCAGCGCGGTGACGCAGGCCAGCATAACCTTCTGCCGCTCGCCGCCGGACAGGGACAAAAGCGTGCGCTTTTTTAAGGCGGAAATGCCGCAGAACTCCAGCGCTCCGTCCATGCGCCCGGGGATCTCCCCGGGCGGAACCTGCCGGTTTTCCAGGCAGAAAATCAGCTCGTTCTCCACGGTGTCCATACAGAACTGCAATTCCGGGTTCTGGAACATCATGCCCACATGGGCACAGCGCTCGGGCGGGGTCCAGGCGCTGGGGTTCTCCCCGTCCAGCCGGACCTGCCCGCCGCGCAGAAAGCCGGTATCATTGGGATAAATCCCCGCCATCAGGTACAAAAGCGTCGATTTCCCGCAGCCGGACGCGCCGGTCAGCACCGTAATCCGGTCCTTTTCAAACCGGGCCGAAACCTCCTGCAGAACCGGGCGCCCTCCCTTCGTATAGGCAAAGGTGACATTCTCAACTTGCAGCGCCATGGGTCACCCCGGCAGATACTCGTTGGTGTATTCGTTCTCCCGGCGGCGGCTGATTATGCCCTTTTCCACCAGGAAATCGGCCATACGGTCCCATCTCTCGGGGCGGATATGGCCCCAATGGCCGTTTTCATCCAACAGGATGGTGGAAAGATGCTTCTGGCTGCGGATCAGCAGGCTGTCGCTGCTGCCCTCGGGCATCAGATCCTTCACGGCGAGAACCGATTCCTCCGGCTCGCGGGCGGCCTGGATATAGCCGCGGTCCAGAATGGCCAGGAACGTGCGCACGACGTCCGGGCGCTCCCGCAGGATCTCATGGCTGGCCGCCATGGCCGGGGCGCAGAAATCAAAGATGGGGTCCACATCGCCCAGGTTGAAATAGTTGATCTCCTTGCCGGCCTCCAGCAGCACCTGGTTTTCCCAGTTCTCATACACCCAGGTGGCATCGGCCACATTGCCCAGGGTGGCGACAATATCGCCCACATCCATGTTGACCAGCTTTACCTTGCTGTAATCGCCGCCATCCTTTTCCACTACCCGGCTGATCGCCGCATGGAACCACGCGGGCGTCCAGTGGGTCAGGCGCTTGCCCTCCAGCTTTTTCGGGGAGGTAATCCCGGCCTCTTTCAGCGAGACGATACCGGAATCACACTTCTGGGTCAGGGTGGCCACCGCTGTCAGACCGATGCCCCGCTCCATGCACTCCAGCATGGCAATCTCGGGCCCCAGGACAAAATCCGCCCCGTGCAGCTCCATATCGCCGTGCACCTGGCCGAAGATCTCCACATCCAGGCCCGCCTGCTCAAACCAGCCGTTCTTCTGCGCCAGCAGAAACCCGGTGTGGTTGGTATTGGGGAACCAGTCGAGCACAACCTTTATCTTTTCCATGTCCGCTTGCTCCTTTCTCAGTCGTCATACACTTCGGGCTGCTTGAGCGAAGCCCCGATAGCGTAGCTCTTCAGTACGCCGGTCTTTGCCAGCAGGTCGCCCAGCACCTTGCACAGAATGCCGGAGAACACGATGGCACTGACAAACCGCACCGCCAGCTGACCGATCAGCACCGAGGGCGCCAGCAGATAGTAGGAGAGATAATACAGCTCGTAGCAGAAGATGAACAGGGCCGACAACATACCGGCCAGTGACATGGACAGAAAATTCCACTTTTTATAGCGGAACAGCAGGAAAACCAGCTCGGCTCCGGCGCCCTGGATCGCACCCGTGAGCACCACCGTCAGTCCGCCGGAGTTGCCCATCAGCAGCTCAATGGACGAGGCCAGCACCTCGGTAATCAGGGCCACACCGGGCTTGCGGATGATGTAAGCCGCCAGCGTGGAGGCCATGAACCACACACCGTAGATCACCTCGAAGGCGTAATTGGACAGGCCCAAGGGTGCCAGTACTGTGGAAAGGGCCATGCCCCCGTCAAAAATTACCAGATAGATGACGGCGAAGACCACGCCGAAGATCGCCATCAGAATGATGTCCCTCAGTTTCCATACTTCTTGTTTCATAATCCATTCCTTTCCGCGCATTTTCGCGCTCTTCCTATTTTTCCGCGCGGGTAAGCCCCGCGGCGGCGATAAAAAAAGCCGCACAGCCTTCGCTGAGCAGCTTATCACCCGCGGCGGAATTTCCTCCGGGCGCGGCAATCCTCCCTACGATGGCATGATCCAACAGGTTCAGCGGGTCACGGGCGGCAGCAGCCCGAATCTCAGCCGGCTCCATCCGGCCCCCCGGGGTATTCATTTGTGCGGTTTTATCCGTGGAAAAGTATAGCACGGGGCGCCCTTTTTTGCAAGCCCCGTGCCCTGTTTTTCTGTGGTTTCCGTCATCCGTTGGTCACATACAGCGGCCGCTCCCCCCGGGAAAGGCGCCAAAGGTTCTCCCAGATCAACCGATGGGCCCGGGTGAACGACCCCACCGTAATCCCGCCGATGTGGGGGGAGAAAATCACCTTTTCCATAGCGGCGGGCGCCATATGCAGCAGCGGGTGATCCGCCAGAACGGGCTCGGGGAACAGGGTATCCAGCCCGGCGCCCCCCAGCGTACCGTTTTCCAGCGCGTCCTGCAGGGCCGCATTGTCCACCAGATCGCCGCGGGCGGTATTGATGAGGAACGCGCCCGGCTTCATGGCGGCCAAAAAGTCGTGATCCACCATTCCCGCCGTCTCGGGGGTGACCGCCAGGCACAGCATCACGATATCGCTCATACCGATCAGCTCCTCTTTCTCCCGGTACTGCACGCCGTAATCCCGCTCTTCCTCTTCCCCGCGGCGCGTGCGGTTCCAGTAAGACACCTCGCACCCGAAGGGCGCCAGCCGGCGGGCCGTCGCCCGGGCAATATCGCCAAAGCCCAGCAGCCCCACCCGGCACTGGGACAGTTCGGTGATACCCCCCAGCATCATGGCCTCTTTCATCGGCATCTGCCCGCCGCGGCGCACGGCCGCATCCGCGCAGATGCCCCGGCGCAGCAGCATCAGGCTGAGGAGAATGTTCTGCTCCGCCACGGCGCCGGCATTGACCCCCTTGCAGTTGCAGATCATCACCCCGGTTTCATCGGCAGCCGGCCGGTCAAAGCCGTTGATCCCCACCCCTTCGGACTGGATCAGGCGCAGTTCGGGCAGGGCGCGGATGGCCTCGCCCGGTACGGCGGTCATCGGATCGGCCACAATGGCGGCCGCCCCCTGCCCCGCTTCTGCAATCTGCCGGGCATCGGCCCCGCGGCGCAGGTACCGCTTTTCGCAGGACGCGGCAAAGGCGCCCAGTTCCCCCTCCTTCGGGCGGTAGGTCTCAAAGCGCTCCTGCGCGCCGATAAACAAAACCTTCATGCTTCTTTCTCCCTTCTGTATCTCTCCCGTTTATAGGAGCAGCTGCCGGGCAAATTCCCGGGCGCCGGACACGGCCTCCGGGGTACGGAAAGAATCGAGGTCATCCGTATCCTGCACGCTGTAAAGACCCCGGTATTGTAATTCGGAATGCTCGCACAGCCGCCGCACGCCGGTGGCAAACGGGCCCACCGCATCCTCCTGCCCGTACCCATGGGTGGCCAGGATCGCCACCTGTTTGCCGCTCCACAGGGAACCCCGGGCCGTACCGTAGTATTTATTCAGGCCGTAGTGCCGGTCCAGCACCGCCTTCATCTCGCTGGGGCAGTACCAGGCGTAAATCGGAGTGGCCAGCACCAACAGGTCCGCCCGGAGGATGGCCCGCACAATTTCCTGCATATCGTCCTGCTGCACGCAGCCGTACGCCCCCTCCACATTCTGGCAGGCGTAGCACCCGCGGCAAGGCCCGATCTTCTTCCCCGCCAGGGGGATGTACTCCACCCCGGCGCCCAAATCCCGCAATTGCTGCACAAACGGCCGGCACAGCTCGGCCGTATTGCCGTGCAGACGGGGACTGCCCATCAAAATCAGTACATTCACTCGCTCTCCTCCGGCAGCTCCACAAAATCCGGCCGCACACCCCAGGCGGGCAGCAGGTTGTAAAGCAAATCGTGCGTTTTCATTCGCAGGGTGCAGGTGTTGCGGCAGGGATGGCACCCAAACCACTCGTTTTTCAGCAAATCCCGGTCGATGGCCAGACGTACCCGGTGTTCTCCGTCAAACAGCAGACCCATCACACTGGCCGACCCGGGGGAGGCATGGAGCAGCCGCTCCATACAGTCGCCCCCGGCAAAGGACAGGCGGGAGCACTGCAGCTGCGCCGTGATATCCCGGGTGTGAAAGGGTTTATTCCCGGGCATCAGCAGCAGGGTGAACCGGGTTTTCTGCCGGTTGCACAAAAACAGATTTTTGCACACCGGGGCTTCCAGCACCTGCTCCACCTGCCGGCAGTCATCCATGGTGGCAGCCGCTTCGTGGCTGACCCAATCATAGGCAACCCCGCGCTCCTGCAGGCAGCGGAACACGGCTATTCCCGTATCGTCCACCCCCGGCGGCCATCCGCCGGCATGGCGTTCTCCTATATTCACTGGTCTTCTCCCTCTTTTTTCAGAATCATCACGCCGTACGGCGGAATCTCCGCCGCACCGCACCGCTCCTCCCCGGTCAGGCGGTCGGTCATGGCCCGGTGCAGAACCACCTTTTTCGGTTCGGCCTTATAATTGAGCAGGAACAGGGTTTCGCCGCGCACGGCCACCTCCACATCCCAGGGGGCACTGACCCACCGGCGGAAGGTCTCGTCCATCCCCAGCTTTTTCAAAAACTGTGCGGCCGTCTCCCGGGAGAACGCCGCCCCGTAATAGTAAACGGTGCCCTTGCCCACGCGGCGCTCGGTCAGGGCCGGGCGGCCGTCGTAGTAATTGCCGCAGAAGAAACCCACCGCCCGGGTGCCGGGCAGCGGCAGCAGCACCTCGTTAAACTCGGGGGCCGGCAGCCGCTCGCCGCCCCAGGCCACCGTCTCCGGTGCGTCCGCCGACGAGAGCAGGGTGAAGTCCTCCACTTTCACCCCGGCCAGATCCATGGCATAGCCGGGCATGGGCCGCATGGGGCAGCGGCCGTACTCGTCCTTATACCCCGTGCGCACGCCCAGGATCAGCGTGCCGCCCTTTTCGGCATACTGCCGCAGCAGCGCCGCCCGCTCTTTCGTCAGGATGGACGGATGGGGATAGATCAGCAGGTCGTATGCCAGCAGGTCCTCCAGCGTGACCGTGTACCCGCTGTCCTCCTCCGGCAGATAGACAAAATCCATGGGTGCATGGCACACCTGGCTGGCCTCGTACCAGCCGTAATCGCTGATCCGGTCCTGCCGGCGCCAGTTGTCCAGCTGGCTGTCCCATTCGTTACTGTAATCCTTCACCATGGCGATGCGGGCGCGGTAGCGGGTACCCGGCAGATCGGAAAGACGGGCGGTCTCTCCGGCCAGCGTCGCCACTTCCCGCAGGCGGCGGTTCGGCTCGTTGTCATAATTCAAAATGCCGTGCCAGTAGATCTCGGTTCCCATCGTGGCCGTGCGCCAGCGGAAAAACGAGACAAAATCCGCGCCGTGGGCGATGCTCTGCCAGGCCCACAGCCGCATCTGCCCCGGCTTGGGGGCGGGCTGGCGCATCCGGCTGACCCAGCCGCCGGGGCCGGACTGCTGCTCCATAATCCCGAAATTGGGGGAGATCGAGCGGCAGCGCGTCAGGCTCCAGCTGTTGCCGCGGTCGTTCATGGCGCCGGGCTTTTCCGGATGGGTCCCCTCGTCAAAGGCAAAGTTCGGGTAATCGTCATACGTCATAAAGGACAGACAGCGCTGGGTCATCCCATGGCTGTCCAGATGGTCAAACACGCCGTTGGTGGTGATGAACACCTCCTGCGGAATGTATTGGCGCAGAATTTCACACTGGCGCTCGCAGTACCGGCTGACCACATGACTGAAAAACCGCTTTTCCATCAGCTTCATGTGCGGATTATACCCATGGGTGGTGACCGGGCGCGAGAGGAAGATTTCCTCCCAGTCGGTGTATGTCTGGTTCCAGAAGACGGTTCCCATCTTCTCGTTCAGGTTTTCCAGCGTGCCGAACTGCTCCTTCAGATACGCCCGGAACGCCTTGTGGTCGCTGTCGCTGTAGTACTCGTTGATCTCGCAGTTCAGCTCATTGTCGATCTGCCACCCGATAATGGCGGGGTGGCGGCCGTAGTGCATGGCCATCTGCGTGACAATCCGGTCGCAGAAGCGCAGATAGGTCTCGCTGGTATAGTTGTGGTGCTGGCGCAGGCCGTGGCGGTACAGCACACCGTCCTGCCGGGCATTGAGGGTCTCGGGATATTTCTCCGTCAGCCACGCGGGCGGGGTGCAGGTGGGGGTGCCGAAAATGACCCGGATTCCCTCTTTTTCACACAAGTCAAGAAAACGGTCGAAAAAGTCAAAGGTAAATTCCCCCTCCCGGGGTTCGATTTTGCTCCAGGCGAACTCGCCGATGCGCACCCACTCGATGCCGCTCTCCTTCATGCGGCGCAGGTCATCCTGCCACAGCCGCTCCTCCCAATGCTCGGGATAATAACAGACCCCCAGGGTCAGATGATCCAGATGAACCGATTTCTCCATCCCATACCGCTCCTCTCCGGTGATTCTTTTTTGCCTGGCACGCCGGACAAGGCCCCGGCCGCCGGCGCTCTCTGCCGGATCCGGCAGAATCTTCTGTTTGTATGATACTACAGGAAAGGGAAAGGGACAAGAGAAAAATTTTTTCACCCCCCGCCCCCCAAAAAAACAGACACCCACCCATTGGTGAGTGTCTGCTCTTTTTTCTTTAGAAAACAGAAATCCCCGTTCCTCAGGAGGCGCCACAGGCGGCGAGGACTGATTCGGCCGCCTGTGCGGGCTCCTGACCCGCCTGCACGCGGTCCCACAGGTCTTCCATGGCCCGGCACCAGGTCTCGTCACAGACCTCCCGGGATTTCCACACGATGCACTTCCCCGCCAGAACGGCCTGGGCCGCGGGGGAGACTTCCTCGGCGATCTCCGTATCCCGGATGGCCGACAGGCACGGGCTCACCTGCACAAAACGGGAGGACTCTTTGACCACAAAATTCAGGAAAGCCAGGCAGGCCTCCTTCGATTCGGTCGCGGCATTCACCGAAAAGCCGCCCTGCACCATCACGGCCACCCGCTGTTCGCCCACCGGCAGCGGCGCGGCCACCGATTTGGGGGTCAGATAGCCCGCGGACCCGGAGCCGCCCCATTCCCCTTCAAAACCGATATAGGAGGCGGCGTCCCCCTCTTCATAGGCCTGGCGCACGTTCTCCTCCGGCTGGCAGGGGCCGTATTTCTGCAGGTTCTGATACACCCCGGCGAT
>JALENG010000060.1 GCA_022767925.1 Clostridia bacterium
AATGGTAATAACATATATTTGGATTTGGGGCATGACGCACACGGGAGCCCTTGTGCTACAAGGAGCTCCCGCATTTTTCGCTCAATCTGATGACGGTTCGTTTCTGAAACGCTACCAGTCTCATTTGAGCCGCTGGACACCTTTGCGGGCAAAGCAGATTCTTCTTGCAGTTCCAGCTTTATGCCGAGGCTCATGGCGATTTCTTCCTTATCCACCACAATGTCAGAAATCTGGAACATTGTGGAAAGATAGTTCTGAAGGTAGATGGCGGTGCCGTGTGTGCCGGGGAATGTTGTCAGCTGCAGATAGCCCCGCCCGGCCATTCTTTTGAGGTATCTGCCTGCAGTAGCCTTTGAGATGCCCCACCGGACAGCCAGTTCCGCATAGCTGACCAGCGGGCAGCCTGTGCCATTGCGGAGATATACCACCGGCCCAATATCCGAGCCCAGGACATGCGGATCGTTATAGACGGTATTCAGCCACAGATCCAGCACGGCGTCCATCTCCGAGCAATGACCGGCGCTGACCAACTCTGTAGCAGTTGAAACGGGGAAGAAGAAAAAGCCGGTATCCTTCTGACAGGGCGCGTTGTAGTCGAGGATCGTGTTGTGACGCCGCCAGCCCCGGATCTTGAATTTAACCAGTTTTCCGTGTCCGAGAACAAGAAAGCTTATGAGGTTTTTCTTTTGCAGTTCCTCCAGCGTAGCCAGTGTCTGGCGGTGGAAGCGGGTGCGGAAATGCTGAGAAAGCTCATCTATCGACATGATCCATTCACCGGGATAGATGGTATAGCTGATGCCGTCGATGCGCTTATAAGAGGTGCGGAAGTTGGCATAGGCGCAGAGGACGACATAATAATAAAGACCGGAGCCTCCGCTCACGCGAATGCTCCGGTCTGCTATCAAGGTTTGTACGAATTGTCGATAGATCCGGCACCGTGGATAGTCTACGATCTGTTTGATCTCAAGTGTATATTCTGACATGAAAACCTCCTGAAATTATCTTCCGCAATTGAAATCTTGGTATTATGGATGAAGCGATAAGAAAGGAAGCGCAGCATTGCCGAACCCAAGGGAATATTTCCCTCTCCAGTAATGCTGCGTTTCAGTGTGTTAATTCGATGCTGGCGCAAACTGTATGCCTGATGGTCTGTTTCCTGCCGTGTTTGAAGCCTGACGTTCTAAATTCCTTTGAGGTAAAAACCTAAAGGCACAATTCTTGTATATTTGGCTCAATAAAATTAGTTATAGCACGACCTCCTTTTTGGGGCTGACACCAACGCTGACACCAACCGCAGTGAGATTTAGTGATACGGGATGGGAATGAATCGAAGTTTAAATCCCGTAGAGCTATTGCAAATGCTGGCTTTTGGGGATCATGTGCGTCTCCATGGGATTATAAGAAAACTGCGGTGCGCTTCTCATAACCCGGAGGTCGGGGGTTCAAGTCCCTCTCCCGCAACCAAATCAGTTACCGTTGTTGATACAATTTCAACAACGGTAACTTTTTATTTATTGCCGTTCCGGGGATGTTTTTGGAAGGAAACCGGGGATATTTCGAACATTTCCAGCCATAAGCAAATTGTATGCCCGGATTTGATGCGGCCATGGTCTGAAAAGACAGGGCTTGGTAAAATGACACTCGTTATAAGAATATAAACGATAAATTATTATTTTCTATATACACAGAACCGTCCATGGCTGGGAGTAACCCCCGGATATGGGTGGTTTTCCTCTTGTACCCACAGGACAGAAAAGACAAAATAGAACAGGCTCGGAGCATCAGAACCCTTTTCTGCCGTTCCGGGCCCACTTTTTACTATTTTCATAGCCTCGTTACGATTTCCTTCCCGTCCTTAAACATGAACACCACACGCTCGTCAGCGTGGACGGTGACGTGGTCGATGGTGCCGTGCCAGAGTTTTTTGTCGAAGACTACGGGCAGGGGGGCCAACTCACCCAGTTCGAACATCATGTCGCCGATGGTGATGGCGTCCGCCTTCATTTTGTCCCGCTGTTTTTGCAGTGCTGCCAGCTTGGCTTTGATTTCTTCAAAGCGGCTGCACAGTTCGGCGTGGGTGGTACGGCAGGTTTCTTCAATCACGGTGTTGGCGGCGTTTTCTGCGATACACAGGCGCAGCATCCCGGTAACGGTGGTCAATTCCTCTTCCAACGCCCGGATATCTTCCTCAATGAAGTCCGTGTCCGTGAGCATCCGCTTGCACCTGTTCCCATTCCCAAGGCTCAATGATGGCCGGGTGGCTATCCTCCACATAGTATTGGGGCACTTCGCCCTCGTTGACCTTGGTTTTCTTTGTGAGGAAATTTACCGTAAAGGATTTTTGAAACAATGCTGAGCCTTTGTATTTCTCGTTCCGCAGGATGCTCTCCACGGTAGCTCTCTGCCAAACAGTCTTTTTACCGGGAGTGGGGATTCCCTTCTCTGTCAGCACGGCGGCAATGGCGTTGGTGGATTTTCCCTGAAGAAATTCACGGTAGATACGCCTGACGATCTCCGCCTCCTCCGGGACGATCTCCGGCAGACCATCCGCACCTTTGCGGTAGCCAAGGAACTGTCCGTAGGGAATGCTGACCTTGCCGTCTGCAAATCGCTTCCGCTGTCCCCAAGTGACATTTTCAGAAATGGATTGGCTCTCCTCCTGGACAAGGCTACTCATAATCGTGATGAGCAGTTCCCCTTTGGAGTCAAGGAATGTATTTCGGTTCAAAATAAAAACCTCCGTAAATTCGTCTTTAGAGCTTTTGCTCTAAAAGGCTAATCTACGGGGGTTCGATGAAAGTTTTTATTTGTTGGATGAATGTTGGATAGAGCCTTTCAGCGTTGAATGAGCGTTGGATGGCTCATTTTTCAAAAATTTGCGTTGAATGAATGTTGGATGGACGTTGTATGACCGTTGGGTAGTGTAAAAAACGGCTTATCCTTCATCGAACAGGGTCTTACGAGGCAAAGAGCTATCCGACAGCATGAGTTTCTGCAGCGAAGGAAATTCTTCAGCGGTCAGACTTTTCTTTGCGTGGGCGATTTCATTCTTTGCAAGTTCAGAGCAATCCAGTTTGGTCATGGCACAGACAAGCCAGTAATACGCCTTGATGTTTTCGGGAGTCAGTTCAATCGCTCTTGTGGCGTAATGCTGAACGCCGGTATAATCGCCTGCATCCATAAGGGTCGTAAGCAGCTCATTTACGATTCCGATATATCGGGTCTTATAATGCGTAACTGTGCCGATAATCCAATGCTCGTCGCAAGCATTTTCAAACACATGACCTCGGTACAGCTCCACAGCTTTCTTCAAAAGTTCTACTTTATGAGGCACGGAAACTGCGTGCTGTGCGTTCTCCCAAAGCAAATCAAACTGTTGAAGGTCGGTCATAATATGAAAATCGTGATTGATTTGATACCCATTTGCAGCCGTCTCAATCAAAGGATACGGCGATACCAAAGCGAACGCTTTTCTAAAGGTGTGAATGTAGCCACGGATGTAATTGCAGAGGGTATCCATTTTATCCGGCTCATCCGGCCACAATGTGGTTTAGAAAGTCTTTCAGTGCTTGGTCGTGCTCCTTTTTCTGACATCCGCAGCTTTTTACATTGGTATACATCAAATCGTTATAGGATACATCCAGTTCTTTACCGCAACTGCATTTACAATGCCAGAGGACAGAACCCTTTGGACTGCGCTGATCCGTTCCTTTGCTGCACCGGGCAGTTAACGAAGCGGAGTTTCTTTCTTCCGGTCGCAGAACACCGTAACCCGTGTTTTGCCTTCATAAGTACAGGTATAGAGCACCAGATCGTGGCCGCTGTTTTGTACAGCATCCACCTCAATGGGGTTCAGTGTATCCAAACCGGTTACTTCATAAAGATTCTCAATGCCATCCATATCGGTGAAAATCACCTGGTCGCCCAACTCAAGCTGGTACAGATAGCCAAAATGGCTTTCGTAATTATGCGCGGCAATGACAAGATCGTCCGTGCGGGAAGAGCCGAATTGGCGGCAGGGGGCAATTTTCAGCCTTACATAGTCCCACTCAGACATCACCGGCAGCTCCAGCTCTA
>JALENG010000067.1 GCA_022767925.1 Clostridia bacterium
TGCGCTATTAAAGCGGATGGCAATATCGCGGGTCAGTTCCAGATGCTGCTTCTGGTCGGCACCCACGGGTACCAGGTCGGCCTGATACAGCAGGATATCGGCGGCCATCAGCGAGGGATAGGTGAACAGGCCAGCGTTCACGTTGTCGGCGTGCTTCTGACTTTTATCCTTGAACTGCGTCATGCGGGACAGCTCGCCGAACTGCGTATAGCAGTTGAGAATCCAGGCCAGCTGGCTGTGCTGCGGTACATGGCTCTGCATGAAAAACAGGCTTTTCTCCGGATCGATGCCGGCGGCCAGCAGCAGGGCATACGCCTCCAAAATATTGCGGCGAAAAACGGCCGGCTCCTGCCGGACGGTAATGGTGTGAAGATCGGCCAGGGCGTAAATGCAGTCATAGTCGTCCTGCAGGGTAATCCAGTTTTTCAGTGCGCCCAGATAGTTGCCCAGGGTGATGGTGCCGCTGGGCTGAATGGCGCTGAAAATAACGGGCTTGCGTTCAGTTTGTGCCTGTTCCATAGTGATTCCTCTTCTTTCTTTCTTGCGGCCTCCCGATTCTGTGCCGGGGGCGCTCCCCCTTCCATCGGACAAGGGGAAGGACAATTTCTTCCTTCGCCCATTATATCACATGGGATTCGGCTTGAAAAGAGAAAAACTGCGCTTTTCCCCGGTGGAGAATCGACAGCATTTCCCGCCCCTGCTCCCTATAATGAGAGAAAAAGGACAGGCTCTGTCCATAAGGGCAGAGAGAAAGGTGGCGTACAGCTTGGCATCCTCCCGCATTGTTCGTTGGCAGCAAAGGTGGCTGCCCATTGTTCATACCCCGTTTGTGCAGGGGATTGTGCAGACGGCGGCCGCACTTCTCGGTGGCTTTTATTTTTCGCGCACCCTCCTCTTCGGGCGGTTTGCCCCCTTAGGTACGGCGGTGGTGGCGGCGGTCCCCTATGGAAAGCTGTGGGCCGCCGTGCTGGGAGCCATGGCGGGGTATCTGTTCCCCTCCTCCATCGAGGTGCCGGTGCGCTATCTGGCGGCTATGCTGGCCTGCGCGGCTATCCGCTGGGCCCTGAACGAGTGGGATCATGTGAAGGATCACCCGTTGTTTGCCCCGGCCATCGCTTTTCTGCCCATGATTGCCACGGGCGGTGTGGTACTGTTCTCCGGCGGCAGTGCGGGGAACACGGCGGCGCTGTATCTGGCCGAATCCCTTTTCGGGGGTGGCGGGGCCTACTTCTTCTCCCGGTTCTGCGAGCTGCTCCGGCAGCGGGACGGCAGCCGGGTTTTCTCGTCGGCCGATCTGTGCACCGTAACCATCGTGATGGGCCTGTCACTGTCCGCGGTTGCCGGAATCGACTGGTGGGGGATTCATCCGGCGCGGCTGGTAGCTGTGCTGTTCATCCTGTATGCGGCGCAGTGCGGCGGCGCCGGGGCCGGTGCCGTGTGCGGTATTGGAATCGGGGCGGTATTCAGCCTGGCGCTGATCAGCGGCTCATCCTACCTGGCGGGAGCCTGTGCGCTGGGGGGGCTGATGGCCGGCATTTTTGCCCCCATGGGACGGCTGGCCAGCGCAGCGGCCTTCGGTATTTCGGCCGCGATTCTGGTCATGCAGTCCGGCGTGCTGCAGCCGGATACCAGCTTTTTAATGGAAGCGGCAATCGCTTCGCTGATTTTTCTGCTGGTGCCGCCGGGGGCCGCGTTCCGCTCGCTGTTCACCGCCCGGGAGAATGTCCAGCTGCACGACGGTCTGCGCCGCAATGTCATGCAGCGGCTGGATTACGCGGCGGCGGCGCTGGAAAATGTCAGCTCCTCCACCGATCTGGTCGCCCAGAAGTTGGAGAGCTACTGTGCGGCGAGCCTGCAGGACGTGCTGCAGAAGGCGGCGGACGCCTGCTGCAAAAGCTGCGGGATGCGGGAGTTCTGCTGGCGGCACCACAAGCCGGAGGTGTCGCTATGTATGCAGCAGCTGCTCACGCCCCTGCAGATGGGCCAGCCCCTGAAAAAAGAGGAGACCGGGGAATTTCTGCAGAAGCACTGTTCCCGCCTGCCGGAGCTGCTGCGGCAATTGACCACCTGCCATGAAGAGTATCAGCTGCGGCAGACCGCCCACCTGCGTGCCATGGAGGTGCGTCAGGTGATGAACGACCAGTTCCACGCGATGAGCGGCATGCTGCGGGATATGGCGGGAGAGCTGGAGATGTATGAGCAGTACGACTTTGGCACCGCCCAGAAAATCCGGGAGGTGATGCGTCGGGCCGGGATGCTGCCCATCGAGGTCAGCTGCCGGGTGGACCGGTTTTCCCGCATGACGGTGGAGATCGAGGCCCACCGGCGCAGCAGCGCCCGCCTGTCCAAGGGTTCGTTGCTGCGGGAGCTGTCCCAGGCGGCGGGCCGGGTGTTTGCTTCGCCCTGTGTTACTTTAAGCGGGGATACCTGCCGCCTGCAGCTGAGCGAGCGGCCGGTATACGACCTGCAGAAGGGGACGGCCTGCCACTGCTGCGGCAGCAGTGTGCTCAGTGGGGACAGCTGTGGAACCTTCCCGGATGGGCAGGGCCGCGAGATCGCCGTTATCAGCGACGGGATGGGCACCGGAGCCCGGGCCGCCGTGGATGGGGCCATGGCGGCCGGTGTACTGGAAACCCTGGTGAAGGCCGGGGTCGGGTTCCGCTGTGCCATGCAGATTGTCAATTCCACACTGCTGTGCAAGTCGGAGGAGGAGACGCTGGCCACGCTGGATATTGCCGTAATCGACCGGTTCGACGGTTCGGTGGAGTGGATCAAGGCCGGCGCCCCGGCCAGCTTTACCTGTCACAACGGCCGCGCCAAGGAGATCACCCTGTCCTCACTGCCGTTGGGGATTCTCTCCCAGGTGCAGGCCGAGCGCTGCAGCAGTGACCTGAGCGAGGGGGATGTGCTGCTGCTGGTATCCGATGGAGCCACGGCGGCCGGTACCCAGTGGATCTGCGAGCTGCTGGAAAAAGAACAGAAAAACACCGCGCAGCAACTGGCGGATGCCGTTCTGCGCGGTGCGATGGAAAAGCGGTGTGATGGCCACGATGATGATATTACGGTATTATGCCTGAAGCTGGAGAAGCGGCGGGTGCGCCCCGACGGCTTCAGGAGCCAAGACCAATGGGAAAAGTGACCTTGCGCAAGATGGTACCGCCCATGGGCTGCAGGGTCAGCTCCCGGAAGGTCTCCCCATCCCAGAAGGGGCCGGTGATGGACTGGTGCCGCCAGTCGCCGTCGGGGCTGGGGGCGTAGGAGAAGTGATCGCGGTCGCTTTCGTGGATTTTCAGGGTCTCCTTCCAGCGCTCCCGCGAGCGGTAGGCCACCTCGCGGAAGGGCGCCGTCTCATAGGCGAGCAGCGTGGTTTCATCGGCAGCGATGGGCAGCGCATAGACAAGGGGCCCGCGGGTGATGTACCAGTCGCGGCGCAGGTCCGAGCGCACCCGGATCACAGTGTCAAACCGGACGGTGAACCGGGTGGTACCCTGCCATTCCCGCTGGCAGAGCAGACAGCCGGCTTCCTGCTGAACGGGCAGGTCGCAGGTAAAGCCGGTGGCCCATTTGGGCAGGCGGATGCGCAGGGCAAAGGAAACCCTGGAAGCGGTCGTTACCTCGAAGGTCAGGGACAGATCCGCGGGATATGCGGTTTTCTGGCGGATGGTCACCGGCACGTTCCGGAAGGTATCCTCCAGGCGGCAGTCCCCGAACAGGACGGCCGTAAAGCCGTCCTCTTCCTTTGCAAACAGGTTCTGCACATAGTGGGGATTCAGCCGGCCCATGTTGGGAACACAGCACACCGCGGTGGTCTGGTGGACGGGCGAATACTTATAGCGCTCGTCGACAAAAACATCCTCCGGATTGCGCTGGCGGTCGGCGGTGTAGCAGTTATCGGTTTTGCAGTACATAATCGAGCTCTCTTCCGGGTGCTTCATGCCCAGACCGGCGTTATAGTACAGCCACTCCATCTGATCGCCGATGGAGAGGTCGCCGGTTTTCTGCAGCAGCAGGGCATAGGAATCGAACAGTTCCGTCACCGAGCAGAATTCGTATCCCGTGCGGGTGGCATCGGCCGCCCGGCGGTTGACCCATTCGTCGCCGATCGGGCCGCCGGAAGGCGTGAGATAATAGGGAAGCCGGGTCTGCATCCGGTACAGCAGATCCCGGCTGTGGGGATCATAGCTGGCGGCCAGAATGACCGGGCGCATGTGCTCATACAGATGAACCCCATGGTTTTTCCACAGGTACAGCGGGTCGCGCAGGCTGGTACTCTTCATATCCTCTTCTTCGACCTGGTTGGCGGAGTACCGCTCGTATAACCACAGAGCATAGGTGAGGTACTTTTCTTCACCGGTCAGCTCGTACATCTCATACAGGGCATCGGTGATGGTCAGCCCATGGCAGTGCCCGGCAAAGCTCTTCTCCACCCGGAATGGATCGCACTGCCCAAGGGGGTATCCGGCCATCAGGTTCTCAAACGCCCGCTTTAAAGCGGTGAGAACCCGCTCCTTCCCCGTGTATTCGTAGTAGGCAAGCAAAACCCGGTATAGCGTGGATTTCGACCACAGTTCGCCGTTCTCGGTGGTGTGGCGGTAGCGCAGGTCCTGCCCGTAAATGCCCAGATAGCCGTCCGCATCCTGGGTGGCCAGAATGGAATCCACATACTGATCCACCTTCCGGCGCAGGGCGGGATCCTGCAGCAAAAGAGCGCTGCGCACATAGCCGTCCCGCCAGTTGGACTGGCTCTCGCTGTTCCACCACATAAACTGCACGTCCGTGCCGGTACCCTCAAATTCTGTGTGCTCGTCGGGCTTTCTGCCCAGTTCTGCCTGACGGGACATCCGGGTCAGCCGATCCCTTCCGTAGATTTCCTGCTGGCAGACGATGGCCGGAGCCAGCTCTTCCAGATGGCCGATGCAGCCGTCCATATCGGCCTGCAGCCGGTTGCGCAGATCCCCCTCCGGATGAATGGCGCCAAATCGAATTCTTTCCATGTCGTTCCTCCCAAAAAGAAGCGGCCTTCTCCCAAACAGACCGCTGTTTTCTCCATTATATCGGCAGCCTTTTTGGAATACAAGGAATAGAATCTCCAAAAAACAGAGGATTTTTTCGGTATTTTCCCGTAGAAGAGTGAAGCCGGAAAAACGGTTGACAAAGGCAATCAAATATCGTATACTGTCTCTCCGCGTTCTCTCCAGGATGAGGAACACGCGGAGGATGGAACGTGGGAGAGAAGACGGTCGAGAGGGCCCGGGAATTCCACCGTCGGGCCGATATCGCCGTTGAACGGATTTTTCCTAAAAAAGAAGCTGAGCAAAAAAGATCGGGACTTTTCCACCCAAACTGTGGTACGATCAATCCACTGGGAGGTGAATCCATGAAAGAACAGATTCTGGCGGTTCAGCGGATGCAGGACTATATCAGCGCCCACCTGTCAGAGAGAATCAGCCTGGCGGATTTGGCCAATGCGGCGATGTTTTCCCCCTGGTACGCCCGGCGGCTGTTCCTCCAGTGGACAGGGTTGTCCCCGGCGGATTATATCCGGCGGCTGCGGCTCAGCCGATCGGCCCTGCGGCTGCGGGATGAGGGCGGGCGCATTGTGGATGCAGCCATGGATCTGGGCTTTGGCAGTGTGGATGGATATCAGCGCGCCTTTTTCCGGGAATTCGGCTGTAACCCAAGGGAATACGCGCGGCATCCCGTTCCGCTGTACCTGTTCACCCCCTATGGTGCCAAATTTCGGAATCAGGAGAGGTGCGAAAAGGAAATGAAAGAAGTGAAAACGGTCTTTGTGCAGATCGTGGAAAAACCCGAGCGGAAAGTGATTCTCAAGCGCGGACAGCGGGCGAGCGATTACTGGGAATACTGTCAGGAGGTCGGCTGCGATGTGTGGGGACTGCTGACCAGTATGAAATCCATCACTGGTGAACCGGTGTGCCTGTGGCTGCCGGAGCACTGCCGCCTGCCCCACACGTCCCGCTATGTGCAGGGGGTAGAGGTAGAGCCGGAGTATGCAGGCCCCATTCCAGAGGGGTTTGATGAGATTCTCTTGCCGAAAGCGCAGTATCTGATGTTCCGGGGAGAGCCGTTTGCTGAGGAGGATTACGAGCAGGCGATTGAAGAGATCTGGAAGGCAGAAAGGAAGTATGATCCCACCCCGATGGGGTATGAGTGGGATGATAGCAACCCCAGAATCCAGCTGGAGCCCCGGGGCGAGCGCGGCTATATCGAGCTGCTGCCGGTCAGGAAAAGGGAAAAGTAAAAAAGAAAACAGACGGCGGATCCATAAAAAGGTCCGCCGTCTGTTTTCTTTTCCGGAGGGTTACTGCCCGGCTTTTTCCGGCGGCAGGTTTTTGGGGGCCGGGTTCTCCCGGTCTTTTTGGATCAGCTCCCGCGATTCCTCTTCCACCAGGCGGCGCAATGCCCGGGTGAAGGGAAATTCCCGGCACTCCTGCTGCCCATAGCGAAGCTGCAGGTCGTATTCCAACGGCAGCCAGGTGGCGGCGCCGGCCTCGTTATGCTGAATCAGCGCTTCCAGCTTATCCAGGGCCTTGTACAGTTTTGATTCCGGGGTTTGCAGTGACTGCATTTCAAGGAAAAGCCCGGTCAATTCCTGGCGGTAAGGAGCGGGAAGCGTGCCGATCCACTGCCCGACGGTGTCCGTTTCACGCGTCTCATCCCTGTCGGTCTTCCGAAAAGCGGGGATATCCCCGGTGAAGGCTTCCCCTATATCATGGAACAGGCACATCTGCAAAACCCGGTTCATCGCAAGGTCCGGAAATTCGTCCCGGCAGAACCAGGCCATCATGCACAGGCGGAAGGTGTGCTCAGCCACACTCTCGTGCCGGCCGGAGGAGGTGAGAGAGTGGCGGGTCTGATTTTTCAGCTGTTCAGCGGTATGGAGAATGGACAAATATTTCGACGGTTCCATGGGAACGCTCCTTTAATAAAAAGAAAATAGGACTCTGTTTTTCAGTGTACCTGTTATCCGGAAAAAAAGCAAGGGAAACCCTGAGTGAACGTTTGATGAAAACCGATGGAGAAAGGCAGTATATTTCTATAAAAGAATTATAAAAAATTCGGAATACAGTAAAATGAAAGCGAAAATGAGTCGGGTCCACGAAAATGGTCTGTACGGCAGGGGAGGAACAGAGAAATGGATTTCAAAAGACGACTGAAAAAACATGCGGATGAACTGCGCTGGCTGTATATGGAACTTTATAATAACAATGCGCGCTACGAAGAGCTGATCGCGCAGATGGAGCGGTTTGCAGCCGAGAGGGACAGTGACCTGAAAAAGCTGGACTGCGCCCGCGAAAAGGACCCGCAGTGGTACCAGAAGGGCGATATGCTGGGCATGACCATGTACAGCGACCTGTATGCCGGCGGGCTGCGCGGGGTGATGGAAAATCTCGATTACCTGTCGGAGCAGAAGCTGACCTATCTGCATCTGATGCCGCTTTTGAAAATGCCGGAGGGCGAGAATGACGGCGGATATGCCGTGGAGGATTTCCGCCAGGTGGATCCGCGCATCGGCACCAATGAGGAACTGCGGGAGCTGACCCGGGAGCTGCGGCGCCGGGGGATCAGCCTGTGCCTCGATTTTATCGTAAACCACTCGGCGGATACCCACGAATGGGCCAAACGTGCCCGCGCCGGTGAGCAGGAATACATCGACCGCTACATGTGCTTTGATTCCTACGAGATTCCCTCGCAGTTTGAGAAGACCATGCCGGAGGTGTTCCCCGGTACGGCCCCCGGAAACTTCACCTATATTGAAGAGATGAAGAAATACGTGCTGACCACCTTCCACAAGTACCAGTGGGATCTGAATTACCGCAATCCCGTCGTATTCAACGAGATGGTGGGCAGCATCCTGTACCTGTCCAACCTGGGGGTGGAGGTTTTCCGTATCGACGCCGTGCCGTATATCTGGAAGCAGCTGGGCACCTCGTGCCGCAATCTGCCGCAGGTACACACGGTGATGCGCATGATCCGCATGATCACCGAAATCGTCTGCCCTGCCGTGATCCTCAAGGGCGAGGTGGTCATGGCCCCTCGGGAGGTGGCCGCCTATTTCGGCACGCCGGAAAAGCCAGAATGCCATATCCTCTATAATGTATCGGCCATGGTCAACCTCTGGGCGGCGCTGGCTTGCCGGGACACGCGGCTGCTCAAGCGGCAGCTGGATGACATTCACAGCATTCCCAATGGGTATTTTATCAACTATATCCGCTGCCATGATGATATCGGCTGGGGCCTGGACGAGGACGTAGTGCGCCAGCTGGGCTTTAATCCGTTGGAAAACAAGATTTTCCTGTATCGTTTTTACCAGGGACACTATCCCGGAAGCTTTGCCTGCGGCGAGCTGTATAATTTCGATCCCCAGACGCTGGATGCCCGCAGCTGCGGCACATCGGCCAGTCTGTGCGGCGTTGAGCAGGGCCTGCTGGAAAAGGACGAGGCCGCTGTACAGCGCGGAATTGATCGGGTGCTGCTGATGCATGCCTGCATGATGACTCTGCGGGGTTTCCCCATGATTTACAGCGGTGACGAGATTGGCCAGCTGAACGACAATGGGTATCACTCGGATGTGCTGCGCCGTGAGGACAGCCGCAACCTGCACCGCGGCAAGTTCCAGTGGGAAAAAGCCGCGCTGCGCCACCAGGAGGGGACCATCCAGCAGCGCATTTTCGAGGGCCTGCGCCGGATCGAGGAGCTGCGCGCCGCTGAGCCGGCCTTTGAGACCGGCAGCTGGGTGACCACATGGGATACCTTCAATCAGGGGGTTCTGTGCTTGGTGCGCCGCTGTGAGAAGAGTGAGATGGTGTGCTTCTTTAACTTTACCGAATATGACCAGATCGCCCACACCAACTGCCTGGTGGGGGATTATACGGATTTGTTCACCGGTGAAATGCATCAGGTGAACGAAATTCACCTGAAACCCTATCAGTATATGTGGTGCCGCCGCGCCCTGTAAACCCTGTGTATCAGGCAGAGAAAGGAGATTTTATGAATTCATTTGACCCGCATTCTTCGTATACGCCCGCCGGGCCTCCTTCATATCAGCCTCAGAGCCATATGGGGGCACCTGTACCGCCGCAGTCCCCTGTGCAGGGAGGGTATTCTGTGCCGCCCCAACCTCCTGTTTACGGACAACCCATGCCTGGGTATACAATGCCCGGGTATTCCATGCCCGGATATGCTCCATATCAGAATGGTATACCGGTGGGATATGATCCCCGACCGGAAAGGGAGCGCCAGGCCAAAATACGCCGCCTGCGCCAGACGATAAACCGCGGAAGCTGGGCCGTTTTTGCCGGAATTGTGGCGATGAACGTACTGTTCCTGCTGTTTATGATGCTGCTGCCCGCCTTTGGGTACCGGTATACCGGTGGTCAGAATGGGTTTGGCGGTCTCAGTCCCTTGATGTATTATCTGATCGAATGCGTGGCGTATATTGTGGGAATCGGGCTGCCCTTTATTCTGATGATGAAACATTGCGATCCCCCGGCGGAGGGGCTGCTCCGGTTTGAGCGGGTGTCGCCCGGGGTGGCGGTATGCTGCATCCTGTTCGGAATAGGCGCCTGCATGGCCGCGAACTATCCGGCCAATGTGGTCTCGATTTTTCTCGAGTCCATCGGTCTGAATGGGACCGTGGACAGCGGAGTTCCGTCTACGCCGGATATATCGGCCAATATTTTCTATGTGATCGGGATAGCGGTGATTCCGCCGTTGGTCGAGGAATTGGGATTCCGGGGAGTGATCCTCGGTTCGCTGCGCAAATATGGCGACACGTTCGCCGTGGTGGTCTCGGCGCTGATTTTCGGGATTTTCCATGGCAACTTGGTGCAGATCCCGTTTGCGTTCTGCGTGGGGCTGGCTCTTGGCTATGTGATGGTTCGCACCAATAATCTGATGCTGTGTGTGATTATCCATGCGCTGAATAACGGGATTTCGGTTTTGTTCGAGCTGGTCGAGCCGTATATACCGGAGCAGACGTATGAAATACTCAATGTTGTGCTGTTCTATGGGCTGATGCTGCTGGGCGTGGTGGCCGTGGTGATCCTGCTGACCCGGTATAAAAAGCAGTTCGGCAGCCGCCGGGACTTTGTGTCCACTCCCTGGGGGCCCCGGGTACTGTACACCCCCCCGCAGGTCGAGCTCTCCCGGCAGGACCGTTTTTCTGCCGTACTGGGCAACCCGGGTTTTTTGTCCCTGCTGGGTCTTTCCCTGCTGGAGTGCATTGAATTTTTGTATCTGTAAGGGGGACACCGCTTGTTTATCCCCGAGAAAACCTTTATGGAAGAGGCCCTGCGTCTGGCGCAACAGGCCGCCCGGGAGGGGGAAGTCCCGGTGGGTGCCGTGGTGGTCCGGGATGGCGTGATTGTGGGCCGCGGCCGCAACCGCCGGGAGATGGAGAAGAACGCCCTGTGCCATGCGGAGATCGAGGCGATTAATGAAGCCTGCCGTGCGCTGCACGGGTGGCGGCTTTGGCAGTGCGAGCTGTACGTGACCCTTGAACCCTGCCCCATGTGCGCCGGTGCGATTCTCAACGCCCGGCTGCCGGTGGTGGTATTCGGCGCCTTCGATCCCAAGGCGGGATCCTGCGGATCGGTGGTGGATCTGTTTTCTCTGCCGTATAACCACCGCCCCCGGATGATCGGCGGCTTTCTGCAGGAGGAATGTGCCGGTGTGCTGCGCGGCTTTTTTCGCTCCCTGCGGGAAAAGCGCCGGCAGGAGAAGGAATCACTTCCATAACCGCCGGATGGGCCGAAAAGAAAGCATAAAAAGAAAACCCGCACAGTTTTGAATGAACTGTGCGGGTTTTTGGTTCGATATACCGATCAGGCATTAAATACATAGCGGTCCAGCCGGTCCATCGCTTCCATCACCTGGGAATGGGGCAGGGCCAGGTTCATGCGGATGCCGTATTCCCCGTGGAAGGGGCGGCCGTCCTGCCATACAACCCCGACTTCCACGCCGGCGCGCTGCAGTTCGTCGATGGTCTTTCCGTGCGCCTTGCACCAGCCCTCGCAGTCGAGGAACAGCATGTAGGTTCCCTGGGGTTTGGAGAGGGTGACTCCCGCAAAATGCTCTTTGATATAATCATAGGCATAGTTGGCGTTTTCCGTCAGAACCTGACGCAGCTCGTCCACCCATTGGGCGCCCTCGGGCCGATAAGCGCCGATCAGAGCATGCATGGACAACACATTGCAGCTGTTATAATGCCCCAGCGACGAGAATTTCTCAATGCGGTCGCGCAGGTAGGAATTGTAGATAATGTGGTACGAGCCAATCAGTCCCGCCAGATTGAAGGTTTTGCTGGGGGCGTACATGGCCACCGTGCGCATTTTGGCATCCTGTGAAACGGACTGGGTGGGGATGTGTCGGTGCCCCTCCAGCGTCAGGTCAGACCAAATCTCATCACTGATCACATAGCAGTCATTCTCCCGGTAGACTTCCATGGCTTTTTCAATTTCCCAGCGCTCCCATACACGGCCGCAGGGGTTGTGAGGAGAGCAGAAGATGGCCACATGGATTTTGTTCTCCTTCAGTTTTTTGTCCATGTCCTCATAGTCCATGCGCCAGATGCCCTGCTCGTCCTTTTTCAGGGGACTGTGGACAATGGAATACCCGTTATTGGTCAGGCAGCCGGTAAAGCCGATGTAAGTGGGGGAGTGCAGCAGCACCTTGGCCCCGTCCTCGGCCAGCACGTGCATGGCAGAGACCACTCCGCCCAGCACGCCGTTTTCATATCCGATGCACTCTTTCGTCAGGCCGGTTATCCCGTTGCGCTCGCGCTGCCAGCGGATGATCGAATCGTAGTACTCGTCCCGCATGGGGAAATAGCCGAAAACCGGGTGGGCAATGCGTTCACTCATCGCCTGTGTGATCGAGGGGGCCGTGGCAAAGTTCATATCGGCCACCCACATGGGAAGACGGGAGAACCCCTCGCGGATTTGTGCTCCGGGAATGGGGATGTTTTCGACCGCGACGGCATCCTTGCCCCGCCGGTCCAGAATGGTAGTAAAATCATATTTCATAACGGATGGCTCCTTTTCATAATTTTCTCCATCATACTGCTTTTTTCGACTTCTGACAAGTCAAAATTCAAGGAGAAAATTTAAGAATTATTCTCGTTTTATCTTGCTATTTTTTTTCTATCCTGCTATACTGAAGGGCACAGAGCATAATGCTCTGAAATAAAAATTGGAGGTTGTTTTTTATGAAAAAGTATGTCTGCTCGGTTTGCGGCTATATTTACGACGAAGCGGCCGGCGATCCGGATAACGGCATTGCCCCCGGCACTGCTTGGGAGGATGTCCCCGAGGATTTTGTCTGTCCGCTGTGCGGCGTGGGCAAAGACCAGTTTGAAGAGGCCTGATCGCAACGGAAACCGAAAACGGCGCTGTCTGTTAGATAGACGGCGCCGTTTCTTATGAAAGGTGGAAGAGAATGATTCGAGCGGTTTTGTTTGATTTGGACGGTACCCTGCTGCCCATGGATAACGATGAGTTTACCCGCATCTATTTTGGCCTGCTGGCAAAGCACATGGCTCCCCATGGATATGAAGCCCGAAAGCTGGTGGACGGTATCTGGGCCGGAACGGCAGCCATGGTGAAGAATGACGGCCGTGCTTCCAACGAGCAGGCTTTCTGGCAGGAATTTTCCCGTATTTTCGGGGAAAAGGTGTGGCAGGACATTCCCCTGTTCGAGGAGTTTTACCGCACGGATTTTCAAAAAGCCAGGGCGGTCTGCGGCTTTGCCCCGGAAGCGGCGGAAATTGTCCGGATGCTGAAAGAAAAAGGAATCACGGTGGGGCTGGCCACCAATCCGATTTTTCCCGCCATTGCCACCGAGAGCCGGATTCGCTGGGCGGGACTGGATCCGGAGGATTTCACCTTCTATACAACTTACGAGAATATCGGCCTGTGCAAGCCCAATCCGGACTATTATCGGGAAGCGGCGGCCCGGGCAGGGGTCTCCCCGGAGGAATGCCTGATGGTGGGCAATGATATCGAAGAGGATATGGTCGCCTGTGAGAAAGCGGGAATGCGCGGCTTTCTGCTGACGGACTGCCTGATTGACCGAAAGGGAACGGGTGCCGGGGAGTGGCCGAACGGCGGATTCTGCGAGCTGGCTTCGTACATCGGGCTGCTGTTGGCGGAATAAAAGGAGCCCGTTTCTCCGGGGAATAAATTGATGCTTTTGCAGATGTATGCTATAATGCAAAAAAAGAAAAAGGGGGGAGCCTGTGTGAAAAAAAGACGCCATTGGCATTTGCCGCGCCTTTTTCTGGTGCTGACGCTGGTCGTGTTTGTGTCTGTTGATCTGCCGGCCCTGCTGGGCACCCGGCTTCCCTCTGTGCGCCCCTCGGAGAAATACAGCGATGAAAACACCACCGACGTCCCGCAGGCGGCCCCTTCTCAGGTGGAAGAAACCTCTCAATCGGAACAGGATCCCTCGGCGCAGGTTCGGCATACGGTCACCCCAATGGCACTGGTATCCTATACGGGAGCCGATCCGGTTGAGTGTATGCCGGGAAAAGAGGCCCTGCAGACCGACGAGGTTCTGTCTCTTTTGTATGAGAAGATGGAAATCGAGGCCTGTCGTGTTTCCAATGAAAAGGGAGAGAACGGCTATCCGGCCGGAAGCGTGCGCCTGACCGGGGAAAAGGTGGAGAGCGGGCAGATCGGCCTGTGCTTGTCGCAGGTTTCCGCGGATCACCCCGAGTTTTTCTGGCTGAGCCGCAAATACTCCTATCACTATGAGGGAAACGATACGGTCATCCAGCTGTATTCCTATATTTCGGGCAGCGAGTGCGAAACCCTGTCCCACCAGCTACAGCAGAAAATTAACAGCCTGATGGATCAGATTCCGCCGGATAGCAGCGAGCTGCAGCGGGAGAAGTACCTGTATGACTGGATTGCGAACAACTGCCGGTATGATCAGACGGGAGAAACCGCCGAAGAAAACTGGCGAGCCTATTCGCTGGTGGGCTGCCTGCTGGATGGCGAAGCGGTGTGCGAAGGATATGCCCGTACGCTGCAGTTGCTTTTGAATCAGACCGGAATTCTTTGCCGCTGTATCACCGGAACAGCCGGAGATGGCGGCCATATGTGGAACATGGCAAAAATCGAGGGGGAATGGGTCCATGTGGACCTGACGTGGGATGATACCAGTTCACCGGTTCTTCTGTACCGGTATTTTAATGTTTCCGATGAAAAAATCACCCAAACCCACACCCCCTCCGGGGATTTTACCGCCCTTTCTCAGGAAGAACGGAGGAAAAACCGCGCGCTGCTCAATGCACCCATGCCGGCCTGTACAGAGGAGTCTCTGACCTATTATCCCAATTTCGCCCTCTCCTTTTCGGAAAAGGAGGAAGAGAACCTGACGGCGGCGATGGTGCAGGCCATGGCTACGAAGGAGAGAACCGTAGCTCTGTATATTCCGCCGGAACTCTCCTACGAACATGCGGTACAGCGGATTTTTTATGATGACGGAAATATATTTACCGAGTGCGTGGCGCAGGCTAACCGCCAGGGGGCCGGGATTTCCTACAGTGACTGCGTCTATTATTGTATGGAAGAAGAGCGGGGTATTGTGATCGTTCTGCAAAGCTGACCGGGCGCGCCCCTTTTCAGATAAAATGTTTTGGCAGGAAAGGAAAGATCATATGGATCAGGAACGAATTGAGAAAGCGGTATATGAGCTGCTGTCGGCTATTGGAGAAGATCCGGAACGCAGCGGTCTGAAGGAGACCCCCAACCGTGTGGCCCGTATGTACGCCGAGATTTTTTCAGGTATCGAAGAAGATCCCCATCAGTACCTCAAAATTTTTGATGAGGATCCGGATCATAATGAACTGGTGCTGGTTCGGGATATCCCACTTTATTCGGTGTGCGAGCATCATCTGCTGCCTTTTGTGGGAAAAGCACATATCGCCTATATTCCCCAGAACGGGCGGATTATCGGTCTTTCCAAGTTTTCGCGGATTGTCAATTGCTTTGCCCGCCGGCCCCAGGTGCAGGAGCGCCTGACCGCGCAGGTGGCGGATTTTCTGTATGAAAATCTGCAACCTCAGGGGGTCGCCGTGGTAATCGAGGCTGAGCATCTGTGCATGACCATGCGGGGGGCACGGGCGGCGGGGGCCTCGACCTATACCTCTGCCCTGCGGGGAATCATGCGCCGCGATGCCAAAACCCGGGCGGAAGTGA
>JALENG010000068.1 GCA_022767925.1 Clostridia bacterium
TATATGTGCGATCATTTCCCGCTGCGCAGCTTTTTCATTTCGCTGAACACGGAAGTGAACCTCGCCATGGGGAAAAAGGACAGCGGCGGCAATTACAGTGCGCGCCCGGCCGAAGGCGGCGTGTACTTTGGCAAGAACGGCCATTTGTACGAGGTACTGCTGGATGACCAGACCGGCGTTTTTGAGAAAAATTGTGAGAGAATTGCCGCTTTTGGGGAAAACGCGGGGGTGCCGCTTCTGATTGTGCCGGTCCCCAGTGGGGCGCAGATGCAGAAAGAATATCTGCCGGACTATGCCTGGGAGCACGACCAGCGGCAGGAACTGCAGCAGCTGCAGCAGGCCGCACAGGATCATCCGGATACCGAGGTTCTCGATCTGTTCGATACCCTCTCGCTGGAAAACGGGGACTTTTATTATAAGACCGACCACCACTGGAACCTTTTGGGGGCCAGCACGGCGTACCAGGAGATCATGCGGGCGGTGGGAAAAGAACCGCTGAATCCGGAAATGTACACGCTTCAAAAGGTGTCCGACTCCTTTTTGGGCACCCTGTATTCCAAAGCGATCACCTTTTTTCCCCAGGCGGATGAATTCTATCTGCCCCAGTTTCCGGATGGCGGGAACCTTACGCAGACGATGATCACCGGTGAGCAGACCGAGAGCCTGTATTGGGAGGAATACCTGGAACAGAAGGATAAGTACAGTACCTTCCTCGGCGGAAACCACGCCTGCGATGTGATCCGCAACGACAACATTCACGACGGCAGCCGCCTGCTGGTGATCAAGGACAGCTACGCCAATTGCCTCGTTCCCTTCCTGGCCCAGCACTACGAGGAAGTGTATGTGGTGGATCTGCGCGCCTATAACGGGGACATCTATCAGCTGATTGAGGAAAAGGGGATCACCCAGCTGATGGCGGTGTACAGCATTAAGCAGCTTTGCGATACCGATGTCTCCAATAAGCTGTATTTTGCCGGATAAGAAATACAGAGCCGACAGGAAAACAGAGCCGTCCCTGTGGTGAAACACCCAGATGGACGGCTCTGTTTTGAGAGTGGAGGACAAAAGGGTTTGCAAAAAGAGCAGAATGCCCCGGGAAAAATAGTGAGATCCTACAAAAATTGACAATCTACAGCGGCCATGTTATCATAGAATCATAAGGTCAGCCCGGTTACAAGGCGTCGGCAAGGAGGGCAGGTTTTATGAAAAAATATCGCGGAATCGCTGTTTCAGAGGGGTACGCACTCGGTCCCGTGCGGGAATGGCTGCCGAATCTGCCGGAGGCCGGTACGTTTACCCATACGCAGTCCCCGGAGAAGGACCGGCCGCGGGAATGGGCGCGGTTTCTTCAGGCCCGCGTGGGGGCATGCTCCCACATGACGGAGCTGTATCAGCAGGCCCTTGCCCGGGTAGGGGAGCACTATGCCGGGATTTTTAAGATTCAGCTGGCTCTTCTGCAGGATGAGGAGCTGCTGCTGCGCGTGCGTCGCAAAATTATGGAGGAGGGGCTCTCTGCCGAAGTTGCCATGCAGGCGGTGGGGGAGGAATACGGTAACCTGTTCGACGCCATGGATGACGAGTACATGCGCGCGCGGGGGGCCGATATCCGCGATGTCCAGCGGCAGGTTCTACAGCAGCTGGCCGGGGATACCCCCCTTGGGGACGGGGCGGCATTGCCTTCGGAAGAGGATTGGCCCGCCCCGTATCTTCTGGCAGCGGACGATATTCTGCCCAGCCAGACACTGGCTCTCGATCCCGGGCAGGTGCTGGGGCTGATTCTGCGGCAGGGGTCGCAGATGTCCCATGCGGCGATTCTGGCCCGGTCCCTGGGCATCCCCGCGGTGACAGGGGTCAGGGATTTTCCCCGGGGAGGGGGGTTCTTTGCCATTCTCAACGGCTTTTCCGGCGAACTGTTGCGGGATCCAGGGGAAGAGGAGAAATGGGAATACACCCGGATGCGGCAGGAGTTTGAAGCACGCCGCCAAGCGCTGAAAACCTATAGCGGTGTGCAGACAATCACGATGGATGGTACGCCGGTGGAGCTGATGGCTAATATCGGCCACCCCGATGATATGACCAGCGTGCGGGACTGCGGCGCGGACGGGATTGGCCTGTTCCGCAGCGAGTATCTGTTTATGTACTGCGAACAGATGCCTTCGGAGGAGGAGCAGGCGGCGGCGTACGGTGCTGTACTGCAGCAGATGCAGGGGAAAAAGGTCATCATTCGCCTTTTGGATGTGGGCGCGGATAAGCAGATCCCCTATGTGAAAATGGACCGGGAGGAAAACCCGGTGATGGGGCGGCGGGGCATCCGCTTCTGCCTGGAGCACCGGGATATTCTGATGACACAGCTGCGCGCCCTGCTGCGGGCGGCTCCCCTGGGCCAGCTGGGCATCCTGATCCCCATGGTGGTATCGGTGGAAGAGGTGCGCACGGTGCGGCGGCTGCTGCGGCAGGCGGCCTGCACCCTTGAGGAGGAGGGAATTGCCCACTCCACGCAGTACGAAATCGGCGTGATGATCGAAACACCGGCTTCGGTGATGATGGGGGACGAACTGGCGCAGGAAGTGGACTTTTTCAGTATCGGCACCAACGATCTGACCCAGTTTGTCATGGCGGCGGACCGGGGCAACCCCAAAGTGGGGGCCCTGTGCAGCGCCAATCAGGAACCGGTGCGCCGGATGCTGCGCATGGCAGTGGACAGCGCCCGCCGGGCGGGCATCTGGGCGGATGTGTGCGGCGAGGCCGCCGCCGATCCGCAAATGACCGAATTCCTTCTTTCCATCGGGGTGCGAACCCTGAGCGTCGCACCGGCGTCTCTTCTGTCTATGCGGCAGACGATTCGCCAGCAGGATCTGACAAAAAAATCAGGGGAATCCTGAGAAAAAGCCGGCAGAGCTCTGTCGGCTTTTTCTGTTGGGGCTTTGGCTCTAAAAATAAAAAGATCACCGGGGCATGAAAAACCATTTGCTGTGCGGGTGGGGAAAAACGGAAAGCTCCTGCCCTTTAGGGAATATACAGGGTACTGCCGGGGTAGTACCAGGCTAGAATTTCCTGGTAGGACATGTGACAGCGGGCCATGGCACAGGCCCCCGTTTGGCTCATCCCCACGTTGTGACCCCATCCCTTCACAGTGAAAACCACCGTGTCGTCCTCTCCGGTTTCGAAGGAGAAATGGGCTGAGCGCAGCCCCAGAGCTATGCGCAGCTGGCTGCCTGTACAGGGGAATCCCCCGATTTCGGCGGATAAAACGGTGCCGGAGCGGGAAATATCGGTGAGCGTGATGGCATTGTGCACCTGACTGTCCGGCAGTCTGGCCTGGGGAAAGGCGGCGGAGAGCGCCGCGCGCAGCTCGCTTTGGGAAAAGAAAACGGTGGTCATGTAACCGGGGGCATACAGATCCCCGGGACTGGCGACTGCCTGCAGGCAGTCTTCCTCTCCGCCCCACACATCCGCGCCGGCATCGGTTTGACCCGAAGAGATGGCGAAATAGCTGGCGCACACCAGCGCCCCCTGGGAATCCCGCAGCTGCTGGCCGTAGACCGATTCGACGATCTCCCGGGTGCGCGCTTCATAGGTCTCAAAACTGCTGCCCCAGCGCGCCTGCCGTTCCTCCTGCGTGGTATAGGTCAGGTATGACTGTGTGCTGCACGAAAAATCCGCCCCCTTCAGGGCGGGATCCGGTTCCCTTTCCGGGTCGCGCCGAATCTGACGCAGGCGGCTGTAGTACGTGTACATGGCGACCACCTGGGCCTTCAGTGCCTCCTCTTCATCGGTGGGGGACATCTCGCAGATCAGACCGCCTATGAGAAATTCCCGGGCCGGTACAGTCAGCACCTCTCCGGTGGAGGTGTCCAATATGGAAAAGCTGTCCGTTTCCCCGCCGGGTTCCTCCCCGTTTGAGGCGGGCTGGCCGTTTGCCGGCAAGGCTAGCCCCAGCGCGAAAAGCAGCAGACATATCAGCCATAGAAAGCGAACCGGAAAACGGCGGGGAAAAGCAGCCATAGGAAAAACCTCCTAAAGGAATTTTTACAATTTTCAAAACGCAATCATTCATTTTAAAATAAGTTTAATTTGAAATATCTCCGATTTTGCAAAAATTATGAAGGATAAACCGGGGTAAAATGCAGAGAAACGGAGAGAAAAAGTGGAAGGATTGACACGGAGGAACCGGTGGGGTACAATGAAATTCAAAATATCGGCGGTTTATGGAATTTCCCTCTTTGGAAAAGGAAGAAAGGAGCCCGGCGGATTATGAGCTGTGAAAAAAAGGAGAACCTTACCCTGCAAGATTTATGCCGTGAATACCGTGCCAATAACCAGATTAAGCCGGAAATGTACAAAAAATACCGTGTAAAACGAGGCCTGCGCAATGAGGATGGTACCGGTGTGATGGCTGGGCTGACGCGGATTTGTAATGTACACGGTTATCTGATTGACGATGGGGAAAAGATTCCGGATCAGGGGCGGCTGACTTATCGCGGTTATGATCTGAATGACATTGTGAACGGCTGCCTGCAGGAAAACCGGTTTGGGTTTGAAGAGGTGGTGTGGCTGCTGCTGTTCGGCAAGCTGCCCACCCGGGATCAGCTGGAGGAGTTCGGGCAACTGCTGTTTGAAAACCGGGAACTGCCGGAATACTTTGTGGAAGATATGATTATGAAGGCCCCGTCCCGGAATATTATGAACAAGCTGGGGCGCGCGGTGCTGGTGCTGTACTCCTACGATGACAATCCCGATGACCCCTCGCTGGAGAACAATATGCGCCAGTCCATCCAGCTGGTGGCGCAGCTGCCGACCATTATGGCCTATGCCTATCAGACCAAACGGCGGCATTTCGATCACGAGAGTATGTTCCTGCATCCGATTGATCCCCGGCACCACACGGCGGAGTCCATTCTCAACGCCCTGCGCCCGGACCGCAAGTTCACGGATGAAGAGGCAAAGCTGCTGGATTTGTGCATGATGATTCACGCCGAGCACGGCGGCGGCAACAATTCGACCTTTACGGCCCGGGTACTCAGCTCATCGGGTACGGATATCTACTCCACTATCGCCGGGGCCATCGGTTCGCTGAAAGGGCCCAAGCACGGCGGCGCCAACCACCGGGTCATGATGATGATGGAGGACCTGATGGATCATGTGGAGAACTGGGAGAGCGATGACGAGGTGGCCAGTTATCTGGAGAGAATCGTCCGGCGGGAAGTGGGGGACCACAGCGGCCTGATTTACGGGATTGGCCACGCGGTCTACACTCTCAGCGATCCCCGTGCCACCATTTTGAAAGAAAAAGCCTCAGCCCTGGCCGAGGGAACGGAAATGGAAGCAAAATTCCGGCTGTTCCAGCGGGTGGAACGCCTGGCCCCGGAGGTCTTTTACCGGACCAAGGGGGATGCAAAAGTGGTATGCGCCAATGTGGATTTCTATTCCGGTCTGGTCTACCAGATGCTGGGCATCCCAGCGGACCTGTTCACCCCGCTGTTTGCGGTATCGCGTATTGCCGGATGGTGTGCCCACCGCATGGAAGAGATGATGACCGGCGGACGGATTATGCGTCCGGCTTATCGCGCGGTGGCGCCCGGCGCCGAGTATGTGCCGCTGGAGAACCGCAGATAAAAGACTCTGTGGGAATGGTTTTTAATGGGAGATGAAAAGATGAAGAAAAAGGAAGGGACGATCCCCGGAGTCCTCGCCATAGGGGCGGGGCTGGCGGCTGCTGCGGGCAGTGTATGGCTGCCGGCGGCAGCACCTTGGTTTTCACTGGTTCTGGCCGGTGTTGCCCTGCTTTTGATGATCGGGGTGCGCCTTAACAAAAAAAGCTGCGGGTACCCCGAAGAGAAACCCTGTCCGGCGGCGGCCTGGTCCGGCCTGCTGCTGGGGGTTACACTGCTGGGATGTGCCGTGGGAGAGTGGAAGATGCTGCAGAGCGGCGGCGTCAGCCAGCAGCTGGCCGCATGGGCCGTGCTGGGACTGGCTGTTTTGTCCGGATTGGCCGTTTTGTGTCTGTATCCCCCGCTTTTGTGGGGCGTGGGGGTGTGCCGCTCCAAACCGATTCTGTTTTTGGTGCAGCCTATTTTCCTGTGTGTATGGCTGCTGCAGATGTTCGTCGAGTTTTCCGCGTCTTCCGGCCGCTTGCACAATTTTTATGATCTGGTGCCTCAGTGCTTGATGCTGCTGTTTTTCTTCTACCACGGCCGCAGCTATACGGGCGAGAGCAGCATGTTTCTGCGCCGCGCCCGCATGTACGGTTTTGCGGCAATTGCGGTGGGACTGGGAGTTTCCGTCTCCTGCCTGCTGGCGGATTTTGGAATCGGCGAGCGGGTGTCCGCACTGCCGGTGTACTTCCATCTGTATCTGCTGGCCCAGTGCCTGTTTGCCCTGTGCTGGCTGCTGGCAGCCCCCATAGAACAGGTGCCTGATGACCACCGCCGGGAGCTCGAAGAGGAGGAACCGGAGCAGGCAGTAATTCCCTCGGTTCCGGAGAGGATTCCCCCGGAGGCAGAGAGAAATGGAGAAAAACCGGACGGGGAGGAAGAGAGCCCGGAAAATGAGGAGGAATTGCGGCGCGTTTTGGAGGATTACACTCGGAAACAGCATGGGGAATCCGAAAAGTAGGATAAATTTTTAACAAAATTGCCGCCGGAAGGCGGGAAAAGCTACAATTTTCCTCTGTAGGACTTGTATTCTTGCCCGAAATGCTATAAAATAAAGGCACAGTGTTATTTACCCGTTATACCCATCAATTATTTTAGGAGGTTCCATTTTATGGCAGTAAAAGTTGCAATCAATGGTTTTGGCCGTATCGGCCGTCTGGCTTTCCGTCAGATGTTCGGTGCTGAAGGTTACGAGATCGTCGCAATTAACGATCTGACCAGCCCCGCTATGCTGGCCCACCTGCTGAAGTATGACACCGCTCAGGGCAACTATGTCCGTATGGGCCATACCGTCGAGTCCGACGAGAACAGCATCACGGTTGACGGCAAGAAGATCACCATCTATGCCGAAAAAGACGCGAACGATTGCCCCTGGGGCGAACTGGGCGTTGATGTCGTGCTGGAGTGCACCGGCTTCTACACCAAGAAGGACAAGGCAATGGCTCACATCAATGCCGGCGCCAAGAAGGTTGTTATCTCCGCTCCCGCTGGCAACGATCTGAAGACCATCGTGTACAGCGTAAACGAGAACACCCTGACCGCTGACGATCAGATCATCAGCGCCGCTTCCTGCACCACCAACTGCCTGGCTCCTATGGCGAAGGCTCTGAATGACGCTTATCCGATCCAGAGCGGCATCATGACCACCGTGCATGCTTATACCGGCGATCAGATGATCCTGGATGGCCCGCATCGTAAGGGCGACCTGCGCCGTGCCCGCGCTGGTGCTCAGAACATTGTTCCGAACTCCACCGGTGCTGCCAAGGCGATCGGCCTGGTTATCCCCGAGCTGAACGGCAAGCTGATCGGCTCTGCTCAGCGTGTACCGGTTCCGACCGGCTCCACCACCCTGCTGGTTGCTGTTGTTAAGGGCAAGGATGTTACGGTTGATTCCGTCAACGCCGCCATGAAGGCTCAGGAGTCCGAGTCCTTCGGTTACAACACCGATCCGATCGTGTCCTCCGACGTAATCGGCATGCGCTATGGCTCTCTGTTTGACGCTACCCAGACCATGGTTGCCAAGCTGGATGACGACACCTATCAGGTACAGGTTGTTTCCTGGTACGACAACGAGAACTCCTACACCTCTCAGATGGTTCGCACCATTAAGTATTTCGCAGAGCTGTAATTTCTCAACCATAACAGCAAACCCCCGCACAACTTCTGTGCGGGGGTTTCTTTTTGTCGTTTTTTGGAGGAAACAGGCGGAAAAAAGGACCGGGACAATTTGGAAAAAAGAGAAAAAATGAATGTCAATATAACTAATTTAGAAAGAAAAGTATCGGTAATGTTTTAAGAAAACGACAAAAAGCGCTTGCACTTTTTTCGTATTGTGGTATGATAATAAATGCCATAATTTGTTTGATAGGGATGGAGCTTTTCGGATACTTTTGCCGGGATTCCGTAAAGAAAACGGGCCTCTTTGCCTGCATCAAATTGGGCAGAACGTTGGAAATCGCTGGGGCTGTTTTTTTGGGGAAACAGACTTTTCAGACGACAAAACCTGCTGAGGAGGAATCTGAATGCTACCGAAACAAGAAGTTGTTGCTATGCTGCTGGCAGGCGGTCAGGGAAGCCGGCTGGGTGTATTAACGAGGAATCAGGCCAAACCTGCCGTTCCTTTTGGGGGGAAATACCGGATTATTGACTTCCCGCTGTCCAACTGTGTTAATTCCGGCATCGAAACAGTGGGTGTGCTAACCCAGTATCAGCCGCTGGAACTCAATGAGTATATTGGAAGCGGCCAGCCCTGGGATCTGGACTCGATGAATGCCGGCGTACACGTGCTGCCTCCTTATCAGCGCGCCCGTGGGTCGGACTGGTACAAGGGTACGGCCAATGCCATCTATCAGAATATCCGGTTTATCGACCGCTATAATCCTGATTATGTAGTCATTCTGTCGGGCGATCATATCTACAAGATGGATTACAGCAAGATGGTGGCCTTCCACAAGGAGAACGAGGCTGCCTGCACCATTGCCGAACAGGAAGTGCCCCTGGCCGAGGCCTCGCGTTTCGGTATCCTCAATACCAATGAGGACGGCTCGATTTATGAGTTTGACGAGAAGCCGAAGCATCCCAAGAGCACGAAAGCCTCGATGGGCATTTATGTTTTTACCTGGAGCAAGCTGCGCCATTATCTGGAAGAGGATGAGGCGAACAAGAAATCCAGCAACGACTTTGGCCATGATGTGCTGCCGGCCATGCTGGCAGCCGGAGAGAAAATGATGGCCTACAATTTCTCGGGCTACTGGAAGGATGTAGGAACCATCGAAAGCCTGTGGGAGGCGAACATGGATCTGCTGGATCCCAAGATTCCGCTGGATCTGAACGACCATGACTGGCGCATCTATGCCCGCAATCAGGCACTGCCGCCGCAGTATATTGCCTCTTCCGCCAGCGTGCAGAATTCCACCATTTCCGAGGGCTGCAATGTGTACGGCACGGTGGATTTCAGTGTGCTGTCCAGCGACGTATATGTGGCACCCGGCGCTGTGGTGCGCGATTCGATTATCATGCCCGGTGCCCGCATTGAAGAGGGGGCCGTGGTTCAGTATGCCATCGTGGCGACTGACGCCGTGGTCGGTGCCGGTTCGGTGATCGGCGAACGCCCGGAGAATATGGAGAACAAGGATGACTGGGGTGTGGCCGTGGTAGGCCCCGGCTGCAAATTGCCCGCCGAAAGCAACGTGGCACCCAAAGTTATGATTGATGCAGAGGAGGCGGAAAAGAAATGAGAGGCAACAACATTCTGGGCATTCTTTTTGCCAATGTGCATGATGAAAAAGTTCATGAACTGACCGAGGTTCGTACCCTGGCGTCGGCCCCGTTTGGCGGGCGGTACCGCCTGATCGACTTCCCCCTGTCCAACATGGTCAACTCCGGCATCAACAAGGTCGGCGTGATCACCAACAACAACTACCAGTCCCTGCTGGACCATCTGGGCTCCGGCAAAGCGTGGGATCTGTCCCGTAAACGCGAGGGCCTGTATATCCTGCCGCCGTTCGGCACCGAGAACAGCCGGTATGTGAACCGCGTGGAGGCCCTGTCGGCGATCAGTAATTTTATTGTCAATTCTCGCGAGGAATACGTGCTGATTTCGGACTGCGACATCGTCTGCAACATTGATTACGGCGATGTACTCGCTTCCCATATCCGCAACAAGGCCGATATCACCGTGGTGTACAAATCCGGGAAGATTCCCGCCCGCGGCAGCGATACCCTCACGCTCTCCACGTCGCCGGAGGGCCGCGTGGTCGAGCTGCTGGTTAACCCCAGTGTGGAAGGGGAATATAACTACGGCATGAGCATGTACCTGATGCGCCGTGACCTGCTGATGCGCCTGGTACAGGAGAGCGTCAGCCGCAATGCCTATGATCTGGGCCGCGATATCCTGCAGCGCAACCTGAGCAGCCTGCGGATTTTCGGTTACGAGTTCACGGGGTATTCGGCCAACATCTGCTCGATCAACAGCTTCTACGAGGCCAACATGGCCCTGATGCTGCCGAAGGTGCGCGAGCAGCTGTTTAATCCCATGCGCCCCATTTATACCAAGGTGCGCGACGATATGCCCACGCGCTATGGCCTGGGCTCGAAGGTAAAGAATTCCTTGATTGCCGACGGCAGCCTGATCGAGGGCGAAGTGGAGAACTGCATTATTTTCCGCGGCGTCAAAGTGGGAAAGGGCGCCAAACTGCAGAACTGCATTATCATGCAGGATTCCGTCATCGGCGAGAACAGCAACCTGAGCTACGTGGTAACCGACAAGGATGTGCAGATTCAGAACGAGCGCACGCTGATGGGCTTCCAGTCCTATCCGGTATTTATTGCCAAGGGGAGCATTGTGTAAAAACGACGGCGCGGTTCCCTGTAGCCCCATACAAGGAAAGGTGTGAAAATTTATGAAAGTATTATTCTGCACCAGCGAGGCCCTGCCCTTTGCCGCTTCCGGCGGTCTGGGCGATGTGGCCGGTTCGCTGCCGCAGGCTCTGCGCGCCCGACTGATCGGGTGCCGGATTGTCATGCCGCTGTACGAGGATATCCCCCAGGAGATGAAGGACAACATGCAGTTCCTCACCTCGCTGTCGGTGCCGGTTGCCTGGCGCCGCCAGTACTGCGGGGTTTTCCAGGCCAAATATAACGGCGTGATCTATTATCTGCTGGATAACCAGTATTATTTTAAGCGCAAAGGCCTGTACGGCTATTATGACGACGCCGAGCGGTTTGCATTCCTGTCCCGTGCGGCGCTGGAAATGCTGCCCTGTATTGATTTTAAGCCGGATCTGATCCACTGCAACGACTGGCAGACGGCCATGATTCCGGTGTACTACCATCTGTTCTATGCCAATCAGGATTGGTACCGCGGGATGAAAACCCTGATTACCATCCACAATATCCAGTATCAGGGCAAGTACGGAATGGAGCTGCTCAGCGATGTGCTGGGCGTGCCCCAGAACCAGACCCACCTGCTGGAATACGATGGCTGTGTCAATATTCTGAAGGGCGCCATTGAGTGCGCCAACTGGGTATCCACAGTCAGCCCCACCTATGCCCAGGAAATTCTGGATCCGTGGTATTCACACCGGCTGGATAACATTCTGCGGCAGCGCTCGTGGAAGTTGTCCGGTATTCTCAACGGCATCGACGTGGACAACTACAATCCTGAGACGGACCCCAACATCTATCAGAATTATACGGTGGAGACGCTGGATGACCGGGCGGAGAATAAGCGCCGCCTGCAGGAGCGGCTGTACTTAA
>JALENG010000008.1 GCA_022767925.1 Clostridia bacterium
GGCGCCGCATTTCTGCGACCGCTATCCGGAGGAAACGTTTCTGATTGCGGACAAAACCCACGGGCAGGTGCTGTACTACCATCCGTACCGGCCGCAGATCCTGACAGCGTCGGATTTCACCCTGCCGGACCCCGGGGAGGAAGAGGCGCAGTTCCGGCAGTGGTGGAAAACCTTTGTCCGGGCGATTGCCATCCGGGAGAGGCGCAATCCCCGGTGCCAGCGCACCCACCTGCCCCTGTGGTACCGGGAGAACATGACGGAATTTTTGTAGAGAACAGAAAAGCAGAACGGAAAGAGTTTTCCGTTCTGCTTTTTTGTGGATGGATTTCCCGTTTTCACAGGCGGGAGGTGAGAACCCGCAGGAAGGCGTCACCGAAGCGGCGCAGCTTACCCTCACCTACCCCGCTGACCTGCCGCAGCTCCTGCGGGGTTTGCGGGCGCTGGCGGCACATATCCAAAAGGGTGGCATCGGTAAAAATGGTAAAGGCCGGAACTCCCAGCCGCCGGGCAAAGGACAGGCGCACCTTTTTCAGCTCCTCCAACAGGGCAGGGTCCACATCCGTCCCGTCTCCCTGCAAAATCCCCCGGCGCCGGGACGGCGCGGAAACACGGGCCGGGGCCGCCGCAGAATCCCGCGGCAGGGATAGGCACACGCTGCAGCCCCCGCAGTTCTCCTGATCGTATTCCTGCCCGAAATACCGCAGGATAAACCGGCGCAGGCAGGTGTGGGTGGTGCTGTAAAAGGTCATCTGCCGCAGCTTTTCCAGATCCTTCTGCCGGGCCTCCTCCCGCTCCTTCGGGGAAAGGGGGAAAGCATTCTCGCTTTCCTCCCGGTGTTCAATCAGAAAACGGGCGGTCATCACGTCGGATTTTCCGTACAGCAGCAGGCAGTCGGCCCGGTTTCCGTCCCGCCCGGCGCGGCCGGCCTCCTGATAATACGCCTCCAGGCTCTGGGGCATGTTGTAGTGGACCACGAACGAGACGTTGGATTTGTCGATCCCCATTCCGAACGCATTGGTGGCGACAATCAGGGGAGCGCGGTCGAACAGAAAGTCCTCCTGGCTTTTTGTGCGCTCCTCCGGCTCCAGCCCGGCATGGTAGCGCACCGCCGGGTACCCGTTATCCCGCAGAAATTCGGTGATATCCTCCACGTTTTTGCGCGTGGCGCAGTAAATAATACCGCTCTGCCTTTTCCGTGGCCGCAAAAACCGCAGCAGCGCCGCCTTTTTATCCCGGGGGCTCTCCACGAAAAAGCGGAGATTGCTGCGGTCAAAGCCGGTGGTCATGCAGAACGGGTCCCGCAGCTCCAGCCATTTTCGGATATCCCGCTGCACCTGCGGGGTAGCGGTGGCGGTGAACGCCCCCACCACGGGGCGGCGGGGCAGGGTTCGCAGGAACGCGGGGATCTGCCGGTACTCGGGGCGGAAATCCTGCCCCCACTGGGAGACGCAGTGCGCCTCGTCCACGGCCACCATCGAGATGGTCAGGGCCGCGCACAGCGACAAAAATGCCGGGGTCATCAGCCGTTCGGGCGATACATAGATGATCCGGTACCACCCGTCTCTGGCCCGCTGCATGGCCAGCTGCAGCTGGCGGGGTGTGAGGGAGGAATTGAGATAGGCAGCCCTGACCCCGGCCTGCACCAGCGCGCCCACCTGGTCCTTCATCAGGGAGATCAGGGGGGAGACCACCAGCGTAATCCCCGGCAGCACCAGCGCCGGAACCTGATAGCACAGCGATTTGCCCCCGCCGGTGGGCATGATGCACACACAGTCCTTCCCCCGCAGCAGCCGGGCGACCACCTCTTCCTGGCCCGGGCGGAAACCGGTGTACCCGAACACATCCTGCAGCACCTGCCCGGGGGTCATGCGGTTTCCTCTTTCTTAAGGCCGGGCCGGTGATAATGGCGCTCCCACCTGCCCGTGAAGTAGTAGATCGAGACCAGAATGCTGCACAGCAGCCAGCCCGCCGGATAGCCCATGCCCACGAACAGGGCGGAGTGGATGTACTGGGTGCCGACGAACAGGTACAGCTGGCGGAAGACCACAAACGACAGCAGCATGATGACCATGGGGGCGGTGGAATCCCCGGCGCCGCGCATGGCCCCGGACAGCACCTGGTTAAAGCAGCACAGCACATAACACGGGGACAGCCAGAAGATGAACATCGAGCCGTAGGTGAGCACATCCTCCTCACTGCTGAACATCATCAGCAGCGGGCGGGCCAGGCACAGCAGCAGGCCGGTCAGCACCGCCGTGCAGCTGATGGCCAGCAGCAGGGAAATACGGGTGCCCTTTTTGGCGCGCTTTAATTTGCCGGCGCCCAGGTTTTGCCCCACAAAGGTGGTCGAGGCCAGGGCGACGCTCTGCATGGGCAGCATGATGAACTGGTCGATTTTGTTGTACGCCGAGTAGCCTGCCATGCACGCCGACCCAAAGGAATTGATATACGACTGCACGATCACATTGGAGAATGAGGTGACGGCCATCTGCAGCCCCGCCGGCATGCCGATGCGCAGAATATCCCGCAGAATGTGGGGGATCAGGCGAAGATCCCGCAGGATCAGGCGGAAGTCCTCGGTGGTGCGCATCAGGGTGCGGACCACCAGCCCGGCGGAGATAAACTGGGCGAGAATGGTTGCGAGGGCCACGCCTTCGATGCCCATGTGGAAGACCAGCACAAAGAACAGGTCGAGCACCACGTTGATCACCGAGGTGATGATCAGAAACAGAAGGGGCCGCCGGGAATCCCCCACGGCGCGCAGCACCCCGGAGCCCATGTTGTACACCATCAGCCCCAGAATCCCGGCAAAATAGATGCGCAGGTACAGCGTGGCGTCGTCCATAACATCGTCGGGCGTGGCCATCAGCTGCAGAAGATAGGGGGTGATCAGCACCCCCAGCACGGTCATCAGCACGCCCGCCAGCAGCGACAGCAGCATGGTGGTGTGGACGGCATCGTGCAGGTTTTGGCTGTCCTGGGCGCCGAAGTACCGCGAAATCACCACCCCCGCGCCGGTGGACAGGCCGATGAAGAAGCCCAAAAGCGTGTTGATTGCCGGCCCCACCGACCCCACGGCGGCCAGCGCCTGGGTGCTGACATAGTTGCCCACCACCATGCTGTCCACCGTGTTGTATAATTGCTGGAACAGGTTGCCGATCAGCATGGGGACGGCGAACAGGATAATCTGTTTCCAGATGTTGCCCTCGGTCATCCGCATGCTCCTTTTGGCAAGCAGATTCATAAAAAAGCGCTCCTTTCATATGCCTTTGAAAGCGGAGGGAGAAAACCGCACTACGAGCGGTTTTGATACAAAAACATCCCGATGGCCGTCAGGCAGATGATGCCGTAGCCGATCAGGCTCAGGCTGTCGGGGACCTGTCCGAAGAACAGGAAGCCCAGCAGCGAGGAAAAGGCGACCTGGGAGTAGTCATACACCGAGATCTCCCGGGCGGGGGCGTACAGATAGGCGGTGGTGATGGCAAACTGCCCGCCGGAAGCCGCCAGCCCCGCCAGCAGCAGATAGAAAAGCTGCATTCCCGTCATGGGGGTGTAGGAAAACAGGAGGAAGGGCAGAAAACACAGGCAGGAGAAAAGGGAGAAAAAGAACACAATGAACGGCCCCTTTTCACCCCGCTGCCCGCAGATGCGCACCATGGTATAGGCAAGGCCCGCGCACAGCCCCCCGAGGGTGCCCACCAGCGCCGGTATACTGTCAAGGGAGCCGCCCCACAGAAACGTGGGCTTAATGATAAACAGGCTGCCCGCAAACGCCAGTACCACGGCAATGCCCTGTATCGGGGTAATTTTCTCCTTGAGAAAAAAGAAGGAGAACAGGATGACGAAAAAGGGCGAGAGCTTATTGAGCATATTGGAATCCGACAGCACCATGTGGTCGATGGCGTAGAAATTAAACAGGATGCCCAGCGAACCGAACAGGGCCCGGAGAAGCAGGAAGGGGAGGTTCTCTTTTTTCTGCAGGAAGCCCTCTTTTTTGCGCAGCAGCACGCAGAAAGAGAACACCATGGCGACCACGTTGCGGAAGAAGGCCTTCTGGATGCTGGGGAGATCCCCGGCCAGACGCACAAAGGCGGTCATAAAGGCAAAGCAGAAGGCGGACAGCAGAATGAACAGAACCCCCAGGGTTTTGCGGCTGCGGCCGCGGGACTGGGTCAAAAACGATCGTCTCCTTTCCGAATGAAAAAGTGGGAAAATCCCTGGCGGAGGTTCCCGGAGAAAGAGGGAACGCCCCGCAGGGATTTTTCACAGGGGAGCGGGACAGCACGTCCCGCCTCAGTCGATTTGCTCAAAGCGCAGCTGGATCAGGGAAAGACCGCTGAGCCCGAAATACAGCTTCATGTATTCGGTACCGCGGTCCAGCGTGATGGTGGCTTCCTTTTCCACCACTTTGCCGTCGCTGCCCACAAAGGCAAACATGGTCATGTGGTGGCGCAGCGACAGCGTCACGGGGATCTGCGCGACCTCGCTGGCCTCGCTGGAGGCCGTGGCCGTCACCTTATAGGTGCCGCCCTTCTCAACATAGGTATTATAGATGGTATTGGTGCCGCGGGTGGTGTCGATCCCACGGGTATCCAGCACGGCGCCGTCCCGGATGATGAAGTCAATTTTGGCGGTTTTCTCCCCGGTTTCGGGGTCGGTCCCGGTTTCGTCATCGTCCTCCCGCTCTTCCATGCACTGGGAGTTCATCAAAAAGCGGCAGATATTGGCGGCACAGCGCTGCAGCTCGCCCCGGGTCAGCTGACCGTTTGCAAGAGCCTCGGCCGTGTTGTCATGGGCCGAGTTTGTCAGGCTGTCGGCCACCACCATGTACAGGTCGTTCTGGGCGCGGACCATCGCCTTGGTGTTCTGCGGGATGGCCTCTTCGTTTTCGTCGTTCATTTTGGCCCACCAGTCGGTCATCACAATGCCGGTAAAGCCCCACTCCCGGCGCAGGATGGTGGTGCACAGGTCGTAATTTCCGGCGGTCCAGATGTGGTTGACCGCCCCATAGGTCGTCATGATCGAGTGGGCGCTGCCCTCTTTCACGGCGATCTCAAAGCCGCGCAGGTAGATATCGCGCAGCGCGCGCTCGGAAATGTTGGAGCTGATAAAGGTGCGGCGGTGCTCCTGATTATTGGCGCAGAAGTGCTTGATCGTGCCGGTGACCGGGGCGTGATGCATGCCGCGCAGCTGGGCGCAGGCCATCCGGCCGGTCAGCAGGGGATCCTCGGAGAAATACTCGAAGTTGCGGCCGTTCAGCGGGCAGCGGTGGATGTTGATACCCGGGCCCAGCAGGGTGTCAATGCGGTTTTTATACAGCTCTTTGCCCATCTCGGTGAACAGGGCCTCGTTCAGCGCTTCGTTGAATGTGCAGGCCAGCAGGGTGCCGCTGGGCAGCGAGGTGGCCCGGGTGCCGCAGTCCATGCGGATGCCCGACGGGCCATCGGCGCAGCAGCCGGCCGGCAGGCCCAGCGCCCGCAGGTGCGGGGTCAGTCCGCCGAAAGCCGAGGCCGTGCCGGGAGTGACCTTCGGCGAGCACATGCCCTCGCCCCGCACGATGCAGCACAGGTCCTCGTCGGTCATCTGGGCGATCAGCTGGGAGAGGGTGTTCTTTCCGTCCCGGACGTCCTGCAGGGTGATGCCCCGATCGCCGGTATAGGCGATATCGGCCGGGCGGTTCTCCTCGATGCGGCGGGCAAGGTCATAGGTGCGCGTGGGCACCGGTTCCATCCGGGGCTTCAGAATGCCGTTTTCCGCCATGGGATGCAGGCGCATCATGGGGAAAGTGGGGCTGAGCGCTTCGTGCAGCTGCTCGGTGACCAGCGTCTCGGGCAGGGTGAAGGAAGCGGCCTTTGCGGCCGAGCGCACGTCGCACCCCACATAGAAGCCGTATTCCCCGGCCTCCAGCACGCGGCAGGATTTGTACCCGGTCACGCCGCTGTCGTCATAGCTGGCCAGGGTCTCCTTCTGAACCGGGATCACCACGGTCTCGGTGTCGCCGGGCTGCAGCAGGCCGGTTTTGGCAAAGCCGCACAGCACCCGGGCCGGCTGGCCCAGCCGCCCCTGGGGCGCACGGACATAGACCTGTACCACTTCCTTGCCGGGTACGGCGCCGGTATTGGTCACCGGGGTGGAGAAAACAAAGCGGCCGTCCTCTTCCCGGGCCGTGGTCTCTCCCAGGGAGAAGGTGGTGTACGACAGGCCAAAGCCGAAGGGGTACTTTACGTTTTCGGGATCGAAGGTCTCGAACCACCGGTACCCCACATAAATATCCTCCTGGTAATCGTCGTTGTCCTCGTTGCCGAAATTCTTCATGGCCGGCACACGCGCAAGGTCCCGGGCGATGGTGTCGCTCAGCTTGCCGCTGGGGGTCACCCGCCCGGTCAGCACATCGGCCACGCCGTTGCCGCCCTCCTGGCCGCCTTGCCACACATACATCACCGCGTCGCACAGGTCATCCCAGTTCATGTCCATCTGGTTGCCCACGTTCAGCACCACGGCCACCCGGTCAAAATGCGCCCGTACCGTGCGCAGCAGGTCCATCTCCCCGTCCGAGAGGTAGTAGCTGCCCTTTTCGGCCTCGCTGTCCCGGTCCTCGCCGGCCAGACGGCCCAGCACCACCAGGGCCAGGTCACTCTGCCCCGCGGCCTTTTCCGCCAGCTCATCGGAAACCGGCATCTCCTCCTGGCAGAACGGCTCCTGGGCCCAGCCGCTCCCGCTGTCGAAGGGGTGGTCGTTTTCCCATGCGGCGTAGGTGTTGTACAGCTCTTCATT
>JALENG010000109.1 GCA_022767925.1 Clostridia bacterium
AAAAACGAGTACAGTTTTGTTTTTCAAAATGAAGATATTCTGCTACGGATAACCAAAAATCAAAAAAGCGGCGGTCGTGCGATTGTTTTCTTTTGTGATGCGTGCTATAATGCCAAACGAGAAGAAGCACTCTTCCCAAAATCAGAAAAGAGGATGGATAGTAATGCAAGCGTATGAAGTGTTTCGAGATCTTGCCATCATTCTGATTGCGGCTAAAATGATGGGACTGGTTGCCAGAAAATGCAGAATGCCCCAGGTGGTTGGGCAGATTCTGGCGGGTCTGATTATCGGGCCCAGCGTATTGGGATGGGTTCAGCAAAGCGATTTTCTGGCGGCTCTGGCCGAAATTGGCGTGGTGCTGCTGATGTTCTCGGCCGGCCTGGAAACCGATCTGAAAGAGTTGATCCGCACAGGACCGGTTGCTTTTTTGATTGCCTGCTGCGGTGTTCTGGTTCCGCTGGTGGGTGGTGCACTTCTCTACATGGCCTTTTATGGATTTGCCCCGTGGGGGGATGAGGAGTTCTACAAAGCCCTGTTTATCGGCACCATTATGACGGCGACCTCTGTCAGCATTACCGTACAGTGTCTGAAGGAGATGGGGAAACTGAAGGGCAAAGTGGGTACCACCATCGTCAGTGCCGCTATTATTGACGATGTAATTGGTATCGTGGTCCTCACCTTTGTCATCGGTTTGAAAAATCCCGAGTCCGACGCCGGCGCCGTGGTTGTCAGCACGCTGCTGTTTTTCCTTGTGGCTTTTGTGGGCGGTTATCTGTTTTATCAGCTGTTCCGGTGGCTGGACCGGCGCAATCCCCATACCCGCCGTCTGTCCATTGCCGGGCTGGCTTTCTGCCTGGGCATGGCGTACATCGCAGAAAAGTATTTTGGCATTGCCGATATCACGGGTGCCTACGTCGCGGGTATTGTTCTCTGCTCGGTCAAGGACAGTTCGTATATTGCCCAGAAGATGGATACCGGTTCGTATCTGTTCTTTGGGCCGGTTTTCTTTGCCGGGATCGGTCTGAAAACCAGCTTTGACAACGTAAATGCCACGCTGATCTGGTTCAGCATCGGTTTTGTACTGGTTGCCTTGATCTGTAAGGTGATTGGCTGCGGTCTGATCAGCCGTGTTTGTCGTTTCAATTGGAATGATTCGCTCAAAATTGGTGTTGGGATGATGACCCGGGGTGAGGTGGCCCTGATTGTCTCGCAGAAAGGACTGTCCGTGGGACTGCTCAGTGCGGAGTATTTTACCCCGGTGATTCTCCTGATTCTGATCTCCTCGGTGGTTACCCCCATTCTCCTGAAAATTTTGTATGCCAAGGATTCCCCGCTGCAGGGCGCCTCACCGGCTGTTCCAAAAGGATAACGTGAATGAAAAAGAGCATCGCTTTTGAATATGCCCGCCGTCTGTGGAAACAGGCCTGCACCTTTTTGAAATGGATGCTGATTGCCTGCCTGACAGGGGTGACTGTGGGCGCGTTCAGCAGTCTGTTTGCCAAATGCATGACATGGGCAACCTCCACCCGCCAAAGTACGGATTGGGTGATTTATTTTCTGCCGGTGGCCGGCTTGTTGATCGTGTTTTTGTACCAGATTACCGGGATGTCCCGGGACAGGGGAACCAACCGCGTAATTCAGGCGGCCAATGGGGAAGAACGGGTGCCCCTGAGGATGGCGCCGCTGATTTTTGTCTCGACGGTTCTCACCCATCTGTGCGGCGGTTCCGCCGGACGGGAGGGTGCGGCCCTGCAGATGGGCGGCAGCCTGGGGGACAATATTGCCCGGCTGTTCCGTCTCAATGAGGATGACCAGCGGGTGATGGTGATGTGCGGCATGAGTGCGGCTTTTTCCGCTTTGTTCGGGACGCCCATGGCCGCAGCCATTTTCCCTTTGGAAATGGTCACGGTGGGAATCCTGTACTATTCCGCCCTGGTTCCCTGTGTCTTTGCCGCCTTTGTGGCTTCGCGGCTCGCTTTCTTTTTGGGGGTGGAACCGGAAACCTTTACCATCCTGGATATTCCGGCTATTTCGTTTGATTCGGTTTGGAAGATCATCGTGGTGGGCATTGGCTGTGCGGCGGTGGCTATTCTTTTCTGTGAGGTCATGCATGTCACGGCCGGCAAATTGCAAAAATGGATCAAAAACCCCTATGTGCGTGCCGCCGGTGCCGGTGTTCTTCTGGTCGCCATCGCTTTCCTGCTGGGAACCCGTGATTACATGGGTGCCGGGATGGATGTGATTGAGCGGGCCATGGAGGGCCAGGCGAGACCCGAGGCCTTCCTGATCAAAATGGTGGTGACGGCCATCACCCTGGGCGCCGGATTCAAAGGCGGCGAAATTGTCCCCTCGTTCTTCGTGGGGGCCACATTCGGCTGTGTGATGGGGCAGGTGCTGGGACTTTCCCCTTCCTTATGTGCGGCCGTTGGACTGGTGGCGGTTTTCTGCGGGGTGACCAACAGCCCCATTACCTCCATGTTTATCGCGTTCGAACTGTTTGGCTTTGCGGGGGACTACTATTTTCTGCTGGCTGTCACGCTCAGCTATGCGCTTTCCGGTCACTGGAGCCTGTATCAGAACCAAAGCCTGCTGTTTACAAAGTTCCCGTTTCGCCACACGCGGCTGATGAGGGGCTACGAAAAAGAAGAGGAATAATAACTGGATGAGCGGCCTTCCGACCGGATGGCCGTTTTCCCAACAAGCAAAAATGGTAGACACTTTCGGTGCCTACCATTTTTTATGGGGAAACGGGGCTTTGCCAGTTATCCCGTGCATCCGCATCCTCCCGCATCCGGCGGGAAGAATTGATCCGTGGGAAATTCGATCCGGCGGAACAGGTCACAGGGGTTCTCCGTATTGGTGATGCATTCCTTATCCGGGACACAGAAGTCATAGGCGGGAATCAGCATCTGCACGTTGCGCACAATCTGCACGATCATAAAGACCCCCAGCGTGACCAGAATGCAGCGGCGCTGCGGGCTGGCGTCCAGTTCTTCGCCGAAATGGCGGCAGATGCACTCGGGGATCCGGCAGCCGGTTTCACAGCCCGCAAAGGGCTGGTCGGCCAGGCGTGCGGAAAGGGCGATGGGCTCGGCGACCTGCACGGTTGCCTTGGGCAGGTTCCGTAAGCCCTTTCCCTCCGGCAGATCTGCGGATTTGTCGGAAGAGAACATCTGGACACTGCCCTCGCTGCCATACAGAATCACTTTTTTGCTGAAAATACAGATTCCGCACAAAGGGATGATTCCGTTGGGAAGCGGCCCGAATAATTCCAGGTTCACCTCGAAGAAAAAGGTCATATCCACCGAATAAAAACCTTTGTCAAAGGGAACGGGCTGCAAATCCAGATATACGGTCAATACTTTGGCGTCCCGCAGCCGCACGCCGGTGGCGTTATTCACGGCTTCTGTCTGGCTGGCGGGCAGAATCACCCGCAAATCCTCCAAACAGTCTTTGGCGCTGCAGGTGTCATAGATGCGCATGGCATCAATGCAGACTGCCTCCTTAAAGCCGCCTTCGCCGGTTTCGGGAATACGTTCGTTCTCGGCCACTCATGAATTCCTCCTTTATCCGGGCACAGTGTCCGGTGATTCTGTTTCCATAGTATGTGGCTTTCCGGGATTTGTGCCTGTGCGCGCCCGCTCTCTGTCCGAAGTCAGCAGGGAGAGATGGGAGAGGAGGAAAAGACGGGGAACAACGAACCGCCCGGCCAGAAAATCGGGGGAGAGAGGCCCCTCCGGTAACTGGCAGGCGGGAATGAGGAACCGGACCGCAAACCGTTCGCTGGCTTGCCGGGGGCCGGACAGCGAGCGGTCAAAACAGCGGATCTGACCGCCGCACATGGGGTGCCCCAACAGAAAGTGTCCCATTTCCTCGGCAATGGAGAGCCGCTGCTCATCCACAGGGGTACCGCTGCGCAGGGCCATGTACCAGCGCCCTTCATGCAGATACAGGCACCCGGCGGCGCCTTGCGTCAGGGAGGAGGAGAGGACCGGCTGGACGCCGCAGCGCTTCAGAACCGGGAGCAGGGGAATAGGAATCCCGGGGGAGGACAATTCCTGATAGGCCGCCTGCGCCGCATCCTCGCAGCAGGTATACCGGCCATAATAAGATGATGCAGACAAAAAAATCCCCCCTTTTCTCAGTCCGGATGGGCAGCGGTCGTTCTGCCGGATAGTCTGTGGAAAAAGGGGGATTTTATGCGCTGTTTCAGGATTTGGGTGCTTTTCCTTTTTGGGGGCGGATGCGAAACGCAAGGACAAAGCTGACCACGGCCAGAACCAGAAGGGCGATGCCCAGAATTCGGACGAGAAAACTGCTTCCCTGTACAAACAGAACCCCGAACATCAGGCAGACCAGCGCAATGATTGTGTACACCCGGCAGAACCACCGCAGCTTTTTCTCACGGGCGGTCATCGGCGGCCGGTAGTCCCCACTGTGGACAATGGAGTCCAGCGTACCGGCGGTCTCGTCGGGCCGTTCCGGTTCTTTGAGGAAAAGAGAGATCTCAATCTCGGGAAAATCGTCTCCGTTTTCGTAGATGTGCAGGGCCGAACCGGTTGCCTGATAGCCCTTCTGTATCAGAACCCGTACCGGGCGGGCGATCTCCTCGTCCAGCCAGCCGATCTGCGTGTTGTCATGCAGAACCATCACCCCGTCCTCATCCAGATCGAAAGAGAACAGGTCCCCCTCATACAGGGTACTGACAAGCGGCAGAAGTTCCTGCCCGAAATGATTGAACCCGTCACGATAGACGAGTTTGCCGAGATACTGTTCCATAATCGTTTCCTCCTGCTTGGTGATACCGCTTATGGTATCACATCCGGAAAAATAATCAAGAGTTCTTTCGTGAACAAAAATCCCCCGCCCAATCGGGCGGGGGACCGGTGGGTGTTACAGCTTATACACGTTGGCTTCAAACGGGCGAAGCTCGTCCGCCGTATCGCCATAAGTGGCCAGCAGCAGCTCACCTTCCACGGGATGGGGGCGTGCGATCGCTTTCTTCGAGAGGTTCATTTCCACAAAGAACGTGCCGTCTTTGTCCGAACGGCGGTACCCGAAGTAGTCCTTCCTTTCAGGATCCACTGCCTCAAATGTGCCGTAAACGAAGGTCTTGTACTGATGACGCAGGGCCGTCGCCTTCTTGTAGAAATTCAGGATCGAATCGGGATCTTTTGCCTCGTCCTGTGCGTTGTGCACGTCGAAATCATCCGCCAGGCGCAGCCACGGGGTGCCGGTGGTAAAGCCGGCGTTCGCCCCGGCCGTCCACTGCATGGGGGTACGGCTCTGGTCGCGGGTACCGGGGGCCACAATGGCAAAGGCCTCTTCTTCGGTTTTTCCGTTCTGAATCAGTTCGCGGTAGTAGTTCTTGGCTTCCACATCGCGGAATTCCTCTGCACTGTGGAAGGTGACATCCCGCAGGCCCAGCTCCTGCCCCTCATACAGGAAGACCGTGCCGCGCAGCGTCATGGTCAGAACGGCCAACTGCCGGGCAAAGCGGTCGATCTCCCCCTGATCCTGCGAGACCTTGTTGATAAAGCGGGGGTTATCGTGGTTTTCAAACACCAGCGTGGGCCAGCAGTCGGCATCCTCGTTCTGCTGGATTTTCAGCAGATGGGCCTTCAGGTAATTCAGATCGTAATCATAGGGGTCATACTTGTTGTGGCCCGGCATTTCCATATGGGTAAAGCAGAAAACGGTGTTCAGCTCTTTCGCGCTGGCCATGGAAATGCAGTCGGTGGTCCGGGCGCCCAGGCCGCAGCCCTCGCCGACGGTATAACTGTCATACCGGCCAAAAGCTTCCCGGTTCATTTCCTTCAAATATTCGTGCAGGCGCGGGCCATACACATAGTTCTCCATGCCGGTCAGATTGCCGAACAGGGGATCGCCGTCGGGCAGGCCGGGGGTTTTGCTGATCAGGTTGATTACATCCAGCCGGAAGCCGTCCACGCCCTTCTGCAGCCACCAGTTCAGCATTTTGTACACATCACGGCGCAGATCCGGGTTTTCCCAGTTCAGATCCATCTGCTTCTGGCTGAACAGATGCAGGGCCCACTCGCCGCGCTCGGGATAGTATTTCCAGGCGCTCTCCGAGAAGAACGAACGCCAGTTGTTCGGGGGCGTCTGGTCATCCTTTCCCTTTCTCCAGATATAGTAATCCTTATAGGGGGAGTCCGGATCGTGTACGGAGGACTGGAACCAGCGGTGCTCGTCACTGGTGTGGTTCAGTACCATGTCCATAATCAGTTTCATGCCGCGCTTGTGCGTTTCCTCCAGCAGACGGTCGAAATCCTCCATGGTGCCGTAATCCTTGTGGATCGCCTGATAGTCGCGGATATCATAGCCGTTGTCATCATTAGGAGAATCGTAGATCGGGCTCAGCCACAGAATGTCCACGCCCAGATCCTTCAGGTAATCCAGCTTGGATAGAATGCCGTTCAGATCGCCGATTCCGTCGCCGTTGGAATCGCAGAAGCTCATGGGGTAGATCTGATATGCCACCGCTTCCTTCCACCATTTGCGCTCATATTCCCCGTGAATCGGGACATGAATGGGAGTTTTGGTCGCGTCCACAATTTTCCACACGGGCTCCAGATGAGCCACCTCTTCCGGGGTGAAATCATCGGCGGTCTTCCCGCCAAAGCCCATGGATTCCATCATATCCTGTGCCAGGGGCTGCTGAATCAGTTCCCGCAGAGTCTCTCTGTTCATATCACTATGTACCTCCTGTTTGAACTGGCGGATACAAAAATGCTTGTATCCTATATATTGTTATTGTATCCTATTTCAAACAGAAGGGCAAGAAAAATTTGATCAAGATTTCCCGTTCGCCTGCGGTTTTTCGCTGAAAGCCTTCTGCGAAAGCGCGCTTTGCAGCTGCATCTCCTCTTCACTCAGTTTTTTCAGCTCTTCCGGGGTAGGAATCGGGTGTTTTTTTTCCTGCATCCATAAAATCTCCTTCCGTGTTTTTCCCTATCTTTTCCGGAAAGGCTTTGGAAATACCATGGCCTATGAAAAAAGGGGCAGCGGGAATATGGTCAGTGAGTGGGTACCAGGGATTTATGAAAGATTTATTGCTTTATCCGGGGTATTTTGCTATAATAAACAGGATTATTGGATTTTTTCATGAAGAGAAGGAGTGGTGGCGGTGAGCCGCGTTCTTTTATTAGCCCATACGCCTGAACCGGAAAAAACCGTGGCCTCGGCGGCCAGGCTGTGCTATTCCGCTGCGGATATTCAGACGGTCCGGGACGGGCTGACCCCGGAGAAGACCGCCTCGTTTGTCGAGATGCTGGCGGAAATCGGGCATGAAAGCCCCATCGAGCATGCGGTTTTTACCTTTGGAATTGAGGGGGTCTCCCGTTCGCTGCTGGCGCAGATCACGCGGCACCGGATCGCCTCTTTCAGTGTGCAAAGTCAGCGGTATGTGCGGGAAAAAGCATTTGAATACGTCATCCCGCCGGCTATCCGCGCCAATCCCCGGGCGGCGGACGAGTTTCTGCTGGCCATGGAAGAGGACCAGCGCCACTATGAATCCATTGCGGCGGTGCTGAAAGAAGAGCACACCCGCACGCTGATGCAGCGGGGGATGGAGGAAAAGGCCGCGGCCAAAAAGGCGGAGAAAATGGCGATTGAAGACGCCCGTTTTGTGCTGCCCAATGCCTGTGCCACCAAGATGATTGTCACCATGAACGCCCGTTCGCTGATGAATTTCTTCTCCCACCGCTGCTGCAACCGCGCCCAGTGGGAGATCCGCGAGGTCGCCTGGCAGATGCTGCAGCAGGTGCGCGAAGTGGCCCCCAATCTGTTCCGCAAGGCGGGGCCGCCCTGCCTGTACGGCCCGTGCCCGGAGGGAAAGATGTCCTGCGGAAGGGCGAAAGAGGTGCGGGAAAAGGCCGGTATACCGTCCCTGCGCCCGGAGGAAGAGAAATGAGCCTGATCGTCATCGAGGGGCTGGATGGCAGCGGAAAGGGAACACAGAGCCAGCTGCTCTATACCGCCATGCAGCAGAGCGGACGGCCCTGCCGGAAGATCTCGTTTCCCAATTATGAATCCCCCTCCTCTGCTTTGGTAAAAATGTACCTGGCCGGCGAGTTTGGAAAACAGGCGGACAGTGTGAATGCATATGCGGCCTCGACCTTCTATGCAGTGGACCGCTATGCCTCGTTTAAAAAGGACTGGGAACCGGAATATAATGCGGGCTCCCTGATTCTGGCGGACCGGTATACAACCTCTAACATGGTCTATCAGCTGACAAAGCTCCCCCGCGGGGAATGGGAGCCGTTTCTCGCCTGGCTTTCGGACCTGGAGTATCAGAAGATGGGGCTGCCCCGGCCCGATTGTGTGCTGTATCTGGATATGCCCGTCGAGGTCTCCCAGCAGCTGCTGACCGGACGCTATCAGGGCGATAGCGCCAAAAAGGATATTCACGAGGCCAATGTCGGCTTCCTGCAGCAATGCCGGGAGAGCGCTCTGTATGCAGCGCAGAAATTTGGCTGGACCGTGATCCCTTGTGCCAGGGAGGGGAGCCCTCTGCCGAGGGAGGAAATTGCCCGGGCAGTTCTGCAGAAATTGAAGGAAGTGGGAATTTTTCTATGCTGACATTCCAGGAACCAACCATTGCGGACCGGCAATGGATGGAACCCTTGATGAGAGAATTCGGCAATGAAGGAACCGAGAGTGCGTTTGGCAGTTTGTACCTGTGGAGGAACAGCTACCACACGCAGTTCTGCCGTATTGGCGGGGCCGTTGTGCTGTGTTATACCGGCGGGGCCATGCGGTCGTACGGGTTTCCGATCGGGGCACTGGATGCCCCTGCACTGCGGCAGGTGCTGCGGCAGCTGACGGAGGATGCCCGCCAGCGGAATACCCCGTTTACCATGTGGGGGGTGACCAACGAGCAGCGGCAGCGCATGGAAACAGCTCTGCCGGATACGTTTGTTTTTGAGGAGAGCCGGGATGATGCCGATTATCTGTACACCTCGCAAAGCCTCATCACGCTGGCCGGGCGGAAGCTGCACGGAAAGCGCAACCACATCACCCGATTCTGCAGCCAGTACGAGTATGATTACCGGCCGGTTGACAAAACAACCAAAGACGACTGCCGCCGGGTGGAAGCCCGCTGGGCCGCCCGGCATATTGAAAGGGGCGGGGATGCGGAAGAACTGCGGCAGGAGCAGTTTGCCATCGAAGAAGCGCTGACCCATTTTGAGGAATTATGCCTGTGCGGCGGCGTGCTGTACGTCTCGGGAGAACCGGTAGCCTTTACCATCGGGGAGGCGATCAACCCCCGGGTGTTCGATGTCCATTTTGAAAAGGCACTGGACCATATTGAGGGGTTGTATACCATGATCAACCAGCAGTTTGCCCGGCATGCGCTCGCACCGTATGAATGGGTGAACCGTGAGGAGGATCTGGGGCTGGACGGCCTGCGCCGGGCCAAGCTCTCGTATCAGCCGGCCTATCTGCTGGAAAGATGGGTCGCAAGGCTGCGGGAAAATCCGTAAGGAGGGCATCCCAATGCAAATACAATGTCCATCCTATGAAGACCGCGGGGATTTAATGGCGCTGTGGCGCTCCTCTTTTATGGATACGCAGGAGGAGACGGAGGCGTTCTTTGACGGGGTCTTTTCCCCCGGGGATGCCCTGGTGCTGCGGCAGGAGGGAAAAATCGTATCGGCAGTATATCTGCTGCCGGCGGAATGTGTGTTTTCCACAGGGAACCGGCCCGTACAGTACCTGTTCGCCGCAGCCACGCTGCCCGAATGCCGGGGGCAGGGCTGTATGGCGGCGCTGCTCCGGGCGGCCATTGATTACGGCACACAGCGCGGTATGGCGGGAACGATCCTGCTGCCCGCTTCCCCGAGGCTGTCCCGTTATTATGAAAAAAACGGGTTTTCACCGGTATACCGGGCCCGGGAAGGGGTGTGGACCCGTGAACGGCTGTCACAGCTGTCGTGTTCCCAAAGGGGAAAAACCGGTTCCTTCCGCCTGCCGGAGGGCTCTATGAACTGGCCGGAGGACCAGCTGTCGCTTCTTTACCGCTATCAGCAGGTTTTTTCCCTGCGGGTCCATCGGGGCACAGCCGGCCGCTTTCTGGTGGAAACAGAGGGGGAAGCTGTTCATCTGGCGGATTTTTTGCCGGAATCCCCGGCGCTTTTTTCGGAATTACTGGCCTGCAGCCCGGCGCAGCGGTTTCTTTTCCGGGTTCCGGTCTCCTGGGACTGGGCCGGTGGGGAGATCGTCCCGTCCGGTATGGCGGCGGGCCCTGTTGCAGAAATGATTACAGCGGGCAGCGCCTTTCTGCGCCTGCCCATGGACTGAAAAGGAGTGGTTGTACCATGATTACGGTTTTTCTGGCGGATGGTTTTGAGGAGATCGAGGCCCTGGCGACGGTGGATATTCTGCGGCGCGCCGGCCTTTGCGTACAGACGGTGGGGGTCATGGGAAAGGTGAGCATGGGCTCGCATCAAATTCCGGTTACCTGTGACTGTACGCTGGAGGAATTCTCTCCGGAGGAAACGGAGATGGTCATTCTGCCCGGCGGAAAAGTGGGAACGGCCCATCTGGATCAGAATGAAACGGTGCGCCGGGCGGTTTCGCTGTGTGCCGAGCAGGGAAAGCCGGTGGCCGCGATCTGTGCCGCACCCTCGGTGCTGGGCCATATGGGGCTGCTGCAGGGCAAGCACGCGACCTGCTATCCCGGCTTTGAGGGCGAGCTGACCGGTGCCATTGTTGAGGAAGCTCCCTTTGTGGTGGACGGTTCGGTGATTACCGGCCGGGGCGCCGGAGCGACGATTCTGTTTGCACGGGCCATCGTGGCCTATCTGTGCGGACAGGAAAAGGCCGATGAAATCGCCCGCAGCATGATGTGCCCCGACCTGTGACAATGACCGGCGGGCAAAAGCGCGAGGCGCGGGATATTTTTCGCCGGATCCGCCGGGAAATGGCACCCGGGGAAAAGCAGAAGCGGGATCTGGCGATCACACAGGCTCTGCTTCAAAGCGGGGAATTTCGCAGCAGCCGTGCTGTCTTTCTGTTTATCGGAAAGGCAATCGAGGTGGACACCACTGCCATACTGCAGGCGTGCTGGGAGAGAAACCTCCCCACGGCGGCGCCGCGGTGTGTTCCCGGGACCCGGGAGATGGAGTTTTTCTGGATCCGGGAGCCGGGGGATCTGCAAAGCGGGAGCTTTGGCATTTGGGAGCCCGATCCCTCCCGGTGCAGGCGGGCTTTCCCGGATGAATCGACCTTGTGTCTGGTGCCCGGCCTGGCCTTTGACAGGGAAGGGTACCGGCTTGGTTTTGGAAAAGGATATTACGATCGCTTTCTGGCCCATTTTCCCGGGCGGACAGTGGGCCTGTGCTATGCCAACTGTATGGCACAGGCGCTTCCCCGGGATCCCTTTGACCGGCGGGTGGACCGGGTGATCACGGATATACAGGAGGAGCCAAATGACAGATCATCATGAGCAAAACGACCGCGTGAAGAATTTTACTCTTCAGATTCCGGAAGAGGATATGCAGTTCGGCACCGGCGAAAAGGAGAGCATCTCCAGCTTCAGTGACGGCCATCCGAAAGCACCGGAGGGTTCTGCCGAAAAGGAACAGCGAAAGCAAAAGCGTGCGGATAAGCGGAATCACCGCCGTCGCAGCCGTATGAAGGGCGCCCGCAATCGGTGGCTGTTCCGGATTACATGGCTGGTCATGGTGCTTCTTCTGGGTATGGCCGCGGGGGTTTTCCTGGTGGGCGGTACCAGCGATCTGCTGGGAATGAACCGCATGGATAAAGGGACTGTGGAGGTTGTGCTTCCCGATGATCCCACTGTGGAGGATGCAGCCCAGGCCCTTTACAAGGCGGGGGCCATTGCAGATACCGGTTTCTTTAAGCTGTACTGCCAGATCACCAATAATAAGGATTACTTCCTGGGAGGCACCTTCCAGCTGGACGCTTCGCTGGATTACGAGGGACTGATCAGCGCCTTGCAGAGCCAGCAGAACCTGGAAACAGTGAAAATCATGTTCCCCGAGGGCGCTACCGTTCTGCAGATCGCAGAGACGCTGGAGGAGAACGGCGTTTGTTCGGCGGAAGAGGTGCTCAAGGCGTGCAACGATAACGAGACGTTCGAGGTGTATGACGTTGTCGCCGAGATCGAGAACGAGGACGAGCTGTACTATAAGCTCGAGGGCTACCTGTTCCCCGACACCTATGACTTCTATAAGGGCGAGGATGTCGAGTCGGTGCTGAGCAAAATGGTATACAACACGACCAGGCGCCTGACCAGTGATGTGCGTGAGATGATCGAAAAGAGCGGCATGACCATCCAGCAAGTGATGACCCTGGCCTCGATCGTGCAGGCCGAAGCCAGCGATGAAGCCGATATGTACAAAATTGCCGCCATTCTGGAAAACCGTTTGGAGAGCGGCGCCAGCCACGATATCTATTATCTGAATTGCGACTCCACTACGTTCTATCCCTACCGTACCAAGGAGGACGTGCCGGAGGACGAGCGGGAGACGTATGTCAGCCGGTATGATACCTATACCGTCAAGGGGCTTCCGGCCGGGCCGATCAACAACCCCGGTATTGATGCCATCCGTGCCGTGCTGGATCCCTCTTCGGAAATGAGCGGGTACTACTATTTCTGCCATGACAAGGACGGAAATCCCTACTATGCCCGCACCAGCAGCGAACACGAGGCTAATATGAGAGAGGCGGGACTGCTGGAATGACGGAGAGGAAAATGCCCGAGGTACTGGCCCCTGTGGGGGACAGCGAACGGCTGCAATCCGCGCTTTTGTACGGAGCGGATGCGGTGTATCTGGCGGGCAAGCAGTTTGGTATGCGCTCGGGCTGCGATAACTTTTCCCTTGATGAACTGCGCGCGGCCGTTGAGCAAAGCCATACAAAAGGGAAAAAGGTGTATGTCACCTGCAATGTGGTTCCCCATGGGTACGAACTGGAGGAAATCGCCGCTTTTTTGAAAGCGTGCGAAGAGATCGGGGTGGATGCCTTCATCATCTCCGATCTGGGGGTGATGATGCTGGCGCGCCGCCACGCGCCCCGCACCCCGGTGCATATTTCCACCCAGGCCGGCGTGATGAATGAAGAGACCGCCCGCTTCCTCTATGAACAGGGGGCTTCACGGGTGGTGCTGGCCCGGGAGCTGTCCCTTACGGAGATTGCGGCGATCCGCGCCAAAACGCCGCGGCAGCTGGAACTGGAGGTGTTTGTCCACGGATCCATGTGCGTGTCTTTTTCCGGACGCTGTCTTCTGTCCAATTACTTTACCGGGCGGGACGGCAACCACGGGGACTGTGCGCAGCCCTGCCGCTGGAAATACAGCCTGGTGGAGGAAAAACGGCCCGGCCAGTACTTTCCCATTGAGGAGGACGGCCGCGGCAGCTATATCCTCAATTCCCGGGATATGTGCATGATCGACCGGATTCCTCAGCTGATCGAAGCCGGGGCCTCCAGTTTGAAAATTGAGGGCCGGGCCAAATCCGCCTACTATGTGGCCTGTGTGACCCAGGCCTACCGGCAGGCGGTGGACTATGAGCAGCAGCATCCCGGCGCGCCGCTGCCGGAGTGGATTTTGCAGGAGACCGAAAAGGTCAGCCACCGCCCCTACACTCATGGCTTTTTGGACGGAACCGCACCGGGACAGGATACGGTGCGCGGCGGTTACGAGCGCGGCTATGAGGTGGCTGCCGTCTGCGAAGGAGAGGAAAACGGCCTGCTGCGGGTCTCCCAGCGCAACCGCTTCTTTTTGGGAGAGACCTTCGATGTGCTGGCCCCGGGGGAAAAGCCCTTCCGGATTACGCCGACCCGAATGCTGAATGCGGACGGGGAACCGATTCAGTCGGCGCCCCATGCGGTGATGACCGTATACATGGATACGCCCCGCCCGATCCCCAGGGGCGCGTATCTGCGCCGGATCCGCACCGAATAACCGAATAAAACACCCGGAACCAACGCAAGATGGTTTTGGGTGTTTTTTTACGCCGAAATTTGGGATCGTCCGGGGGGATTTTCTTCCGCCGCTCTGACCCCTGCAAAAAATGGATGTGGATCTGCGGGAAGAGAAAGGGGAATTTTTGTGGTTCATACGAAGAGAATAGCGGCTTTTTTTGCCGTGATGATGATCGGGTTTACTCTGTGCGCCTGGGGCGTGGAGAACGCCCAGAAAACCGGGCAGGCCCGTCAGGCAGTCACACAGCAGAGCACATGGACGCTGACGGCGGATACGCAGCGGGGAACGATTTATGACCGCCATGGAACGGCCCTGACGGGGAGTGAACCGTATACCCTGACAGCCATCGCCCCGGGAGAAGCGGCGGCCCGGTCACTGGCCGCCCTGCCGGACAGCGGGGAAAAACAGGCGGTGATGGGCCTGTTTGCCGGGGGAAAGCCGTTTCTCTATGCGTTTTCCGGTGCGCTGCCCGAGGAAAACGAGGGAGTACTCCACATACAGGGAACCCGGCGCACCGGGCCCGATACCCTGGCCGCGCACACGCTGGGATTGGTGGATGATACGGGGCATGGAGTTTCCGGCATCGAGAAGGCGTGCGACGATTGGCTGAGCGAAAATACGGGAGAGTGGGAGATCCATTACACCGTGGGGGCCTCGGGCCGGGTACTGCAGGGGATTTCGCCGCAGATTACCGATACAAGGGAGCAGGCCCGGGCCGGTGTATGGCTTACGCTGGATGCAGATCTGCAAAGGCTGTGCGAAGAAGCGGCCTCCCCCCTGAAAAGCGGGGCCGCTGTCCTGCTGGATGTGGAGACCGGTGAGATTCTGGCGCTGTGCAGCAGCCCGAGGATGGGGACCGGTACGGAAGAGGAGGCTTCGTATCTCAATAAAGCCATTTCCGCCTACAGCGTGGGTTCGGTTTTCAAAATGGTTTCTGCGGCGGCCGCTCTGGAAAACGGGGTGGATCCAACGTTGGTGTATGAGTGCCGGGGGGCCATCGAGGTGGACGGCGTCCTGTTTCACTGCTTTGACGGGACAGCCCATGGGGCTGTGACCATGGAGCAGGCCTTTGCGGTGTCCTGCAACGGTTATTTTGTGAAAGCCATGGAGGAGGTTCCAGTCACCCGTTTTCGGCTGCTGGCGGAGGTGATGGGGCTGGGAAGGGCGATGGAGCTGGCAGATGGCTACTGGACGGCATCCGGGCAGCTTCCCCGGGAGGAGACGCTGCTCCAGCCGGCCAATCTCGCCAATTTCTCCTTTGGGCAGGGGGAGCTGACCGCCACGCCCCTGCAGATTGCCGCCGTCACGGCCGCGGTGGCGGGTGGAGGGATTTACCGCACCCCGGTTTTGCTGTACGGATATTGTGATGCGGAAAAAGAGATTTTCCAGCGGCAGGCGCTCTCCAAGCCGGAGCAGGTGATGTCGGAGGAAACCGCCGGGCAGATCGCCGCCATGATGAAAAAGGCCGTGGAGAGCGGAACAGCGAAAAACGGGGCCCCGCAGAGGACGACGGCCGCCGCTAAAACAGGTACCGCCCAGACCGGCCGGTACCAGGGCGGAGAAGAAGAGGTGGTGTGCTGGTACACGGGCTTCTTCCCTGCGGAGAACCCTCGCTTTGCCCTGACTGTCATGCAGGACGGCGTGACGGAGAACCAGGGCGCCTGCGCGCAGGTCTTTGCAGAAATCGCGGACGGTACGCTTTCTCTTTTGTCGGATCGTGCAGGGAATTGACATTTTTTTCATCGGCGTTTATAATGAGAATGAAAAAGAATGATGCTTTGGGAAGAGAGCGTTTTTTTCCGCCACAGAGAGGATGGCTCGAAAAATTTTCGGAAGATTTTGAAAGTTTTTCGGCTGGAAGGCTGTCCGGAATGGGAAAAAGCAGCAGCCGCTTTCCTTCCGCCGGGTGTACAGGCGGGGCACTGCCGGGGAAAACGGCGGCGGCTTACCCTCGTTACGGGTCTGAATGAAGCGGTACGCCGTTTTGGCGTGCAATTTGGGTGGTACCACGGGCTTTTCCCGTCCCATAGCCGGACAGGGGGAGAGCTCTATTTTTTGCGTCCCCTATACTCATTGTCCGATCAATTCTATCTACAGAACAGGAGCGAACCATCATGCAGTGGACAGGACTCAATGAACTGCGCGAAAAGTATCTGGCTTTTTTTGAGGAAAAGGGGCATCTGCGCCTTCCCAGCTTTTCGCTGATTCCCAAAAACGACAACAGCCTTCTTCTGATTAATTCGGGAATGGCCCCGATGAAGAAGTATTTTACCGGTGAGATCACACCCCCGCGCAAGCGCGTGACCACCTGCCAGAAGTGCATCCGCACCGGCGATATTGAAAACGTTGGCGTCACGGACCGCCACGGCACGTTCTTCGAGATGCTGGGCAATTTCTCGTTTGGCGATTATTTCAAGAAAGAAGCCATCCCGTGGGCCTGGGAATTCTGCACGAAGGTGCTGGAAATGCCGGAGGACAAGCTGTGGGTGACCATTTACCTCGATGACAACGAGGCGTTCGACATCTGGACCAAGGAGGTGGGCATCGATCCCTCTCATATTGTGCGTCTGGGGAAGGAGGATAATTTCTGGGAGCATGGCTCCGGTCCCTGCGGTCCCTGCAGCGAGATTTATTTTGACCGCGGCGAAAAATACGGCTGCGGAAAGCCCACCTGCGGCCCCGGCTGTGACTGCGACCGGTATGTGGAATTCTGGAACGTCGTATTCAGCCAGTTTGACAGCGACGGCAAGGGGAACTATCCCCCCATGGAGCACCCCAATATTGATACCGGCATGGGGCTGGAACGCCTGGCCTGCATTATGCAGGGGGTGGACAACCTGTTCCTGGTGGATACCGTGCAGAACATCATGAAAAAGATCTGCGAAATCGCCGGGGTTTCGTATGGCGAGGATAAGAAAAAGGATATCTCGCTGCGCGTGATCACCGACCATGTGCGCTCGTGTACGTTCATGATCGGTGATGGGGTTATGCCCTCCAACGAGGGGCGCGGCTATGTGCTGCGCCGTCTGCTGCGGCGCGCTTCCCGTCATGGGCGGCTGCTGGGCGTGAACCGCTGCTTCCTGTCGGAAGTGGCCGAAGTGGTCATTGCCATGAATGAGGATTCCTATCCGGAGCTGCGGGAAAAGCAGGATATGATCCTCAAGTTGATCCGCATCGAGGAGGAGAATTTTGCCCGTACCATTGATTCCGGTCTGCAGATGCTCAATGATCTGATTGAAAAGGAAGAGGGCAGAACTCTCAGTGGCGAATCGGCCTTTAAGCTCAATGATACCTACGGATTCCCTCTGGATCTGACCCGTGAAATTCTGGCCGAACACGGAATGGACGTGGACGAGGAGAAATTCCGCTCGCTGATGCTGCAGCAGCGCGAGCGTGCCCGCAATGCCCGCAAGAACGCCGGAAAAGACGCCTGGGAGGGCGAGGGCAGTGTGATTGAGGACCTGCCGGAAACCGAGTTCCTGGGATACGAGCAGATGGCATGCGAAGCGCAGATCCTGGCGATTGTCCGGGATGGCGAGCGGGTGGAGAGCGCCCAGCAGGGAGAGGAAGTCACCCTGATTTTTGACAAAACCACTCTGTATGCGGAGAGTGGCGGCCAGGTGGGCGACCACGGTACGCTGGAAATGGGAGATGCAGCCGCCGATATTTGTGATACGCAGAAAAACCATGCCAAGGTTTTCATGCATATGGCCACCGTTACGGCCGGTACCCTGAACGTGGGCAATAAGGTGAAGCTGATGGTGGATGTGGTCCGCCGCAACTTTACCATGCGTAATCATACGGCGGCCCACCTGCTGCAGGCGGCCCTGCGGAAGGTGTTGGGCACCCATGTGGAGCAGGCCGGTCAGCTGGTCACGCCGGACCATGTGCGCTTTGACTTCACGCATTTTTCCGCTCTGACGCGGGAAGAACTGAGCAAGGTCGAGGGTCTGGTCAACCACGAGATTCTGGCCGCCGTGCCCGTTACCATGAAGGAAATGCCCATTGAGGAGGCCCGCAAGCTGGGGGCCATGGCCCTGTTCGGAGAGAAATACGGCGATGTGGTCCGTGTGGTCAGCGTGGAGGACGGGTTCTCCCGCGAGTTCTGCGGCGGTACGCATATGGATAACACCGCGCGCCTGGGCCTGTTCAAGATCACCGGGGAGACCTCGGTGGCGGCCGGTGTGCGCCGGATTGAGGGCGTGACCGGTGCCGGTGTGCTGCAGATGTTGGGAAAAGCCATGAATACCATCGAGCAGACGGCCAGTGTGCTGAAAGTGAACAACAGCCACGAGCTGGTCGCCCGTGCCGGTCAGCTGGTCGTGGAGGAAAAAGAGAAGGACCGCCGCATTGAAGAGCTGGAAGGGAAACTGGCCTCGATGCGCGTGGACGGTCTGTTTGAAGGGGCCAAGAGAATCGGCGGCGCGTTGGTGATTTCGGCCATGTTCTCCGGAACGGACAGCGGTGCGCTGCGCACGCTGGGCGACCGCGTGCGGGAGAAGGCCCCCAATGTACTGGCCGTGTTTATCGGCACGAAGGACGGCAAAGCCAGCATCGCGGTGGCGGCCGGAAAAGAGGCCGTGAAGAACGGCCTGCATGCCGGAAAAATTGCAAAGGCCGTGGCCCAGATTGCCGGAGGAAACGGCGGTGGAAAGCCCGATTTCGCCATGGCGGGTGCCCGGGATATGACCAAGCTCGATGAGGCGCTGGCAGCGGTGGAGGAAATCGTTGCCGGTATGGTAAAGGAATAAAGAGGATCGTTTAGACCGAATCCATAAGTAAGAAAGGAGGATAGAAATGAGCGACTGCATTTTCTGCAAAATTGCGAAGGGGGAGATCCCCAGCCGGAAAGCATACGAGGATGACCGGATTCTGGCTTTTTACGATCTGGATCCCCAGGCGCCGGTTCACATTCTGCTGATCCCCAAAACCCATATTGCCGGGGCGGATGAGCTCACCGAGGAGAACAGTGGCGTGGTCGCCCACATTTTCTGTGTGGCTTCCCGTCTGGCAAGGGAACTGGGGCTGGAAAACGGCTACCGCATTGTGAATAACTGCGGGGCGGACGGCGGCCAATCGGTGCGCCACCTGCATTTTCATCTGCTGGGCGGACGTTCCATGGCGTGGCCTCCCGGCTGATGAAGGGGAGAAGAGAAACAACAGGGCGTGGGCGGGAAAACCGCCCCGGCCCCTTTCTTTGGAAAGGAACAGGGACATAAGATGGAGCAAAAATACTACCATATGACAATTGCAGGGTGTGAGCGGGACCTGCCGATCTGCCCGATCAGCGACACGTTGGACATTGCGGGATTTGTAATGTTCGGTGATGTGGAGATTACGGTGAAAGCCGCCCAGGCGCTGCTGGAAAAGTGCCCTGAACACGATGTGGTCATCACCGCCGAGAGCAAGGGGATTCCGCTGGCTCATGAGATGGCCAAGCAGGGCTGCGGTCACTATGTGGTGGCGCGAAAGGGGATCAAGGCGTACATGGTAGACCCCCAGTATGTGGAGGTGAAGTCCATTACTACCGACCATGTACAAAAGCTGTATCTGGCACAGGCCGATTATGAGCAGCTGAACGGCAAGCGCGTTCTGATTGTGGACGATGTCATCAGCACCGGAGAATCTCTGGCCGCGCTGGAAACTCTGGTGGAGAAATTTGGCGGAAATATCGTGGGCCGTGCCGCTGTTCTGGCAGAGGGCGACGCCCAGGATCGTACGGACATTATTTATCTGGAACCCCTGCCTCTTTTCTTTAAATAAGAAAAGGGAATCTTGAAGAGGACACCAGCGATGAGACAACGGCCGCTTGCGTGGATCGGGGGTTGGACCCTTTTTGCGCTGGCGGCCGCTGTGTTTTGCTCAGCGGATCTCTGCCGGTTGGTTTCCCTGGTTCTTCTGGCAGTGGGGCTCCTTTTCTGCCTTCCCTTTTCTTTCCTCCGGGAGAAAAGCTGGGCGGTTTTGTTCTTTCTGTTGGCCGCTGTTTTTCTGTATGCGTCTTTTCCCAAGGGAAGGATGGAGGAAATCTGCAGCCGGCTGGACGGACAGGATGTGTATGTCAGAGCTGTCGTGACCGAAGAGCCCGCGCAAAACCGGAACGGGAGTTTTGTGTACCAGCTGAATTCCTGTATCCTGTACGGGGTAGAAGACGGAGAAGAAATCGAGTATCCCTATCCTCTTCGGATGACGACTCCGCTGGCTCTGCCGATCGAGGATGGAGATTCCTTTGAGGGAATGATCCATCTGTATCAGCCGGAAGGGGAAGGGTATTCGGCCAAAAGCTATTACCAGTCCCGGAATATGCCGCTGCTGTGCTGGATGTACCGGCAGGAAGCCTATACGGTTACCCAAGGAGAAGAGGAAACCTTTTCCCTGTCCAGCCTGCGTCGCTGGGTTCACCGGGAAATTCGTGCGGTTTTGCCGGACTCTTACGCGCAGATTTGTCAGGCGGTCGCCCTGGGGGAAAAAGAGGGACTGAGTGAGGAAACAGAAGTGGACTTTCGCCGGGCCGGCGCCTCCGCCGTACTGGTTGTCTCGGGCATGCATCTCTCCATTCTGATCCAGATTTTCTTTTGTTTGCTCCGGCGTGCCCATCGCTTTGTGCGCGGCGGGGTCTGCATCCTCGTGGTTCTGGTGTTTGCGTTGTTCACCGGCTTTGGCTTTTCCGTACAGCGCAGTGTGATCATGCAGGTTTTCTATCTGGTGGGGACCATGCTCTTCCGGCGCAGTGACGGTCTCAATTCCCTGGGCGGAGCCGCGCTGGGAATCTGCCTGTTTCATCCTCTGGCGGCCGGGGATACGGGGCTGCTGCTCTCCTTTGCCGCAACGGCGGGAATCCTGTTTTTGCAGCCGCATTTGCAGAGATTTCTGCAGAACCGATGGAAGCGAAAGGAGGAACGCTGGCCGGTTCTCTGTCGTTGGCAGTTTATCCACCGGGGATGCCGGGCTTTAACGGGAGCGCTGTCCGTTTCACTGTCGTCCTTTCTCTTCACCCTGCCGGTGCTGGTTCTCACTTTCGGGGAGTTTTCCGCCTGGGGCGTGTTCTCCAACCTTCTCCTGCAGATTCCCTGTGCGCTGGTTCTGGTTTTCACGCTGCTGGGCGCCTGTCTCAGCTTTCTCGGGCTGTCCGGCTCCTTCTGTTATCTGATCGCCGGATGGATGGCCCGGGGCATGCGGCAGATTGCGGCATTCTTTTCCGCCATTCCGGGCGCGGGGATCACCGTGGATCCCCACACGGCCCAGTTCTGGTGCGGAATGGTCTGTCTGCTGTGCGCCGCGGGATATTTTTTCGGGTGGAGGCGCCGGACCCTGCTGCTTTCGGTGATGGGAAGCGTGGCTCTCTTGATTTTCCTTGCGGTGCTGCCCCCGCTTACCTGGGCAGACCGCGAGGTGGTGTCGATTCACGTCCGGGGAGGTGACAGCGCCGTAACGGTATCCTGCGGTCTGCAGGGAGAGACCCTGTTTTCTTCCGGATTCTGCCGGCAGGAGATCACCTCTTTCCGTGAGCAGGATGGCTGCTGGAGTTCGTGGGAGATTTCCCCCGTGTGCTGGCGTTCCCCGAGCGCTTGTTATCTGAACAGGGGATCCTATACGATTTTACTGTGTACGCAGCAGGGGGATGCGGGGGCGATCCCGCAGGAATACCGAAATCCGGATGTGCTGATTTTGCTGGACGTCCCGGAGCACGTGGGGCTGCTCGACAGCCGATATACCATCACCCCTTCGGACATTCAGCAGGATGTACCCGGGGAATACCGGATTTCGTTGGAATACGAGGAGGACTTTTCGCTCTCGCTGACGGAAAGCGGCGAGTGGGATTTCAGGAGGAAATGAGAATGCCTGTTCTGACAGAAGAAGAATTCCGCAAAAAAAGGACAGCCGGTACACTCCCCGGCCTGGTGGTCCTGTATGGGGAGGAATCCTATCTGGTGTTGCGCGCTGCCCGGAAAATCGTGGCGGACGCGGAGAAGAATATTCCCTTTCCCGATTTTAATCTGCAGCGTTTTGATGGGGATTCCTCTCTGGACGATATTCTCACGGCGGTGGAGGCCCTTCCCTTTATGGCCGAACAGAAGCTGGTGACGGTGCGGGATTATCCGGTGGACGCGCTCTCCCCCTCGGATACCGAGCAGCTCAAAGAACTGATCGGGAATATCCCGGAGAGTACCCTGTGCCTGTTCAGCTTTTCCTCCGTCGCGGTGGATGCTAAGAAAAATAGCAAATGGCGCTCTTTTTTGCAGCTGGCGGGGAAGCACGGCAGTGTGGTGGAGTACCCGCGCCGCACGGGACCGGAGCTGGAAAAGTGGCTGTGTGCGGAAGCCGCCCGTCGCCAGTGCGAGCTCTCCCGGCGGGATGCCGCCGAGATTACCGCCCGCAGCGGCAGCGACCTGCAGACGCTTGAAAACGAGATTCAGAAACTGTGCGCCTTTGTCGGACAGGGTCCTATCACCCGGGAACACATCGAGAAAATTGTCTCCCGCAATCTGGAGACAACGGTCTTCATGCTCTCCAATGCTCTGGCGGCCGGGAATTATGACCGCTCTTTCCTTCTGCTGGACCAGCTGTTCTATCAGAACGAGGATCCGATCTCGGTACTGGCCGTCCTGTCCTCGGCATTTGTGGATATGTACCGGGTTCAGGTGGCCCTGCAGGATGGTGGGACCTATCGCACGCCGGGGGAGTGGTTTGACTACAAGGGCAGGGACTTCCGACTGCGCAATGCCCAACGGGATGGGCACGGTCTGTCCGCCGGGCAGCTGCGGAGGGTTCTGGGCATTCTGCTGGAGACAGATGCCAAAATGAAGAGCAGCCGCACGCAAAACCGGATTCTGCTGGAGGAAATGATGACAAAACTGCTGCTGATTACAAAGGGGCGACAGGAAGCATGATTCATATCAAAGAGGCTATTATTGTGGAGGGGCGGTATGACCGGATCAAGCTCTCCTCCATTGTGGATGGATTGATTCTTGAAACCGGCGGCTTCCGGATTTTTAAGGATAAAGAAAAAATGGCCATGCTGCGCCGGCTGGCCGAGACGCGCGGGCTGCTGATTTTGACGGACAGCGACGGTGCAGGCTTTGTCATCCGCCGGTATCTGTCCGGCAGCATTCCCAAAGAGCAGATCCGCCACGCCTATATCCCCGACCGCTATGGGAAAGAAAAGCGGAAGGAAAAGCCGGGGAAAGAGGGGAAGCTGGGTGTCGAAGGCATTGATGCCGACGAGCTGCTTAAGGTTCTGCAGCGGGCGGGGGTCTGCTGTGAGGAGAGCGGGGAAAAGGCGCCTGGTCAGCCGGTTACCAAGGCGGATTTGTTTGCACTGGGCCTGACCGGCGGGCAGAACAGCGCGGAAAAACGTGCGGCCGTGCTGAAAAAGCTGGATTTGCCCGGACATTTGACGGCGAAAACCATGCTGCCGGTGGTCAATACGCTGTTCACCCGGGCGGAGTTCTTCGAAATCTGCCAGCAGGTAGCGGGGGTAAAAAAGGAGGAAGTTTCTTCTTGACAAGCGGGTAGGGTTATGGTATAATCATTCTCGCTGGTGTAAATAAGCGCGAGTGCTGGAACTGGCAGACAGGCACGTTTGAGGTGCGTGTGCTTCGTGCGTACGGGTTCAAGTCCCGTCTCGCGCACCAG
>JALENG010000141.1 GCA_022767925.1 Clostridia bacterium
ATGCTGACGCCCGCGGGGCCGAAGGTGATCGAGTACAACTCCCGCTTCGGCGATCCGGAGACCCAGGTGGTGCTGCCCCGGCTGAAGACGGATCTGGTGGACATCCTGCTGGCCGTGCAGGAGGAGCGCCTGAGCGAGCTGCCCATCGAGTGGAAAGAGGAGGCGGCGGCCTGTGTCGTGATGGCCTCCGGCGGATATCCGGTCCACTACGAAAAGGGCAAGGAGATCACCGGCCTGGACGAAAACGGGCAGCTGGACGGGGTGACGGTCTACCACGCCGGTACGGCGGAGAAGGACGGGGCCCTGGTGACCAGCGGCGGCCGGGTGCTGGGCGTGACGGCGCTGGCCCCCACGCTGGAGGAAGCACTGGAAAAAGCCTACGCCGCGGTGGAGAAAATCCACTTTGACGGGGTGCATTACCGGCACGACATCGGCAGAACCGTATAAAAACGAGTGAAAGCGCCCCGGGAGGGAGAGAATTCCCGTTCCCGGGGCGCTTTTTCCTTTTTCCGCCCGGTGGGGGCGGAAAATAAAATACAAAGGGGAGAAATTTGTGATTGAATACAAAAAGTTAAGAAAAGAGGATGTGACCCTCGCGCTGTTTGCGGGCTTTGAGCGCCGTCAGGTGGTGACAAAGTGCTGGCGGCAGGAGGAGGACGGCTGGAAAATCCGGGAAGTGCCGTTTGTGGACGACTGGAACGCGGAGAACTACGTCTTCCTGGTGCAGTGCCTGCAGGATACGGCGGAGAACGGCGGGCTGGTGCTGGGCGCGATGGAGGACGGGCGCCTGATCGGGTTCGCAGCGGCAGCGCCGGGGAAGATTGGCAGCCGGGGGCAGTATGTGGATTTAGCCAGCCTGCATGTGACGGCCGGGCGCCGCGGGGGCGGTATCGGCCGGCAGCTGTTCTCCCGGGTGGGGGAATGGGCCAGAGAGCAGGGGGCCGAGGCGCTGTATATTTCCGCCCACTCCTCGGTGGAGAGCCAGGCCTTTTACCGGGCCATGGGCTGCCGCCTGGCGCAGGAGGTCCAGTCCTTCCATGTGCAGGAGGAACCCTTCGACGTACAGATGGAGTGCCCGCTGGCGTAAAGCATCCGGCGCCGGCCGCTCCTGAAGGATCCGATGAAAAAAAGAAGCGCTCCCGTTTTCACGCGGGGGCGCTTCTCTCTGTTGTTCGCTTTTTGGGGGAATCCCGGGGCCGTCACTCGGCCAGCGCGCGGCTCAGCCAGGCGTCGGCGATATCCAGCGCCAGGTACAGCCCGTTTTTCTCGCTGGTTTTCACAATCTGCTTGCGGGTGTGGATGCTGGGATCGGTGTGCATCAGCTGCACCACCACTTTATCGGCCACCTCCAGGTCCTTCACCTTCTTCTTGGTCTTCACTTCCATTTTGATGACGTATTTATCCTTCATGCTGCCGTAATAAATCACGTCGCCGCAGCGCACCAGGGGCTTTCCCTTATACATGGGAAAACCGGTTTTCTTCTCGCTCATACGTGTTTCCTCCTTATAGCCCAAAGTCTCTCTATACTGGCCGGTGCCGCGGGGGGCGGCCGCCGGATGTGATACACGGGAATCTGCAAACCTGCCTTTTCATATGTTTTTCTATTATAGCACATCCCGCCCCGGTTCGTAAAGGCGTTTTCGCCCGAAAAAGCGCCCCGGCGGGCCGAAAAACACCGCTGCCCGGTGAGAGGCAGCGGTGCGGCCGGTGCTATTTCGAAAAAAATCCTCTCTCAGCTGTTCAGGTACGATTTTACCAGAAGCTGCAGCAGCTCATCCCGGTCCACCCGGCAAATCAGGCTGCGGGCGCTGTTGTGGGTGGTGATGTATGTGGGGTCTCCGGAGAGAATATACCCGACGATCTGGTTAATGGGGTTGTATCCCTTTTCATTCAGGGCATCATACACCGTTGTGAGGATCTTTTTGATGTCGCTGTCACGGTCGCGCGGCAGGGAAAAGGTCATCGTTCTGTCCATCATGGTAAAACACCTCCGATTGCTCTATCTTACACCGTTTTCCGCCCAATTACAAGGGGAAAGTGATGAATTTTGTTTTTCCTGCGGAGGGGAAGGCGGGAACAAGGGGAAATTTGTACGGACAAGAATTGGTTGACAGCGGGCAGGGGGACGCGATAGAATAAAAGAGAAGAAACAGGGCCGAAAGACGGGCCCAGGGAGGAAAACCGTAATGGAACTGAAAAAGACCGTATTGGGGCTGGAGCTTGGCTCGACCCGAATCAAAGCCGTTCTGCTGAACGAGAACCACATTCCGGTGGCCTCGGGCAGTTATGAGTGGGAAAACCAGTTGGAAAACGGGGTGTGGACCTATTCCCTGTCCGCCATCCACACGGGGGTGCAGGCGTGCTACCGGGCGCTGGCGGAGGACGCAGCCCGCAAATTCGGCCAGCCGCTCACGCAGGTGGGGGCCATCGGTGTCTCCGCCATGATGCACGGGTACATGCCCTTTGACAAAGACTGGCAGCTGCTCACGCCGTTTCGCACCTGGCGCAACACCATGACCGGCCCGGCGGCGGCCGAGCTGACCGAGCTGTTTTCCTTTAACATCCCCCAGCGCTGGAGCATCGCCCATCTGTATCAGGCGATGAAAAACGGGGAGGAGCATCTGCCGCGCCTGGCCCATCTGACCACGCTGGCCGGGTACATTCACACCCGTCTGACCGGGCGGCACGTGCTGGGCGTGGGGGAGGCCGCGGGCATGTTCCCCATCGAGAGCGGCCGGGCCGCGTACCACCGGGAAATGAGGGGGAAATTCGATACCCTCACGGCCTCCATGGGGTATTCGTTCACGCTGGCGGACATTCTGCCCCAGGTGGTCATGGCCGGAGAGGACGCCGGAACCCTGACCGAAGCGGGGGCCAGGTTCCTCGATCCCACCGGCACCCTGCAGGCCGGGATCCCCGTGGCCCCGCCTGAGGGCGACGCCGGTACCGGTATGACGGCCACCAACTCGGTGCGGGCGTACACGGGCAACGTGTCGGCCGGTACCTCGGATTTTGCCATGGTGGTGGTGGACCGCCCGCTGGGGGTTCACCGGGAGATCGACATGGTGGCCACGCCCACGGGCCTGCCGGTGGCCATGGTGCACTGCAACAACTGCACTTCGGACCTGAACGCCTGGGCCGGGCTGCTGGGCGAGTTCGCCGCCCTGCTGGGGGTGGACATCGGCCGCGGGGCGCTGCTGGATAAGCTGTTTGCCGCGGCGATGCAGGGCGCACCCGATGGCGGCGGGCTGCTGTCGTACAACTACCTCTCCGGCGAGGGGGTCACCGATCTGGATGCCGGGCGGCCCGTGTTCACCCGCACGCCGTCGGCGCCCCTGACCCTGCCGAACTTCATGCGCACGCACCTGCTCTCGGCGCTGGCCACGCTGAAAATCGGGCTGGATATCCTCACCGGGGAGGAGCAGGTGGATATCCACCGGCTGTGTGGCCACGGCGGCTTTTTCAAAGCGCCCCTGGTGGGGCAGACGCTGCTGTCGGCGGCGGTGAATGCGCCGGTTACCGTGATGGAGACCGCCGGGGAGGGCGGCCCCTACGGCATGGCCCTGCTGGCGGCGTACCGCATCTGGCGGGAAGAGGGCGAGAGCCTGGAGGATTATCTGGACAAAAAGGTGTTCGCCGCGGCGAAATGCTCGACCCTGATGGCATCGCCGGAGGATGTGGCGGGCTTTACCGCATTTTTGGAGCGGTATAAGCGCGCCCTGCCGGTGGAAAAGGCCGCCATCGGGACGGTGTGACAACCGGGGCTT
>JALENG010000147.1 GCA_022767925.1 Clostridia bacterium
GGCGGTGTAACCGGCCAGGCTGGCGCAATCCGCCATGGCATTGCCCGCGCCCTGCTGCAGTATGATGGCGAGAACCTGCGCCCTGAGCTGAAGAAGGCTGGCTTCCTGACCCGCGATCCTCGTATGAAGGAACGTAAGAAATACGGTCTCAAAGCCGCCCGTCGCGCGCCTCAGTTCTCCAAGAGATAATTGGTGGCGTTTTTACAATCAAAAAGGCTCAAAAACCCCGGAAAATCCAGGTTTTCCGGGGTTTTCTTATGCCCAAAATCGCTGATACCGTTTGTCCTGATTTGAAAGGATTTGGCGTGTTTTGACCCTGTTTTTAGTAGTTAACGATGGGGGAACCGACGCTTTTGACCCCATTTTAGTTAACAGATGGGGGAACTTTTGCCCCAAATCAGGGGGGTGCCGGGAGCGTGTTTTTACAGCTTTGGCCTTTTCACGGGTAACCTTCTTGTTCCAGTAGCTCGTTCAGCTGTACAATTTTCTCGGGCATGGTTTACAGACTCCTTTCAGAACGGTGTGTCGCGACTTCATTTTACCAGAGATCTGCAAACCATGTCTCTTTTTATTCTCTATTCCATTTTGCAACTTATTGTACCTTACCGATTTTTCATGGCGCAAAGTCGGAAGAGGAGAAACTACAGGAGATAGGGAAGCGTGCAGTCATCCGGGCCACGATTATTCCCCGGCGGGGGTCAGCACCCGGAACCAGGAGCCATGGCTGTCGATCAGCCCGGCTCTTTTCATTTTTCCGATTTCCGCCGACATGGCGCTGCGCTCCACCCCCAGGTAATCGGCCAGCGCCTGCCGGTCGTAGGGGATGACAAATTCGGGGCTCCCCTGCCGTTTGGCCTGCTCCAAAAGAAAGGTCATCAGTTTTTCCTCGGTGGTTTTTTGCGACATACAGCGGATTTTCTGTGCCAGCGCCAGGTTCTTTTGGGCCATGCCCTGCAGCAGATTGCGGATCAGCCGGCTGTGGAACGGGCAGGCATGGGTGCATCCTTTGATAACTCGCCTGCAATCCAAAAGCAGCACCGTGCTTGGCGCCAGAGCAAGGGCGCTGACCGGCAGAGTCTCCAGCCCGGCGCAAGCGAACACTTCGGCGAACAGGCCACCGGGCGGCACCAACGTGAGAACACTGCGGCGTCCGTAATAATCATCGCGGACAATTTGCACCATCCCGGAGAGAACCACCCCCACAAACTGCGCCGGGTCTCCCTCCAGAAACACCGGACCGCCCTTGGGGATTTCCTTCGTTCTTCCGCCCAGACAGGAGAGCATGCCCGGGATATCCGCCCGTTCAATGCCCTCAAACAGAGGGCACTGGGATAAAATTTCGAAAAATGATTCCATAAAAGCTCCTTTGTTGGAATTCCAACATACAGTTTGGCCCCCAGTATAGTAAACTATCCCCAGAAAGTCAAGCCAATCATTTTTAAGGAGGAAAAATCATGATTCGCAGAATTGTTCAAATAGAGGAGGAGAAGTGCAACGGCTGCGGGGCCTGTGCCGCAGCCTGTCACGAGGGTACCATTGCCATGGTAGACGGAAAAGCCCGACTGATGCGGGACGACTACTGTGATGGGCTGGGCGACTGCCTTCCGTCCTGTCCCACCGGGGCCATTACCTTTGTGGAGAGGGAGGCGGCCGCTTATGATGAATCGGCTGTTCAGGCGGCAAAAGCCCGGAAACAGACCGCCCTGCCCTGCGGCTGCCCCGGCACGGCGGCGAAGAGCATCGAGCGGAAGAAGACCCCGCAGATCGGCGCGCCCCTTCCGCAGCCGGCAGGATCCCAGCTGCAGCAGTGGCCGGTTCAGATCAAGCTGGTGCCGGAAAACGCGCCCTGGTTTGACGGGGCCCGGCTGTTGGTGGCTGCGGACTGCACCGCGTATGCCTATGCCAACTTCCATCAGGAGTTTATCAGCGGGCACATCACCCTGGTGGGATGCCCGAAGCTAGACGGAGTGGATTATGCCGGTAAGCTGACCAGAATCCTGCGCACCCATGACATTCGCAGTGTCATGGTCGTGCGGATGGAGGTACCCTGCTGCGGCGGGATTGAGCAGGCTGTAAAAAAGGCCCTGCAGGAGAGCGGCAAGTTTCTCCCCTGGCAGGTGGTCACACTATCTACGGACGGGCGCATTTTAGACCGGGTCTAAAGGGGCGGCTTCCTTTTTGAACAAAAGACGGTGTGTCCGCCCGGATAAAACAGAAGAGAAGAAAGAGGGAGTTTCCCGGTGAAAAACCGCAGGGAAACTCCCTCTTTTTGGCCTTCCACCCAAAAAGGGATTGCCAAAAAATTTTCATCGGATATACTGAGAACTGGACAGAGAGATGGCGTGTTTTATTCGGTAGGATAGAAAAGGGGAGAGGGAAATGAAAATTGACCGGTTAATCGGGATCCTTTCGATCCTGCTGCAAAAGGAGATAGTGACGGCCCCCGATCTCGCCCGGCGGTTCGAGGTCTCGCGGCGGACGATCAGCCGGGATGATTATTTATTGGGAAAGGAGGGGGTGACCAAGGACCTGCAGCGGGACTGGAACTGGATTCGCTATAAAGTTGGAGACAAAATGTTTGCCGCCGTGTGTCTGGACGAAGAGAACCGGCCCTACTACATTACCCTCAAGCTCCGGCCGGAGGAGGGCGGCTTTCTGCGGGAACAGTATGAGGACATCCTCCCCGGTTATTACATGAACAAGGTGCATTGGAATTCCATCCGACCCGACGGGGCGGTTCCCGATTCATTGATGAAGGAGCTTCTGGATCAGTCCTACCGACTGGTGCTGGGGAGCTTCAGCCGGAAAAAGCAGCGGGAAATTTTAGAGGCGGCCAAGGCAAAGGCTGGGGAAATCAGCTGCTGCGGGACCTCATTTCCCGGCTGAGAGGAGGAAAGAGTGATGGCGTTTGACCATAAAAAGAAATACAAAGAGTTTTATCTTCCGAAAAATAGACCAGAAGTTGTAAGAATCCCCCTGATGAATTATGTGGCAGTGCGCGGAAAAGGGGATCCCAAGGAGTAGGGCGGCGTCTATAAACAGACCATCGGCCTTCTGTACGCCGTGGCATACACCCTGCGCATGAGTGCCAAAAGCGGCCATAAAATCCAGGGCTTTTTCGAATACGTCGTCCCGCCGCTGGAGGGATTCTGGTGGCAGGAGGGCCGGGCGGGCGTGGATTTTGAGAGAAAGCAGGATTTCTGCTGGATATCGATGATCCGTCTGCCGGAGAGGAGAGAATGCAGCAGGCTGCCCGGCTGGCCCAGGCTGACGAGTTTATCCGCCAGCTGCCTCAGGGATATGATACCGATGTGGGGCCCCATGGGGTGCGCCTGTCCGGCGGGCAAAAGCAGCGGATCAGCATTGCCCGGGCTTTTTTGAAAAACCCACCCATTCTAATTCTGGATGAGGCGACCAGCGCCTTGGATCGGGAAAATGAAAGGGCCCTTCAGCGGGCCCTGGAGGAGCTTTCCAAAGGAAGAACCACCCTGCTCATCGCACATCGTCTTTCTGCGGTTCGCCGGGCGGACCGTATTCTGGTGTTGGAACAGGGAAAAATCCGGCAGGAGGGCACGCACGAGGAGCTGATTCGCCAGGAGGGACTCTACCGCCAGTTGTATACCGACGAAGAGGTCTGGCTGCCGGAGAAATCCGGGATTTGACAAAAACCCGAAAATCTGGTAGGATAACAGAGTCGCAGGAAGCGGAGAAGGCGGACAGGAAGTCTGCCCATAAATTTTACGAAGAAAAACGATCGGGTTTTTCCCGGTAGCATCCCCTTCTTTTTGAAAGGATGGGGAGATGGGAACAAATTCCCATGAATTTTGTAAGGGCGGTTCAGAAGGGCTGCCGGATGTACAGAAAGTACATCCGGCAGCCCTTTTTTCTTTGCCGGAACAAAGAAGGAGGAAAAGAGATGGAACAGACAAGTTGGGAAAAGGCCGTGGCCTTTCACGGACACCGCTGTCCGGGGCTGGCCATCGGAGTGCGCGCCGCGCTGGTGCTGCAGCAGCTGTGGCAGATCCGGCGCGCCGAAGATGAGGACCTGGTGTGCATTACGGAGAACGATGCCTGCGGCGTGGACGGGATTCAGGCCCTGTTGGGCTGCACCATGGGAAAGGGAAATCTGCTGTACCATGGTACCGGGAAAATGGCATTTTCATTTTATGACCGAAAGAATGGGCGCTCGTGCCGTCTGTATCTGAAAGCACAGCGGGGCAGCCGCAGCCGCGAGGAGTACCAGGAATACTTGCTCCATGGCCCGCAGGAGGAGATTTTCTCCATCGGAGAGGTGCGCACAGCGCTACCGGAGCGGGCGCGGCTGTTCGCTTCCCGGGTTTGCGAAGTGTGCGGCGAAGCGGCTCCCGAACACAAAATGCGCCTGCAGGAGGGAAAGGTTGTCTGTCTGGACTGCTTTTCCACCTATGACCGGGGCTGGTAAAGGAGGAAGAAAAATGAAGAGAAGAGGAAGACAGATTTTATCCGGGTTTATGGCCCTCTGCCTGACGGTGGGGATGCTGTTGGTTTCCGCGGGCTGCACAGCGGCGCCTTCGGAGAAAAAAGAGGGGGGATCTTTTGCGGACAGCGGCGATTCCACAGAAACAGAGACCCGCATTTTCACTGATTCCGCCGGCCGGCAAGTGGAGGTACCCGCTGAGATTACCCGGGTTATTCCCTCCGGCGATATGGCCCAGATGTTTTTGTGGCCGCTGGCCAGTGACAAGCTGGTGTCGGTCTCGACGGCAATCACCCCGGAGCAGGAGAAGTACCTGGGCGACAGCTGCCGCGATCTGCCGGAAACCGGGAACCTGTACAAAACCGGGAGCGAACTGAATGTGGAGGAAGTGGCCACCCTGGGGGCGGACATCATCATTGATTTCGGCGAAGCCAAGGACTCCATTTGCGAGGATCTGGATAACCTGCAGGAACTGCTGGGGATTCCCTGTGTATTTATTGAAGGAGGGCTGACGGATTCGGCGCAGTCCTACCGGATGCTGGGCGAGCTGCTGGGCATGGAGGAAGAGGCCGAAGAGCTGGCTCTGTATATCGAGGGGATTCTCGAAGAGACCGACCGAGTGTTTGAAACCGTGGAAAAGAAAGAAGCCGTCATTCTCAACGGTACCGATGGGCTGGGCTGCATTGCTTCGGGTACATATTTTGACGAGGTGTGGGCCTATATGGTGAAAAACGTGGCTGTTCCGGCGGATGCGCAGATGTACGCTTCGACCCGCATTGATTTTGAGCAGCTGGCAAACTGGGATCCCGATTTTCTGTTCTTTTATAATACGACGGCCCCCGCCCAGCAGGTGAGTGAAGGGGCCTGGCCGCAGCTGCGCGCCGTGAAAAGCGGGCAGTGGTATCCGGTGCCTGCTGGACCCTACAGCTTTGTTTCGCCCCCTGCGGTGAACCGGTATCTGGGTATCCTGTGGATCGGCACCACCGTCTACCCCGGGGAGTTCTCGTGGGATCTGCGGGAAAAGGTGAAGGAATATTACAATCTTTTCTACCACTACGAGCTCAGCGACGCAGAGTATGACGCTCTGATGCAGCAGGAGAAGTAAACAAAGGGGGATGCACGTGGAAACGGGAAAAAGGGAGCGCCGCCGCCGGCTGATTCTGGCGGCCCTTTTGGGGCTGCTGCTTATATTGGGGCTATTGTCAGTGCTGTGGGGGCGCTATGCCATTTCTCTGCCGCAACTTTTTGGGATCCTCGTTTCCCGGGCGATACCCACAGAAGCCAGCTGGCCCGCCATGGCGGAAAATATCGTGTGGTATGTGCGGCTGCCGCGCATCCTGCTGGCCATTCTGGTGGGGGCGGCGCTGTCCGTATCAGGGGCCTCGTACCAGTGCATTTTCCGCAACCCCATGGCGGCGCCCGATGTTCTGGGGGCATCTACCGGATCGGCATTCGGGGCGGCACTGGCCATCGTGCAGGGGCTGGACGGCATGGGCATTACCCTGTGCGCATTTTTGTCCGGTCTGCTGTGCATGGGGCTGGTCATGCTGTGCACCCGCTTCAGCCGCGGCAGTCCGGTGCTGGGGCTGATTTTGTCCGGGATTATGATCAGCTCATTGTTCCAGGCGGGCACCTCTTACATCAAGCTGATTGCCGATCCCCATGATACTCTGCCGGAGATCACCTATTGGATGATGGGATCGCTGTCCGGTGCAGGAGTCGAGGACCTTGCCTGGCTGTGGATCCCGCTTTTGCTGGGGTTTGTGCCGCTGTTTCTCCTTCGGTGGAAGATCAATCTGCTCACCATGGAGGAGGAACAGGCCCGCGCTTTGGGAATTTCCACCCGGCGGCTGCGGGGCGTGGTGATTGTGTGCGCCACTTTGCTGGTGGCCGCCAGCGTGTCGGTCAGCGGCATCATCGGCTGGGTGGGACTGGTGGTTCCGCATATGGCCCGCAAACTGGTGGGAAGCGATTGCCGCGTCCTGCTGCCGGCCAGCTTTCTGCTGGGGGGAGGATTCCTGCTGCTGGTGGATGATCTGGCCCGTACCCTCTACACCACCGAACTGCCCCTGGGGATTTTAACGGCTGTGATCGGCGCCCCGTTCTTTTTGTATCTGCTCAGCCGAAAGGAGGAGGGATAAGTGGGCATCGAGGTAAAAAATCTTTCCTATTCGTATAAAAATCGAGAAAATATACTAAATGATATCAGTTTTTCCGTGGAGCAGGGGGAGTACCTCTGTCTGCTGGGGCCAAACGGAGTGGGAAAGAGCACACTGTTCAAATGTATGATGGGGCTGCTGCCCGGGTATCGGGGAGAAATCCGGCTGGACGGGGAGGAAATCCGCACCTTGTCCCCCAGGCAGCTGGCGAAAAAGGCCGCCTATATCCCCCAAAGCACCGGGGTGTCCTTCTCCTATTCTGTGGAGGAGATGGTGCTGATGGGCACTACTCCACAGATGGGCCGGTTCGCTTCCCCCGGGAAAAGGGAGCGGCAGGCGGCCTGGCGGGCGCTTGAAAAGCTGCACATCGAATCGCTGGCTGGCCGGGT
>JALENG010000009.1 GCA_022767925.1 Clostridia bacterium
CCGGAGGAGATTGTGGATGGGGTGAAGGCTGCCTATGAGGGGAGAAGCCCGATCCGCCCGGAAATTGCCGGGAAAATCCGCTCGGAATTCCGGCGGGTAAAGCAGTACGAGAGCAGCTTTCTCTATCTGCTCAATACCCTGAGTAACCTGACGATTACCGAGCTGGAGCTTTTGGATTTGCTGGCCAAGGGGAAAACCCGCAGCGACATCTGCCGGATCCGCTGTGTGGAGATGAGCACGGTGAAATCGCAGATCCGTGGGATCCTGCACAAATTTGACAAGCGGTCCATTCGGGAGGTGCTGCTGCAGATCGACGATCCCAAGCTGCTGGAAATTATGACCGAGAGCCGGCGAAAAATGGCCGGGCATGGCGGGGAGTGAGAACGGAATTTTTCCGCTTTTGTTCAGCAGGTGTTCATGAAAATCCGGTAAAAGAGGATATAATAGAAGATAGAAAACGAATTCGGTATTTGGGGTGCATTCCGGGGGACATGCCGTCACGGAACCGTACCCCTCTGCAAATAATTTTGAGGAGGTACTTTCCATGTGTACAGCGGTTTCTTTTTTGACCCGGGATCATTATTTTGGGCGCAACCTGGATTTGGAGTATTCCTATGAGGAGAGTGTGACCATTACCCCCCGGAATTACCCGTTCCGGTTCCGCAACGGAACCGAGCTTTCGACGCATTATGCACTGATCGGAATGGCTTATGTGTATGAAAATACACCGCTTTATTATGAAGCGACCAATGAGAAGGGGCTGAGCATGGCCGGGCTGAACTTTCCCGGGTATGCGGTGTACCATCCGGCGGCGCCGGGAAAGGAGAATATCGCCTCCTTCGAGCTGCTTTCCTGGCTGCTGGGGCAGTGTGCCGATCTGAGCGAAGTGAGGGAAAAGCTGAAAAACCTGCAGATTACCGATGAAGCCTTCAGTCCGCAGCTGCCGACCTCCACGCTGCACTGGATGGTGGCTGACCGAACGGGATCGCTGGTGCTGGAATCGGTGGCAGAAGGGCTGAAAATTCATGAGAATCCCGTGGGAATTCTGACCAACAGCCCGCCGTTTGATTATCAGATGTGCAACCTGCGCAACTATATGGCGCTGACGCGGGAGTTTCCGGAAAACCGCTTTGCCCCCGGATTGGAGCTGACCCCCTACAGCCGCGGCATGGGCGCTATGGGTCTGCCCGGGGATCTCTCCTCAGCTTCCCGTTTTGTCAAGGCGGTCTTTACCCGGATGAATTCCGTGTGCGGGAGTTCGGAATCCGAGAGCATCAGTCAGTTCTTCCACATCCTCTCTTCCGTGGAGCAGCAGCGCGGCTGTGTGCATATGGGAGAAGGAAAGTATGAATTCACCATCTACTCCTGTTGCTGCAATACGGACCGGGGGATTTACTACTACACCACCTACGAGAACAGCCAGATCACCGGGGTGGACATGCACAAAGAGAATCTGGACGGAACGGAACTGGTTTCCTATCCGTTGGTGACCGGCCAGCAGATTTTGATGCAGAACTGAGAAAAACCGGTCGGAAAACGGTTTGACAGGCGGCAAACAGGGAGGAAAACCCACGGGTTTCCTCCCTGTTTTTTGGTTCTCAGTACCGAAGCAGGCGGGATTTTTTCCCCTGGCCGTATTGTACGAAAAAATGGAATGTGATAAAATAAGACAGACATGCAAATGAAAGGGGCGATCGGATTTGAGCGATCAAAAGACAGAATGGCGCGTCAATTATCACGGCCATTGCAGCCGGTGCCGGCATGCCATGGGCAGCGCGCGGGAATATGCCGAAGAGGCACAGAAAAAGGGACTGGTGCGGTATGGATTTTCCGACCATATGCCCTATCCCGATAACCGGGCTGACCTGCGGATGCCGTATGCCGAGCTGGAGGAATACCTGAACGAAATCTGGGAATTAAAGCGCGAGTTTGCCCCACAGCTCACCATCCTGTGCGGCCTGGAGGGCGAGTACATGGAGGATGTGCGGGAATATTACGAGTCGCTGCTCGCTGGGGGGAAGTGCGAGTATCTGCTGCTGGGTCAGCATTTTTATAAGGGATCGGACGGAAAGATGGTCAATGTGTATCAGATGGACAGCACGGTCCGGTATGAGGAGTACAGCCGGTTTGTGGTGGACGCCATGCGCACTGGGTATTTCCGGTATCTGGCGCACCCGGATCTGTTTTTTATCAACAATTTTCCGTGGGACGACCACTGTGAGCGGGCGTGCGATATCCTGATTGACGGCGCGGTGAAATACGGCTTTGCCCTGGAATACAATGCAAACGGGCTGCGCCGGGGCCGTCAGCCGTTTGTGGATGGCGAGCGCTGCCCGTATCCCCATGACCGTCTGTGGGAGAAGGTGAAGGAAACACGGATTCCCGTTTATGTCGGTTCCGACTGCCATGTTCCCGGACAGGTATATGACGATGCGGTTTTGGCGGCATACGAGCGCCTGCGGGAGATCGGCATCATCCCCCAGACGGAGCTGTAAAAGCATAGGGCCATTCCCTGATGTAAATGCAATCGCGCAAAAATTTGAAGGAGAACTCCCTTTGGGGAGGTCTCCTTTTGTTTTTTCAACGGTAAATCGGAAAACCCCATGCATTTGGGCAAGTTTTCTCCTTTTGGCGCATAGGATAGGATGAACCGAAAAAAGGAGGGGTTGTCGTGAAGCAGCATACGGTGGGCGGATTCAGCCGCACCGGAAGAGAAGCGGGCTTTTCCGAGAGGGAGAGCATGTCGGCCCGGGCGGTCGCGCTGGGGCAATACATCGTGGAAAATCAGGCGACCGTGCGGAGCACGGCGGGAAAATTCGGAGTGAGCAAAAGCACGGTGCATAAAGACGTCAGCGAGCGGCTGCGCCGGGTGAATCCCCGGCTGTATAAGCAGGTGCGCCGGGTGCTGGAGGTGAATAAATCCGAGCGGCATATCCGCGGGGGAATGGCGACCCGGGAAAAATACCGGCTGCAGACCTGTGCGCGGGAGAACGGAAAAAATCACACGTCCCCATAAAACAAAATTTTTATCCGGAAAAACGAAAGGGAGCGGGATCCTGCCCGTAGGCAGGGGTCCGCTCCCTTTTCTTTTTATGTATCCGGTGTATTCATATAAAGGGGGATCATCGGGCATGGGCGACCTGATGCGGGTCCATCCGATAAACAATCCCCTGTTTGTCGACCATGGCGATAGGGGTCTGGGGCAGCAGCCGGCGAAGACGGTCAATAAACCCATTGATCGGTTCGGCGGCCATGCCGGTAAAAATGATGCGTGCATGATAACTGCGTGCCACCTGGGCGGCACATCCGGCGGAATCATCGTGAAAATAGATGTTCATGTCCGCCTGATAATCCCGGGCCGTGCTGCGCAGATATTCCAGTTCCTCACACAGCGCCTGGCCGGCCGCTGCCGTTGGCAGAACGCACAGCACCTGAACGGGCCACCCCTTTTGATCAGCCAGTTCTTTTCCGGCGCGGATCAGCCGGTCGCAGTCCCGCTGCCCCGTCACGCAAACCAGAACGCTGGCGCTGGGGGACGTGGTTGTGCGGCTGAATGGTTTGGACAAAGAAAAAACCTCCTTTCCGCGCTTTGGAGGCATGGACCCCTCTGCGCCTTTCCTGCTTTAAGTATACGCGATTTCCACAGGCGGGATAAAGACCACCTGTTGCATATTTGTGAATAAATTGTAAATACACACCCCTTTCCGCAGAAAAGATAGAAGCTATTCGCACAAAAAGGAGGAAATAGTGAACGATAATCTTCAGCAAAAACACAACAAAACTTTCTTTCGTTAAGTTTGTTTCTTTTGTTGACAAACCTCTCCCGACGAAATATAATAGAGAAAATGATGTCCGTACAAGCTGAGATTTGTGCGGAGAAAGGGGAGGCGGTTATGGAAAAAATGAGAGCCGGCTTTATTGGATATCTTCGTCCGGAGGATCATTTCTGGGCCGATATACAAAAGCTGGCCGCCCTGGGGTACCGGGGGATCGAGTCTCCCGAGGCATTTCTGATGGTGGGCGATGTGGAAGAAAATATCAAGCGCCTGGAGGATATGGGGATGCGGGTACTGTGCGCCTATGCCTCGCTGGATGCGGTGCGCGCCCATGAAATCGGCGATATGGTTCGGGCGGCCCGGTTGATGAAAACGGATCGGGTGGCCTGCTATGTCAGTGCGGTGAACGGTTCCTTCTGGAACTGTCCGCCCACCTATGACGCGGTGCGGCGGGATATTGAGCAGCTGGAGCTTTTGGCCGGAGAACTGGAAAAAGAAGGGCTGAGTCTGACATACCACAACCACTATCAGGATTTTCTGGTCCGGTATAATGGGGTCACCTGCTTTGATATGATGCTCTCTCAAACGGAGAAGCTGAAAATTCAGTTGGATGCCGGCTGGGCACTGAATGCGGGGGTGGATCCGTGTATGCTGATGCGCCGCCTGGGGAACCGGCTGGCAGCTTTGCATGTGAAGGACTACCGTTCGGGCGAAAAGCGGGAGGATGCCGGATACCGGCCGGTCTTTACCTCCGTTGGCTGCGGCGAGCTGCCGGTTGGGCGTGTGCTGCAGACGGCCTGTGAGATGGGACTGGATTATGCCGTGGTGGAACAGGATGAGATGGACCATCTCAGCGCCATGCAATCCCTGACAGCGGCCTATCTGAATATGAAAGAAACCGGTTTTGTGGAATGACAGGACCGGAAATGGAAGAAAGGATGATTCAATTTATGAAACGCGGTGTACAGCTGTACACGGTGCGGGAATTCCTGGAAAACCCCGGGCAGGTGGAGGAATCCCTGCGGAAAATCAAAGCGATCGGCTATGATTCCATCCAGGGCTGGCCGGCCGGAGGGCTGACGGAGAACGAGTACTTTGACCTGTGCGAGCAGATTGGCCTGAAAAACTGCTCGGCGGGGGGCGAGTACGAGGAAATGCTGAAAAGCCCGGCGGCCGTGGATGCTGCCATTCGACAGGCCAAGCTGTTCGGAGTAAAGGATATCTCCATTGGCACATTGCCCAAAGAACTGCGCGAGAGCGAGGAGGGCTACCACACTTTCGCCAAAGGCGTAAACCAGATTGCCGCCGAACTGAAAAAAGAGGGAATGCGCCTGCTGTATCACCCCCATGCACTGGAGAGCTACTCTCTGGGCGGCGGAAAAAAGGGGCTGGATATTCTGATCGATGAAACCGACCCCGATGGCTTCCATTTCTCGCTGGATACCCACTGGCTGCAGTCGGCCGGTCTGAATCCGCCGGATGTGATTCGCCGGGTAAAAGGTAGAATGAGCATCGTCCACTATAAGGATTACAAGATTATCGGCGGCGCCGTACAGGTGGAGGATGTTGTGAAGATGTTCGGCGAAGTGGGTGAGGGCAACCTGGATTGGCCCGCCATTGTGCAGGCCAGCCGCGATATCGGGGTGGAATATGCTATTGTCGAGCAGGATATTTGCCCCGGTGATCCGTTTGACAGCCTGAAGAAGAGCTGGGATAATCTGGAGAAATTCGGCGTATAAGGGCCGAATATAAGGGAGGAGTTTATTTATGGGTACCTTCAGAAGAATTAAAGCGGCGCTGATCGGCAGCGGCGCCATCAGTGAAAAATACCTGACCAATATTACGAAAAAGTTCCATGTCATTGATATGGTCGGCTGCTCGGATTTAATTCCGGAGCGCTCTGCCCAGCGGGCCGAGCAGTTCGGTATCCGCCAGATGACCAATGAGGAAATCCTCAGCGATCCCACAATTGAAATCGTGGTGAATACCACCTACCCGTTGTCCCATTACGAGGTGACCAAGGCGGCGCTGCTGGCCGGCAAGCATGTATACACGGAGAAGATGCTGGCCGTTACGCTGGAAGAGGGACTCGAACTGTGCGAGCTGGCCAAAGAAAAAGGGCTGATGCTCACCACGGCCCCCGATACCTTCCTGGGCGGCGGCTGGCAGACGGCCCGTCACATGATTGATACCGGCCTGATCGGTACGCCCATCGGCGCGCTGGGCGTATGCATTCGTTCCTATCAGGATCACGGAGATACTTATACCGAGCCTAAGAGCTTTATCTTTGGCGGCGGTGGCGGAATTCCGTTTGATATGGGCGGGTACTATCTGCACAACATGATTAATCTCCTGGGCGGCATCCGTCGGGTGACGGGCTTTATCCAGGCCCGCAACGAGGTGCGCCCGTATACCAATCCCCGCCATCCGAAGTTCGGTGAGTCGTGGAAGATTGATTCGCCCAACACCATGTTCGGCACCCTGGAGTTCTGCAGCGGCGCGCTGGGCAGTCTGGTGGTGACCAGTGAATCGTCGCTGTTTGATACGCCGAAATTTGAGATCTACGGCACCCAGGGAACCCTGCGCCTGTTTGATCCCAACGATTACAGCGGAAAAATTACCCTGCAGCGCAATGTGGATCCCGAGCCCGTGGAGATGCCCCTGCTGTTCCCGTACAACGATGAAAACCGCGGCATCGGCGTGGCCGATATGGCCTATGCCATGATCAACGGCCGTAAGCCCCGCGACAGCTTTGAAATCGGCCTGCAGGCCTTCGAAGCCGTGCACGGCATTTGGAAGAGCGGCCAGGAGGGCATCGTGTACGAGATGAAGAGCACCTGCGAGCGCCCGAAGGCTGTCCCGCTGACCGCCCTGGCCGGGGATGCCTATGAGAGCCAGCTGAACGATTGATTTTACAGAAACAGGGATTCATTCGGCTTTTTGTCCGGATGGATCCCTTTTCAGAAGGGGGAAAACAGAATGCGTCGAAAAGACTGGTATTTGACCGAGGAGAGAGAACCCGGCTTTTTCCACTGTGAGGATTATGAGGATGCCTCCTTTTATCTGCTGGAGGGTACGGAAAAAGCTCTGCTGATCGACACCGGGATGGGAGAAGGGGATTTCCGGGCCATGCTGAGAAAGCTGACCGACAAACCCATCGAGCTGGCCGTCACCCATGCCCATGTGGACCATTTTCTGCACGCCTGCCTTTTCCGTGACAGCACGGTCTATATGCACCCGCGGGACACGGAAAAGCTGGATCAATGGTACGACTGTTTTGCCTCGGACTTTGAGGGGCGCCGCTGCCAAAGGGAGGACTTTACCCCCATTACGGAGGACAGCGTGATCGACCTGGGCGGTGGGTACACAGTGCGGGTACTGGAGATTCCGGGCCATACCCCAGGTTCGGTAGCTTTCTATGATGAAAAGCGGGAGCTGCTGTTCACCGGTGACGCCATTGGCAGCGGCATCGGTGTGTGGATGGTAGTGCCCGGCGGGACCACCCTGTCGGAATACCGAGATGCGCTGCTCCATCTGGCCGGCCGGCTGCGCACGCTTCCGGTCCGGAGAATTTATGGCGGCCATCTCATCCAGGAAGGGGAACCGGGCACCGCCCACTACAATCCGCTGACACTGGAAACCATTACGGATATGGCCCAGCTGTGCGAAAAGGTTCTGGCAGGAGAGATCGACAGTACCCCGGCCAATAACCCGTTTGATGAGGATCCCGCGTTCCGTGCGGAACTGGGGAAGGCCTCGATGGAATACCGGCTGTCACAAATCCGATAAATGACGAAAATATAGAGAGCACCGGCCCCGTGCGGAGCCGGTGCTCTCTGTGTTTCAGGGGAAAACAGATTATACAGAAATGATTTCCCCTATTCTAAAATTTTTGACGAGAGGAATCTGTTTTGAAAAAGAGAAAAGAAAAATGTATATCATATACAAAATTGTAGAAAGGATTTTTCGCGGATTATTCGGAAAAATGAAAGAAGCATTTGAAAAATTATTCGCTACGCATAGAATATTATTCATACAAATTTTATTCCTGCATGAAGATGAGGGTCATGAAAAAAGCAGCGAAAAAGTGGGTAAGTATGTTCCTTGTGGCGGTGCTTTCCGCCATGACTTCGTAAGTGCCAAGGAACCGGATGGGAGTTCTGTAAAGTATGATTATGCAGAACTGTGCGAAGAGTACATGGAGTATATCGCGACGAATTTCCCGGATCGCGGAGATATTCAGGAGGGCGTGGATCCAGGGGAAGACAATCGCCATGAAGAATGCCGGGCCTACCTGATTTCGGAGCTGAAGAAAGCTGTTCCCCGGTCGTTCCCTGGCGCATTTCCATGTCTATTCGCCTCTGCTGTCCGCCCTGATGGAGCCGGTTGTCGAGGAAGAAGAGGAATCATCGTCTTCGTCCTCTGAGGAGGAGAGCTCGCTGGTTTCCCAGCCCGAATCCTCGGGAAGCGAGAGCGGAGATGTCTCGGAATCCGGGGCCGATAAGACACCCAGTGCAGGGGACACGGGCAGCACCGTGGTTCTCTGGGGAGTGATGATGGCAGCCGCCGGTATTCTGACAATCTGTGCCTATAAAAAGCAGAAAGCTTCCAAATCATAAAATTTCTATAAAAGAAAAATAACAGGGGAGAAGAATCGACCAAGGGGGTTCTTCTCCCCTGTTTTTATGGAGTACCGGAAAAAGAAGCATTTGCGAACTGTTTAGGTCTCATTCATATTTCCTTCACAACTGAGTGGTATTCTGCAACCGGTAATATTTGATGGCAAGAAAAGTCCTGAAA
>JALENG010000045.1 GCA_022767925.1 Clostridia bacterium
TTCGCGCAGAAAACCGAGGAACCAAACGACGGAAAAGAGGCAGAAACGAAATGAGAAAAGCCAAAAGAGCCGGAGCCCTGCTGCTGTGCGGCGCGATTGTGTGCAGCATGGCAAGCGCCGGGTTCCCCCAGGTATCGGCCGAGGGGACGGACATCACCGTGACCTTCACCCTGCGGGGCGACGAGAAGCACGGCAAGGACACGCCCCACACGGCGTATCAGAACTGGGTGTGGGACGAGAGCTACACCCTGCCGGCGGGCTCGACCGTATACGACCTGATCGAGCGGGAGGCAAAGGAAAACGGGCGTTCCACCCAATGGACCGAGAGCGATTACGGGGGCGAGTACCTGTCGGCCTGTGGTGGGCTGGCGGAATCCGACAACGCTGCGTACAGCGGATGGATGTTCGCCGTAAACGGCCAGGGGCCCAGCGTCTCCATGAGCCTGTACGAGCTGAGCGACGGGGAGAACGTGCTGGTCTATTACTGCGATGATTACTACAGCCTGATGGGATCGGCGGATGACCCGGCGGTTATCTATGTGCGCCAGAGCATTGCGGGCATCGGCGCCGTGACCACCGACAGCCGCCGCCGGATTGAGGAGACCCGCGAGGCGTATGACAATCTGGGCCCGATGCAGGATTACCTGACTGCGGAGGAGAAAAAGACGCTGACGGATGCCGAAAGCGCCCTCTCTTCCCTGTACGGAGCTGATGCCGCCGATCTGCAGGCCGCCGAGCAGGTGGACCGCCGCATCGGGAGCATCGGCACCGTGACCGCCCACAGCGGCCCGGTGATCGAAGAGGTGCGCGAAGAATACGACGCGCTGACCGGGAACCAGAAAAAATATGTGGACCGGCTGGCGGTGCTGGAAGCGGCCGAGGAGACCCTGCTTTTCCTGCAGGAGCAGGGGCAGGAGAATTTTGACACGATCTTCCGGGAGACGGGGGACGCCCTGCTCTTGCAGGAGGAAAAGAGCGACTGGGTCCTGCTGGGGCTGGCCCGCGCCGGGAAACTGCCCGAAAACGGGGGGCAGGCGTATCTCACGGCGCTGAGGAAGGCGGAGAGCGAAAAGCTGAGCGCCACAAAAGCCACGGAGAACGCCCGGGCGGTGCTGACCCTGACGGCCCTTGGCATCGACCCGCGGGATGTGGACGGGAAGGACTTTACCCGCCCGCTGACCGATCTCTCCTATGTGCAAAAGCAGGGGATCAACGGCCCCATCTGGGCGCTGATCGCCCTCTCCTGTCATGAGTACGGGGACGAGGCGGCAAAAAAGGCGCTGATCGACAGCATCCTTACCGCCCAGCTGGCCGACGGCGGCTGGGCCCTGTCCGGCGACAGGAGCGAAGCGGACGTGACCGCCATGGCGCTGACGGCCCTTGCCCCGTACCGGGATACGGACAAAGCTGTGCAGGCGGCGGTGGAAAAGGGCGTTTCGCTCCTGTCGGCGATGCAGGTGGGCCCCGAGAGCCCCACATGGAGCGGCTACGGCGGCTTTGCCGACCGGGACGGCACGGTCAACGCCGAGAGCTGTGCCCAGGTGGTCACCGCGCTGTGCAGTCTGGGGATTGACCCCGATGCGGATGAGCGCTTTATCAAGGGCGACGGCTACGGCGGGCAGTATTCGGCGCTGGATGCGCTTTTGGCGTTCTATACCGGCGGCGGCTTTGCCCATACCGCCTACGGGCAGACGGACGGCCTTGCCACCGAGCAGGCGTATTATGCGATGACGGCGGTGGTGCGCCTGAAGAACGGGCAGGCGCCGCTGTTTACGATGACGGAAATCGGGTTTGCGGGGAAAGAGCCCGGCGAGCCTTCGACGCCCGCCGCCGGGGACGGCACGGATGTGGGCGCTATCCTGGGGATGACGGTGCTGTGCGGCGCGCTCTGTGTGCTTATGCACCGGAAAGCCCGCCGGGCGTAACGGAAAACAAAGGGGAAGGGGCTGTGTGACCGCACGGCCCCTTTGCCCTATTACAGAGAGGAAACGGGACGATGGAGAAACTGCGGCGGTTCTGCAAAACGTACAAAATGGCGCTGTGCGCGGTGCCGGTGATTCTGGCGGTGCTCATGGGCGTCTGGTGGATCGAGGGGCAGCAAAGCGCCTCCCCCGATCCGGCCCTTTCGGAGAATGGGACTTCCCCGGAGGAAAGCCGAATTTTCTCTGAAAATTCGATTTTCTCTGAAAATCAGAGCGACTCTAAAAACCAGAGTGCTTCTTCGGGGGACCCGGATCTCTCTGAGAAAGATTCCGGGGAGAGCGCAGGGGACAGCCCGGTGGTTTCGCCATCCCCCGAAAAGGGGGAAGCGGCGGAGAGTCCGGCCGGGAGCACCCCGGCGGAACCGGACAAAACCCCGGCCCCGTCTGCTGTGCCCTCCCAAACGCCGGCGCAGGCGGAGAAAAAGGAGACCTGCACCCTCTCCATCTCCTGCCGGACGGCCCTTGCTCATCTGGACGGGCTGGACCCCGGCATGCGGGAGATTCTGCCCGCGGACGGCTGGATTCTGCCGGCAGCGGCGGTGGTGGTACAGCCGGGGGATACGGTGTTCGATGTGCTGCAGCGGGCGTGCCGGGAGAACGGCATCCCCCTGGAGTTCTCCGTCACGCCGGGCACGGGCGGCGCCTATATCGAGGGGATCGACAACCTGTATGAATTCGACTGCGGCAGCCTGTCCGGGTGGAAATACAAGGTAAACGGCGTGTACCCCAATGTGGGGTGCTCCTCGGTGGCGGTGCAGCCGGGGGATACGATCGTGTGGCAGTACACCTGCCGGGACGGCGATGTGAGCTGAAAGGAGGCAAGAGGATGGGCGATGCGTTTTCCCGGTATCATCCGGCGGTGAATTTTGTGTGGTTCTTTTTCACCCTGCTGTTCTCCGCCTGCCTGATGCAGCCGGTGTGCCTTGTCCTGTCGCTGACAGCGTCGGGCGTGTATCTCTTCACCCTCACCGGGCGGGAGGGGGCGCGCTTTTGCCTGCGCATTTCCCTGCCGCTGATGGCGGTGATGGCGGGGTTCGGGCCGCTGTTCCAGCACGCGGGGGCGACGGTGCTGGGCTATCTGCCGGACGGCAACCCGGTAACAATGGAATCCATCCTGTACGCCCTTTTCTGCGGGTGCATGATGGCGGGGATGCTGCAGTGGTTCCGCTGCGGCACCTGTGTGCTGACGACGGACAAATTCCTGTATCTGTTCGGGCGGGCGGTCCCGGCGCTCAGCCTGGTGCTGTCCATGGCCCTGCGCTTTTTCCCCCGGTTCCATCAGCAGTACCGGCAGGTGAACGCGGCCCAGCGGGGATTGGGGCAGGAGATGCAGGGCGGCCTGCGGCAGAAAATCCGGGTGGGCAGCCGTACCCTGTCCATCATGCTCTCGTGGTCGCTGGAGAACGCCGTGGAGACGGCCGATTCCATGAAGAGCCGCGGCTACGGGCTGCCGGGGCGCACGGCCTACTCCCGGTACCGCTGGGAAAGGCGGGACACGCTGGCGCTGGTCTGGCTGGGGCTGTTGGGAGCGGGGGTCACGGCTGCGTGGGCCCGGGGGACGCTTACGTTCTCCTTTTTCCCCTTCTTCCGCGGGGCGCCGTGGAGCGGGGAGGCCCTTTTGGGGAGCGGGGCGCTGGCGCTCCTTTTCCTGTTCCCCGTGCTGGCAGAAATTGGGGAGCGCGCCGCGTGGTGGAGATCCGGGAGAGCGCTCCCGGCGGAAAAATGAAAGCGGGGAGGGCGCGGTATGAAAGCGGTTACCGTTAAAAATCTGAATTTTACCTATCCCGGCGCCCGGGGCCCGGCCCTGCGGCAGGTGGATTTTTCCCTCAGTGAGGGGCAGTTTGCCGTGCTGTGCGGTCCCTCCGGCTGCGGGAAGAGCACCCTATTACGGCATATAAAGCCCGCGCTGCAGCCCGTGGGCACCCGCAGCGGGGAAATTTTCATCGGGGACAGGCCCCTCTCCGCCCTCTCCGCACGGGAGGGGTGCGCCCGCATCGGCTTTGTGGGGCAGTCGCCGGAGAACCAGCTGGTGACGGACAAGGTGTGGCACGAGCTGGCCTTCGGGCTGGAGAGTTTGGGGATGGAGACACCCGCCATCCGCAGCCGGGTGGCGGAAACCGCCGGCTTTTTCGGGATGCAGGGCTGGTTTGAAAAGGACGTCCACCGGCTGTCCGGCGGGCAGAAGCAGCTGTTAAACCTCGCGTCCGTCATGGTGATGGAGCCGCAGGTGCTGCTGCTGGACGAGCCGGTCTCCCAGCTGGACCCCATTGCGGCCGGGGAATTTCTGGCGGCGGTGGCCCGGCTGAACCGGGAGATGGGTGTGACCGTCCTGATGACCGAGCACCGGCTGGAGGAGGTGTGGCCGTACATCGGGCAGCTGCTGGTGATGGAAAAGGGGATAGTGCGCCTGTGCTGTGCCCCGGAGGAGGCGGGCGTGCGCCTGCGCAGGGAGCAAAGCCGCCTTTTCTGGGCCATGCCCACGCCCATGCGCATCTGGGCCGGGGTGCCCGGCGGCGGGGAGAAATGCCCCGGGTCTCTGGGGGAGGGGAGAAGCTGGCTTTCCCGGTACCTCTCGGGCCATCCCGCCCCCGTCTTCGCCCCGCCCCCGGACCGGGAGCCCGCCCCGGGGAAACCGGTGCTGGAAGCGGACAATGTGTGGTTCCGGTACGAGCGGGAGGGGGAGGACGTGCTGCGGGGGGCGAGCCTGCGGGCGTATGCCGGGCAGCTGCTGGCCGTGATGGGCGGCAACGGCACGGGGAAGAGCACCCTTTTATCCCTGCTGACCGGGGAAAACCGCCCGCTGCGGGGGAAAATCCGCCGAAACGGGCAGCCCCTTTCCCGGGCGGGCGGGGCCGTGGGACTTTTGCCCCAGAACCCCCAGACGCTGTTCACCGGGAAAACCCTGTGGGAGGACTGGGAGGAGGTGCTGCCCCCGTCCCTGCCGAAAGAGGAGCGGGAAGCGCGGCTGCGGGAAATGCTGCGGCGCTGCGGGTTGTGGGAGCTGCGGGGGCGCCACCCGTACGACCTGTCCGGCGGCGAGCAGCAGCGGGCGGCGCTGGGCAAGGTGCTGCTGCTGCGCCCGCGGGTGCTGCTGCTGGACGAGCCCACCAAGGGGATGGACGCCGCCGTTAAGCAGCGGTTCGGGCTTTTGCTGCAGCAGGAGAAACAGCGGGGCGTGTGCCTGCTGATGGTCAGCCACGATGTGGAATTCTGCGCCCGGTGGGCCGACCGGTGCGCGCTGTTTTTCCGCGGGGAGGTGGTCAGCGAGAACACCCCCCACGCCTTCTTTGCGGCCAACCGGTACTATACCACCATGGCCTGCCGCATGACCGAGGGGATTCTCCCCGGCGTGATCACGGTGGAGGAGGCGGTCATGGCCTGCGGCGGCGAGCCGGAGGACTTAGGGGACGGATCTCCGGACGATTTTGGGGACAATCCCCCGGAGGATTTGGGGGGCAATCTCCCGGACGCTCCCCCGCCCGACGGTTTGGCGCCCGCGCCCCCGGAGGGGGAGGTACACTCAAAAAAACAGAGCGAGAGAAAAAAGGTGCCCCGGGGCACGATTCTGTCGATGGGAATGGTGCTGGGGCTGATCCCCCTGACCATTCTGTACGGTCTGTTCGGGCTGGGGAATGAAAAGCCGCTGTTTATCTCGCTGCTCATCCTGCTGGAAGCGACGCTGCCGTTTTTCCTGCGGTTTGAGGGGCGAAAGCCCAAGGCCCGGGAGCTGGTGCTGCTGGCGGTGCTGTGCGCCCTGGGGGTGGCGGGGCGGTGCGCCTTCTCCATGCTGCCCCAGTGCAAGCCCCTGGCGGCGCTGGTCATCCTGTCGGGGGCGTGCTTCGGCGGCGAGACCGGGTTTTTGACCGGGGCGGTGTCGATGCTGCTGTCCAACATGTTGTTCGGGCAGGGGCCGTGGACCCCGTGGCAGATGGCCGCCATGGGGCTGCTGGGCTTTCTGGCGGGGGTGCTGTGCCGCAGCGGGCTGCTGCCGTGCCGGAAATGGCCGCTTTCCGTGTTCGGGTTTCTCGCGGTGGTGGGGCTGTACGGGGGGATGATGAACCTGTCCTCCCTGCTGCTGTCGCACCTGCCGGTCACCCTCGGGTCGTTCCTCGCGTTTGAAATGGCGGGCATCGGGATGGATGTGGTGCACGGCGTGTCCACCTTTCTGTTCCTCTTCTTCCTGTGCCGCCCCATGGCCGACAAAATGGAGAGGCTGAAAACGAAATACGGGCTATTCGCCGGGGCCGCGTAACGCTTTATCCTGCGGGAAGACCCGCGCGCCATTATAGAAAAAGCAGAGAAACGCCCCGCCGCCGGGAAAAAACCGGCGGCGGGGCGTATTTTTTCGGAGAAGGGGCAAAAGCGCGGGGGTTATCCCCGGGCTTTCTGCAGGGCGCGGTCCCGGTCCAGCAGGTACGGACGCAGATAGCCGCACAGGTCGCTCATGGGCAGAACCTCCTCCTTCAGGCGGATGCCCAGCACCTGCTGCATATACCGGCGGCGGGCCTGCATCCGGCGGAAGGTCTCGGGGTAATCCCGCTGCAGCTCCTCCCGCAGGGCCTGATCGCACAGGGCCACGCCGTCCTCGGCATTGGCGCCGCCGTACCCCGGAATGCCGGGGAGGATGTCCATCTGCAGCAGCATCCCGCTGCCCAGCACCGCGGGGGAGGATTCCGAGGAATACGACGCGTGGGCTGATTATCTCGCGAGCGGTGGAACCACGGAGAAATGGAATGCGAGCGAAAAATTCATCTTTAAAAGCATACGGAGACACCAAAGAAAACAGATCGGTGGAACCACGGTAAATTGGAATACAACGCTTGAGAATTCTGAAAATAATGGTACAATAAAATTACCAGATATACAGATTTATAGAAGCGTTGGTGCAAAAGCAAAAAACTATAACATAATACTTCCAAACAACGAAATTGTGCATTTAACCGAGGGAACAAGGGTTACAAATGTGCAAGTTATTGCAGGTAAAGGGAGAAATCGCCAAATAGATGAATTGTCCATACTGATTATGAGATATCCTGACACAGCAGAAGAAAAATGGCAAAAGGTAAAAGGAATTGGGTATGTAGACTACCAAGGTGAAAGCTATAAAGCAAACTTGCATTGGTACGAAGAACCAAGTGTGGGACGTGTAGAATGGAAGGTGAAGCCTGATGCAGATGGGAACTGGTTCATTGAAGATGATTAACGAAAGAGTAAAAGTCAAATACATTGGTGAAGATAATCCGATTTCTTTGCGAAACGGGAAGACGTATGAAGCAAGAATACTTAAGAAAAATTGGTATGGTATTGTTGATGAAACAAACGAAGAATATGCTTATCCCCCAGAATTATTTGAAATAATCGAAGAATAAAGCACTATGCTTTCGCATAGTGCTTTTGTTTTAGAAAGGGGTGTAAAAATGCCGAATGGGCGATCTCGTTGGCGTTCCCCCGGGTGCGAAGGCCGTCGGCGGGGTGGAGGAAGATCCCGGCGGCGGGGGCGTTTGGGTGAGGACGATGTTCATGCGCCCGCTCCTCTCTCCGTCAGGGCCAGCATACAGGCCCCGATGATCCCGGCGTCGTTCCCCAGGGTGGCCAGGCGGATCTCGGCGCCCCGGCCGCCGGTGAGGTGCATGTGCGCTTCGTAAGCCTTCCGGATCAGGGCAACGAGAAATTCCCCCGCGTGGGAGACGCCGCCGCCGATCACATACACCTGCGGGTCGATGGCGTGGGAGAAATGGGCAAGGCCGATGCCAAGCGGCTCCATGCACGTCCGCAGGGCCGAAAGGGCCAGCTCGTCCCCCTCCTTGGCGCAATTGCACACGATCTCGGCCGTGAGGGCCGGGTACGCCCGCAGCGCGGAGGGGGCGGGGTTCTCCCGGAGCAGATCCCCGGTATAGGCGACGATGCCCGTGGCGGACGAGCACTCGTTGATGCAGCCCCGGTTGCCGCACTCGCAGTCCCGGGCCGCGTGGGCGTTGGTGGCGATGTGCCCGATCTCCCCGGCCAGCCCGTGGGCGCCGCCGAGAATTTTTCCGCCCAGAATCACGCCGCCGCCCACCCCGGTGCCCAGGGTGACCATCATCATGCTGTCCGAACCGGCGCCGCCGCCCCTTGCGTATTCACCCAGGGCCGCCACATTGGCGTCGTTGCCCGCGGCGATGGGCGACGAAACCGGCAGATCCGGCAGGCAGCGGCGCATTTCCAGTGCCGGGCGGAAATCCGTCCAGTGCAGGTTGACGCAGGTGCGCACATATCCGTGGTCGTCCACCGGCCCGGGAATGCCCAGCCCGATGCCCAGCACCCCCTGCAGGGGGATGCCGTTTTCCAAAAGGTACCGCCGGATTTCATCGGCCACATGGGGGAGAATGCGGGTGCCGTTGTCCGAGAGGTCGGTGGGGATGGACCATTTCTGCAGCAGGGTGCCGTCCGGGGAAAAAGCGCCCAGCTTTGTCTGCGTGCCGCCGATATCCACGCCAAATACAACTGTCATTGTCTGTCACCGTTGTGCCTTTCTCTGGTTTTTACAGGGGGTTAAATATGAATGGTCAGGTCGCTTCTCCGCTGCCCCACCACGCGGCCGTTGTCATTGACGAAAAAGGTGGGGTGCAGGGCCGCAAGGCGCTGCTCGTGCTCGGGGGTCAGCGCCCCCAGGGCGCGCAGAATCTCCATGGCGAGGAACGGCCAGGCATCCTCGGTGCCGTCCACCAGCTTGAACGATACCCCCAGGCGCTGTTTTTTCAGCCCGAAGCCGTACACGCCGTTGGCGCCGCCCTTGGCGATGATGTTGGGGTCCTCGTTCATGATGGAGCAGAAAAAGCCCCGGCCGCGGATCATCTCGGGATGGCGGGCGATCCGGGCGGTGTTCTCCGCCGCGGCCCGCTGCAGCGCTTCGCTGCGGATGCGGTCCGGGCAGGCGAGGTTTTTAAACGAGATGGCGATGTTCTTCATCCCCACGGCGAACACCGGCACGCCGCAGCCGTCCACCCCGATTTTCATGCGGTCCGTCTCCGCCATGGCGGCGATGGTGCGGGCCGTCTCGCGGAACACGGGGGTATCCGTCTTCCAGTAATCGGCGGGCTCGCCCCCCAGGTACTTCTGGATCATCAGCAGGGCGGCGTGCTTGCCCGCGCAGTTGTGGTACACCCGGCGCAGGGGGATGCCGCGGCGGATGCGCTCCTCATTGGCGGCGCGGTCGG
>JALENG010000051.1 GCA_022767925.1 Clostridia bacterium
GATGTCCTCCCATCCCGGCAGTACCCTGCAGGATGCCATTGAACTCGCCCTGTTTTTGAAAGAAGAAAATCTGCGCCCTGAACAGGTACAGGATTTCTATCCCACGCCGGGCACCATCTCCACCTGCATGTTTTATACCGGACTGGATCCGTATACCCTGCAGGAGGTTTTTGTTCCCCGCACCGACCATGAAAAGGGATTACAGCGGGCCCTTTTGCAGTACTATGAACCGAAAAACCACAAAGCCGTTGTCGAGGCCCTGAGAAAAGCCGGGCGCATGGATCTGATTGGTACGGGGCCCAAGTGCCTGATTCGTCCGCTTCCCGGGGATTATCCGAGCGGAAAGCCAAAACAGCAGAAGGGGGAGGATCCCCGGTGGAAGAAAACCAACCGAAAGTCGGGAAAAAGCACCGGAAAAAGAAAGTAGTCGGTATCGTTTTTCTGCTGCTGATTCTGCTGGCCGGGGGCCTATGGTTCCGGTTTTCTCCCGAAACCCTGCAAAAGGCCCGGAGTATTCTGGGAATTACCGAACCGGGGGACGAGGTAGAAGAACTGCCGTTTTCGGTCCATGTTCTCGATGTGGGAAAAGCGGATGCCATTTACCTTCACAGTGGGGAAGTGGACATGCTGATTGATGGCGGTACCTATGACTGCGGGGAAAAAGTTTGCCAGTATTTAAAGCGCCGGGGTGTGACATCTTTGGATGTAGTGGTCAACACGCATCCGGATCAGGATCATATCGGCGGCCTTTCCCAGGTTTTGGAGGAGTTTCCCGTAGAGGAAATCTGGTATGGCCCGTGGGAGACCGAGCCGGAAACGGAGGAATACACGCGGTTTTGGCAGGTTGTCCAGGAGAAAGAGATTCCCGCGTATACACCACTGCCGGGGCAGCGTCTGTTTTTGGGGGGCCTGCAGATTCATGTGCTGGGCCCGCTGATGCTCTCTTCGGAGAGCAACAATAATTCTCTGGTAATCCGTGTGGCCTATCAGGATACCTCGATTTTGCTGATGGGGGATGCCGAGGAGAAAGAGGAGACACAGATTTTCACCATATTCCCCTTTGAAGAGCTCTCTTCTGATATTCTGAAGATCGGTCACCATGGAAGCGAGACTTCCACGACACCCCCTTTTTTGCAGCAGGTTTCCCCGCGGTATGCGATTATCAGCGTGGGGGAGGATGCCAATGACCTTCCCAGGCAATCGGTATTGGACCGCCTGAAAGAAAAAGAGATTTCCGTATATCGCACAGATTGGCATGGAACCGTGGTTTGCGGCAGTGATGGAACTTCATGGATATTTCGAACAGAAAAAGAACAGGAGGAACTGAAATGAAACAATTGATTATTGACCGGTTTGAGGGTACGTTTGCGATTTGCGAGGATAAGGATCTGCGCTATTTTGGCATTGAAAAGGAAGAATTGCCGACAGGGGCCGAAGAGGGGACCGTTCTGGTCATTGACGATGATGGCAATCTCCACATCGATGCGGAGGAAACGGAGCGCCGCCGTCAGAGAATCCTGGCAAAGCAGAAAAAATTGTTTGGCTGAATGAAAAGATGCAAAGAAAAACGCGATAAGGTACAATACCACACGGCGCACAGAGACGCCGGCGAGGTACATTTCGATGAGGGCCTCCTCCACGCTGCTTTTTTTCAATTTGCGCAACTTATTTATTACCGAGGCCTTGTGGGGCAGCAAGGTATCTCCAGCCACCATCAGTGAACTGAACAAGAAAGTCTATGTGCACATTGAGGATTGGCGAACCGCCCTTTGCAGGGCGGCAAATATCCATACGTCTATGTGGACGGCATCTACCTGCGGCGAAACTGGGGCGGAGAGTACGAAAATGTCGCAATTCTGGTGGCAATTGCGGTAAATGAGGACGGATACCGAGAGGTTCTGGGCGCTGCCGAGGGCATGAAAGAAGACAAGGCCAGCTGGGTGAATTTCTTCCAGTGGCTCAAAGGCCGTGGACTGGACGGCGTGAAACTCATTGTTGGAGACAAGTGCCTGGGAATGCAGGAAGCCGTGGGTGAAGTGTTTCCCGACGCCAAATACCAGCGCTGCACGGTTCATTTTTACCGCAATGTGTTTTCCGTTGTTCCTCATTCCAAAGAAAAATTAGTGGCTAAGATGCTCAAGGCGATCCACGCTCAGGAAAGCAAGAAGGCCGCTCGTGAAAAGGCCAAAGCTGTGGTGGCCCAGCTGAAGGAAATGAAGCTGCAAGAGGCTGCCAAAAAAGTGGAGGACAGTGTTGAAGAAACGCTGACTTACTGTGATTTTCCCTATGAGCACTGGACCCGGATCCGCACCAACAACGTGATTGAGCGGCTGAACCGGGAGATCCGCCGCAGGACCCGTGTGGTGG
>JALENG010000089.1 GCA_022767925.1 Clostridia bacterium
CCCACTGTGGGGTGCCACAGAAAATGAAATCCGCATACGGGCAGAGAAAACCGCATCTCTATGGGTTCTTTCCGCCTGTCATCCTGTGGAAAATGCACACTCAAGCGCATGGTTCCATCGCTGATCTGTACAGCATGCCACCGGAGAGAACCATCCTCAAACGGTGAAAAGGTCAAGTTTTTTAGAATCTCCTGATACGAAATCATTTCGAACCACCTCCGTATTCAGCGTATCACATTTTCTCTGTTTTCGCAAAGTATTTTCAGCAGAAATTTGCAGCCGAAAGCATCAAAATACATGTTGCCCGGCTCTGCCGATTTTTTGCAAAAGCATACAAAAAAGCGACAAGAGACATCTTGCCGCTTTTTCTTTCTGGTTTTCCTGGTTTTTATTTGGTTTTGCAGGTGCGCTTGGCCTTTGTGGTCTTCTTGGCTGCCGGCTTTTTGGCTGCCTTCTTTTCGCCCTCCGGCTTTACTTCGCTCATCTTCCAGATCTGGGTCTCGCCATCGGTCGCTTCCCAAATCTGCATACCGGCACCCTCTTCCTCGCTCATGGCGATCACGTCCAATACCTGGCCGCCCACGGCGTGGATCAGCTGGCAACGGCTGCCGCGCAGAGCATTCATCTTCCACAGCTGGGTCTCGCCTTCGGTTTTTTCCCACAGGTGAACCGGTGTACCGCTGACATGGCCCACAAACATGGTGTCCAGTGCTTTTCCGTACTTTTCATTGATCAGGCGGAAAGTCTCTTCGCCCACGGCCTCTACCTTCCACTGCTGATTCACGAGCCCCGTCTGCGAAGACTGCTCAGCCGCTACCGTTCCATCGGGCTTTTCCCAGGCGGTCAGCGTCATTCCGGTTTTTCCGTTGATAAAGGTATAAACTTTTCCATCCACCGCATTGCTCTTCTTTATCGCCATAATTTTGTATACACTCCTTATGCTTTTGATCCAGATGCAGCTGCACTCTTACAAAGAGAGAACAGACCCTTGGTTTTCTTTATGATGATGGTAAAATTATAGCATAGCAAAATCAGAGTTTCAACACGAAAAATGGCTATTTTCCCCGTATTTCTTTAGAATCCCAGAAATCAATTCTGCATTTTTTATCCATATCGACCAATCGAGCCGCAAAATGGACAAACTTTCTTTGGATTTGCTTCTTTTTTTGTAAAGTGCCCTGTTTTGGAAAAAGCGCGGCTTCTTTCGGTTTTTCCTTGCGTTTTCTGTGGGGGTATACTATAATGCAGGTGAGAAAATTAAGTTATATTTACTTAAATTTTACTATTTAAGTCAAAGGGAGTGCGTACGATGAAAACCTTGGATCTGGGGAAGGGTTGGCAGATGGCCGAGAGAAACAGTGCCCTATTTCTGCCGGCCGGGGATGTTCCCTGCTCGGTCTATCAAACCCTGCTGCAGAACGACAAAATGGAAGACCCCTTCTGGCGGGATAACGAAAACCAGGTCTTGCCGCTAATGGAAAAGGACTATGTTTTTCGAAAGTGCTTTGATGTACCCGCCGAATTTTTCGCGTGCGATCCGGTTTATCTGCGCTGTGAGGGACTGGACACCGTGGCTGTCCTGACCCTGAACGGGCAGGAAATCGCCCGCACTGATAACATGCACCGCACTTTTGAATTTGATATTACCCACCTGCTGCGGGAAACCGGCAATGACCTGTCCATTCTGTTTCTCTCCCCCACCCGCACAATTCGGGAGCGGGATGCTGTTCTGCACGCCGGAGGGAGCGATGAATGCATGCGGGGATTCCCCAATCTGCGCAAAGCCCACTGCATGTTCGGCTGGGACTGGGGTCCCCGCCTGCCCGATGCCGGGATCTGGCGCCCCATTTCGCTGGTCGGCGTGGAAAAAGCGCGCCTTACCAGCGTATACGTCACCCAGCATCATGAGGATGGCCGGGTAACGCTCTCGTTTGCCCCTGAGATCCAGCCGGCGGGGGCCGGTTCTCTTGCCTGTGCGGTGACGGTAACCGCCCCCGACGGGACGGTCTTGGCTGACCGTGCCCCCTGCGGGTCCATTTTGGTGGAAAATCCGCAGCTGTGGTGGCCAAACGGGCTGGGAGAGCAGCCCCTGTACACGGTTACGGTCACACTGCTGGCCGACGGGCGGGAGGTGGATACCTGGCAGCGCCGCATCGGCCTGCGCACCCTGACCATGAAGCGGGAAAAGGATGCGTGGGGCGAGAGCTTTGCGGCTACTGTCAACGGTGTTTCGTTCTTCTCGATGGGCGCCGACTATATTCCGGAGGACAATCTGTTCCCGCGCCGGAGCGCCGCCCGCACCCGAAAATTGCTGGAACAGGCGGCCCTGGCCCATCATAACGCCATTCGTGTATGGGGTGGCGGGTATTATCCGGACGACTGGTTCTATGATATCTGTGACGAGCTGGGGCTGGTGGTATGGCAGGATTTCCTGTTTGCCTGCGCCAATTACAACCTGACGGAGGAATTCGAGGAAAACGTGCGCGCCGAATTTGCCGACAACATCCGCCGGCTGCGCCATCATGCCAGCCTGGGCCTGTGGTGCGGCAATAATGAGATGGAGCAGTTTACTGACGACGGCAGCTATGGTCTGACCCCCTGGCAGAAGGGGAATTACACCCGGCTGTACGAGTACATCCTGCCGAAAATGCTGAGAGAACTGGATCCCCAGACCTTCTATTGGCCATCCAGCCCCTCCTCCGGCGGCGATTTTGACGACCCGCGTGATCCAAACCGCGGCGACATCCACTACTGGGAGGTGTGGCACGGGAACCTGCCGTTCACCGATTACCGCAACTATTTCTTCCGCTATGTATCGGAATTCGGATTCCAGTCCTTCCCCACGCTGAAAACCGTGGAGAGCTTTACCCTGCCTGAGGACCGCAACATCTTCTCCTATGTGATGGAAAAGCATCAGCGCAATAACGCGGCCAACGGAAAAATCATGAATTACATGGCCCAGACTTTCCGCTATCCCACCGATTTCGGAACCCTTCTGTACGCCTCGCAGCTGCTCAGTGCCGAGGCCATGAAATACGGGGTGGAGCACTGGCGCCGGTACCGCGGCCGCTGCATGGGCGCGATTGTCTGGCAGCTGAACGATATCTGGCCCGTAGCCTCGTGGTCCTCCATTGACTACTTCGGCCGGTGGAAAGCCCTGCACTATTATGAAAAGCGGTTCTTCCGTCCGGTGCTGCTCTCGTGCTGTGAGGAGGGGCTGCTGTCCCAGGATCCGAACCCCAATGCCGAACCCTATGAGGTAAAAAAGAGCATCCGGCTGAATGTAAGCAACGAAACCCGGGGGGACAAAACCGTGACCGTAGGATGGGAGCTGCGGCATAACGACGGCTGCATTGTCCACAGGGGCGATAGCGTCACCCTGACCGTACCGGCCTTTTCCGCCGTATGGCTGGAGGAAGTTCTGCTGCCGCAGGCCGATTTGTTCACCGACTATGTCAGCTACTGGATGGAAGAGGACGGCGTGCGCACCGTTTTTGGCACGGTGATCTTCTCCATGCCGAAGTATTTCCGGTATCTGGATCCCAAAATTTCCTGCCGTGTGGAGGGACAGGAGCTGATCGTCTCGGCAGGTGCCTATGCCCATGCGGTGGAATTGCTCAACGAACGGGAGGACTGGGTGCTGGAGGACAACTATTTCGACCTGAACCCCCATGAGGAGAAACACATCCGCATCCTGTCGGGAAAAGCGGAGGGGATCCATATCCGCTCGGCTTACGACATCGGCTGATTCCTTTTAATTTAAGAAGTAAACTGCCCCGGCCTCCGATCTTTTTCGGAGACCGGGGCGGTTTTTCTCACGGCAAGGTCAGTTTAAAAACCAGCGGTCCTTTAGGCCGATACCGGGTCTGAAGATGGAGCCCCTCCAGATCCCGCTGCCACACGGGGGCTTCTTCACAGCCCAGCACCTCGGCTTTTTCGATGATTCCATAGAAATGATCCTTATGCTCTTCGTCGTATGCCCCCAGCGAGCGGATGCAGTACCGGCCGTCTTCGCTCGCTTTCATGGCAATGGCATACAGGCAGCCGCCCTTTGCGGTAAAACGGAAGTCCTGAGAGGTAAAGTTCTTCCGAATGCTGTCCGTAAAGTGCCCCTCCAGCACCTTGGTGGGACCCTCCCCGTACCGGCGCCACACATGGGTCCCGTAAATCGCTTCTCCGTTTACGCGCATCCAGTCCCCGATCCCCTCCAGAACGGCGGTGTCCTCCGGCGAGATGGTTCCGTCCGCTTTCGGGCCCACGTTCAGCAGCAGGCAGCCGTTTTTGCTGACGATATCCACCAGATCGCAGAGGATGTCCTCCCAGGGGCGGAACTGATTGTGCTCGGTATAGCACCAGGAGTTCAGGGCAATGGCGGTATCCGTTTGCCAGAAATAGGGCTTCATATCGGCGGACTGGCCCCGTTCGATATCCGAAACGGCGGTGCCGAATAAAAACGCCTCGTGCTTATAATTGATGACCACTTCGGTTCCCCACTCGGCTGCCCGGTTGTAATAGTACGCCGCCACCTTTTTCAGGTACTCCCTGGCCGCACTCTGGTGAATCCACCAGTCAAAATACAGAATGCGGGGGCGGTACCGGTCGATCAACTCACAGGTGCGCACCAGCCAGTCATCCAGAAATTCTTTATTGGGGGCCGGGTCGGCCTGCAGCGTCCACAGGTTCTCCGGATCCGGCATGGCCGGCCAGTACAGATCTCCGCGCTGCAGCGGCTCTTTTATGTCGCTGTCAAACTTCTTGCCGTTCCCCTGGAAAAACCAGTGTTCCATGCGGTGGCTCGAGGCCCCCACCACCATACCTCTTTTCCGGCAGCTGTCGCTCAGCTCGCCCAGCACGTCGCGGTGGGGACCCATCTTTTTCGCATTCCAGTCGGAAATCGCGCTGTCGTACATCTGAAACCCGTCGTGGTGCTCGGCCACTGGCACCACATAGCGGGCGCCGGTCCGGCTGAACAGATCGGCCCAGCACTCCGGATCAAACTTTTCGGCCCGAAACAGGGGAATCAGATCCTTGTATCCAAAGTCCTTCTGATCCCCATACGTCTTTCTGTGATGTTCGAAGGCCGGGGTGCCCTTGATATACATGTTGCGGGGGTACCACTCGTTATCAAAAGCGGGCACACTGTACACGCCCCAGTGGATAAAAATGCCGAACTTTGCCTGTTGGTACCAATCGGGCACCCGGTACTGCAATAAGGATTCCCATGTATCCTCATACGGTCCCTGCCGGATGACCCGGTCTATGGTCGACAAGTACTCTGTCATATCATACATAATGCCTGGCTCCTCCCATTTTTTCTATCTTCATTATAAGAATTCCCGGAGAGTGCGCAAGAGAAGAATCGGCCTATTTTACCAAAAGGATGTCGTCTTTTTATATCTTTGTGCTATACTGAACCCATCGTCTGAAAGGAGGAAAATGGCATGGCCATTCAATATGCACTGGATCAGCCCTTTTTTCTGGAGGATGCCTCCATTTACACCATGAACATCCTGCTGGCTTCCATCGAAAGCCCGCTGCCCGCGCACAGCCACGGCAGCGGCTGCTATGAAATCCACTATATTCCCGCAGGATACGGTACCCTGCAGGTTCATGGACGCACCTATTCCCTGTCTCCCGGCACCTTGTATGTTACCGGTCCCCATGTGGAACACGCCCAGCTTCCCCTGTACCCGGATCCCATGCAGGAGTACTGCATCTATTTTCGGATTGTGCGCTCGCACAAAAATCCCTCTCCCGTACTGGATGCTTTCTGCCGCCGGGATTTCTGGCTGGGCGGGGATGACAGCGGCATTTATGCGCTGCTCTGCCGGCTGTTTGAGGAGCTGCGGGAGCGCCGCATGGGCTATGTGCTTCAGGCACAGCTGCTGTTATCCCAACTAATTTTGCTGTTGGCGCGCAGCTATGAACAGCCGGACGCTCTTGCCTCCCCACCAGCCGGCCGGATTCCGTCCAACAAAAATACCCTGATCATTGAGGAATGCTTTCTCTACGAATACAGCACCCTCACCCTGCCAAACCTGGCCAATCGCCTGAACCTGAGCCAGCGTCAGACCCAGCGGCTGCTGAAGGATTATTACGGCCAGACCTTCCAGCAGAAGAAAAAGAGAGCCCAGCTGTCTGCGGCGGTCACGCTGCTGCAGGAGGATACACTCTCCATTACCGAAATTGCCGACCGGCTGGGCTTTTCCTCCCCGGAGCATTTCGCCAATACCTTTAAGAAAATCTTCGGGATCAGCCCCAGCACGTACCGAAAACAGCATGGCCGTTTCTCTTTTCCATAAAAGCCGCCATTTCTCTCCTTCCGTCAGAAATGCGCGGAAAAGGGGGATCTGCCGGCAGCAGATCCCCCTTTTTCATTGTTATCTTCTTTTCTGCTCTTTCTCAGATCACCGAAAACCTCTTCCATTTTCCCGATCGGTACCGCCAGGCAAAACACAGCGCGCGCACGCCCCAATCACAGCACATGGCCACGGTCACACCGATCACCCCCATGTTTAACCAAATCCCCAGTACAATCGACAGAACCAGCCGACAGAATACCGTGGATAAAACCGAAACATACATGGTAAAGGTCACATCCCCTGCCGCCCGCAGTCCGTTAGCAAAGGCACCGGAGCGCGGGAACAGGACTGCATTGCACACGTTGTGGATCAGCACCAGCTGAAAGACCAGACCGGTGATCTCCCTGGAAAGGGGGTACAGCAGCAGAATCAACGGCGTTGCCGCGAGAATCAGGGCATTCCACAGAACGGAGAGCCACAGCGTAATGCGGTACAGCTTTTCAAAATAGTAGTCCGCCGCCCGGATATCCCCGGCCCCCATGCACTGCCCGATCACCGTGATAAAGGCCGGTCCCATGGCCACCCCCACCAGGGCCGCCAGCGACCAGAAGCTCTGGGCGATCCCGTTGGCCGCAATCTGGGCCGTTCCAAACAAGGCCGTCACACTGCTGAGCGCCACTTTAATCAGCTGGAACATCCCGTTCTCCACCCCATTGGGGACGGCCACCCGCAGAATGCGCCGGATCATGTCCCTCTGCCAGCCGAAGATGCTGCGCATCCGGTAGAATACCGCGTTTTTTCGGGAAAGACACAAAACCGTCACCGCCACCGCCGAGAACAGGCGGGCTATCAGCGAGGGATAGGCCACCCCCGCCACCCCGGCGTGCAGCACAAAAATCCCGATGGCATTGCCGATAATGTTGATTCCGTTGGACCACAGGGAAATCTGCATAGTCACCTTGGTTCTTCCCATGCTGCGGCACAGCGCCGCCCCGGCATTGTACACGGCCAGTGCCGGGAAGGAATACGCCGAAATGCGCAGATAAATGACGCAGGCCTCCATTACCGGTTCCTCCACGCTGCCGAACAGCAGCCCCAGCAGCTGCCGGTTCCATATAAGTGCAGCACCCATAAAAACAACAGAGATCCCGGTGATCAGCATCAGCATCTGCCCCGCGGCATCTGCACTCTTTTCCCGGTTCCGGCTTCCGATGTACTGGCTAACCACAACCGCACCGCCCGATGCCAGCGCGGTGAACAGATACAGAAAAATGGTATTGAACATGTTGACCAGCGATACCCCCGAAACGGCGGCATCGCCGGCATAGCTGATCATGAAGGTATCGGCGATGCCCACCAGCATAACCAGCAGCTGCTCGAAAAACAGGGGGACAATCATCTTTTGAATGTCCCGGTTGGAAAAAGGTAGCCGCTCCGGCTTTTGGATATGTTTCGGCTCCATTAGGGAAAGGCACAGGTCTCTCATAGGATTCCTCTCTTTTTCTCTTTGTTCTTCCTATAGGATACCGGCAACACAGAAAAATAGCAAATACTTTTCAATTACCCATTATCATGCTCTAAAAGCATTTTATGTTTCTCCCAGAAACAGAGAAAAGGGTCCTCTTTCGAGCAGACGGAAAAGAACCCTTCTCTATATTCTTCTTTTTTCCCGATACACCCTGCTTTTTCAGTCCAATCCCAGTTCCTCCGGCGACAGGCGGGGGCAGACGTTTTCCCGTGAGGGGATCACCGTAGAGGCCAAAAAGGTGCCGATGTTCACCGCCTGACGCAGGCTTTTTCCACTGCTCAATCCGGCCGCCACCCCGGCGCAGAACGCATCCCCCGCCCCGGTGGTATCCCGCACAGGTACCGCTATGGCCGGGCAAAAACCTTCCTCTCCGTGAAGCTCGGCATAGACCGCGCCTTTTTCCCCCATGGTGACTACCATAGCGGGAATTTTCCACTTCTGCACCTGCCGGTGCAGAACCGCCTCCATCTGATCGGGGGTACAGGCATCGCAGTCCAATCCAAACAGCAGCCCGGCCTCCTGCTGATTGCAGATTACAAAGGAGAACCGGGGCAGAAGATCCCTCTTTTCTACAGCCAGGCTCATATTGGATACCATGGCGCACACCTTTCCCCCATACTTTTCCGCCAGTTCCAGCGTTTTCTCTACGATCCCCCGCTCCAGATCCATTTCGAGGATCACGATCCCGGCATTCTGAAAAATGGCATCCCCTTTTTCCCGCAGAAGCGCCGCCAGCGGTGCCATCCGCGGCCGCTGGGAAATGGAGCCCGCCACATCGCCGTTCTCATCGAATACCGCAAGCCAGGTCCCCATTCCGCCGGGAACCGCCCGGACATGCTCCACATTGACCCCGCGCGCTGCCAGCCGACGGCATACATCCTCGCCCAGCGGCGTATCATCCACCATGCCGAGATACATACACGCCAGCCCCGCATTGGCCAGATCCTCTGCCACATTGCGGGCCACCCCACCGTGCACATACTCAATTTTTCCCGCGTTCCGCCCGTTTGGCAGATACGTCCCTTCCGGGAACCCCTTGATATCTACAAAAGCGGCACCAATGACCAATCGTTCCATTGTTTTTCTCCCCATTCGATCCGATGCCCCTATTATAGCACAGATTTCCCACCAGAAAAGGGGGGCGCCGCGGAAAATCAGCTTCCGCGGCGCCCCCTGGTGTTTTCCCATCGGGTACTCTTATGAAAAGTGAAAAATCAGACCTGCCCTTCAAAATATCCGCCGACGGGATGCTCATTCACCTGCTTGCGGACTTTAATCTGGATGGAACCGTCGGGCAGCGTTTTCTCCTCGGTAATCTGATAGCGGATGCGTTTGCGGTCCAGCTGCTCTTTATAGTGGCGGTACTCCTCCTGCACGGCGCGCACCGCAATGGTCGGCGGGATATCCTCTTTCAGGGCAAAATGCACGGTCTGAAACAGACAGGCTTCTTTAATGCGTTTCATTGTTTCTCCTCCTTGTGGGTTTTCTTTTGGATTCCGTTCTTATTTTATCATGCGGCTTCTTTTCTTTTCAAAAGAAAAAAGCCGCAAATCTTTCGATTTGTGACTTCTGCGCAGAATTCCCTCCCACCCTGTACCGGAAAATGCCCTCTGCTTTTTCCACCGGGAAACGGGCAGGCGTTGAAAATCCTTGAAGGTTTTCCCGCAATATGGTACTATGAGAACATTCCCAGTCTGATTTGGAAAGGAGCTTTTCCCATGGAAGCTGTCAAAAATGGCCGCACGGCCCTTGACTATGGTATTTTGGGGCTGTACGCCTTCTGTGCCCTGGAAATCGAATTTCTTCTTATTCTTTTTATTGAGCCCTATGCGTTTTCTTCTGTCAATGACCCCACGCTGTACTGCTGCCTGCACTGGGGCCTCTCGGCTCTGCTGCAGGCCGGTGCCGCCGCTGTACTGTGGATCGTGGGAAAAAGAAGGTATGCTTTCGATATTTTTTCCTGTCACACCCGGCCGCAGCGCCGTTTTCTTCTCATCGCACTGGGACTGTGCCTTTTGGGAATCGGATACAATTATCTATCCTGCGGCGAGTGGATGCTGGCCTATAAACTGCGCGTACTCACCCCTGTGGAATTTGTGTTCCAGTACCTTGTGTATCTGACCAAAGCCGCCCTGATGCTTTTCCTGATCGCCTTCGGGCAGAAGGCCGGTGAGATCAAAAAGCACGGCAGCCGCGCTCCCTGGGGCGGCTTTCTGGCCGGTGCCTTATGGGGGCTGTTTCAGCTGCTCACCGTACAGGACCTGCTGACCGGGATTCTCTCCTGCGTGGTGTGCGTAGTGTACGGCGTCGTGTATCTGCTGGTCAATAAAAACGTGCGGTACGCCTATCCGCTGCTGGTTCTTATGATCGGCCTGTAAAGGAAGGAGAGGATTTTGTGAACATCTGTGTATACGGTGCGGCCAGTGAGGAGATCGACCGCCGCTATATTGAAGCCGCCGAGGAGCTGGGCGCCGAAATGGCCCGGCACGGCCACACGCTGATTTTCGGCGGGGGCGCCTGGGGCCTGATGGGCGGGGCCGCCCGGGGGGCCGAACGGGAAAACGGAGCGATCATCGGGATTGCTCCCCGCTTTTTTGACACCAATGATATTCTGTTCCCCCGCTGTACCGAGATGATCTTCACCGAAACCATGCGGGAGAGAAAACAGCTGATGGAAAACCGGGCCGACGGCTTTATCATGACTCCCGGCGGAATCGGCACCTATGAAGAATTCTTTGAGATTCTCACTTTAAAGCAGCTGGGCCGCCACAATAAGCCCATTGTTATCCTCAACACCCTGCATTATTACGACCGCATCTGCTCCCTGCTGCAGGGAACGGCGGAGGACGGCTTTATGAAAAAGGCGTGCCTGTCGCTGTACTCAGTGTGCGATACCCCGCAGGAGGCGGTTCGGTCGATCGAGCAGTATGACCCCAATGCTGTGGATGTGCGCCATTTGAAAAACCTGTGAGCGAGAAAGAGGAGGTCTTCCCCCCGGAGTCAGTCACAGTCAGGAATATTTTTCGTTTTATTTATTCAATTTTTCTTTAAAAAATCGAGAAAATTCCCTTATTTCTTTCAATTTTGCAGGATTCATCCATCTGTCTTTCATTTTATCTTGACGAAATCATGAAATCCGCGTATTAAGATTCTGCCCCTGTAATCCGCTTTTCCGTCAAAAAAATCCCTCTCACGGCTTTTTAAAAACCGTGAGAGGGATTTTTTGCTTTTTCAGGGTGCCGGTCATTCCTCCTGGGGGAGAACCATTACCTTGATGGACTGGGAGCTCATCTGCATCAAAACGGCGTCCTCCACATGGTGAATCCCGTAGCGATGGGTGATCAGCTCCCGGATTTTCAGCCGGCCACCGCGCAGCAGATTGACCGCCCGCTGGTGGGTATCGGGGTTGATAAATGAACCCAGAATTTTCAGTTCCTTTTTATACACGTCAAAAAGCGGCAGGGGAACCGTATCCTCTACCCCCGGAACGCTGAACAGCACCACCGTGGCGCCCAACCCCGCCGCCGAGAAGGCCTGGGTGACGGCGGCCGGACGTCCTACGCACTCGATGACCACATCCACCCCGTCCCGTCCGGTTATCTGCCGGATTCTCTGAGGAAGATCCTCGGTCACCGGGTCGATGCAGCCGTCGGCGCCCACTCTTTTTCCGATCTCCCGGCGGGCTGCCACCGGCTCGCTGAGCAGAACCGCAGAGGCCCCGGACAGCCGGCACAGCTGTACCATCAAAAGGCCAATGGTACCGCCTCCGATGACCAGCACGCTTTGACCCGGCTGAATCCGGGCGCGGTCGATGCCGTGCAGGGCGCAGGCCAGTGGCTCTGCCATGGCCCCCTCCTCAAAGCTGACCCCGTCCCCCAGGGGGAAGCACTGCTCCTGCGGGGCCATGCAGTACCGGGCAAACCCGCCGTCCCGGTTCACCCCCAGGGCAAACAGATGCTCGCAGTTCTGCTTTTTCCCCATGCGGCAGGGCCGGCATTTCCCGCAGTAGATATTGGGGTCCAGCGTTACAGCGTCACCAGGCTTTACGGTGGTAACCCCGGGACCGACCGCCTCGACCACGCCGGAAAACTCATGTCCCAGCACAATGGGCGGGGTTACATCGGCGCTTCCCTTTTCCCCGTGGTAAATATGCACGTCGGTGCCGCAGATGCCCGCCGCCATCACTTTGATCAGAACCTCCCCCTCGCCGGGGGCGGAAAATTCCATATCCCTCACTTCGAAGGTCTTTTCACCCAGAAAAAATGATCCGATGGTTTTCATGCGATGTCCTCCCTTTTCTCCGGTTTCCTGTTCTCCTTTGCGTCAGCGGAACCGGTCTTTTCCATTTTGGGCCGCGCTCCTTTGGTCAGGCGGCCTGCGTAAACCGTGCGAGTCACCACCACCGGCGAGCCGCTCTCGAACTGACGGTTCAGCATGGCATAATAGCTGCCCGGGGTGGGAATCCCGTTGACCGCCAGGATATCCAGCCCGGCCGGTCCCAATATGGTATCCGCCAGCTGCACACAGTTGGTGTTCAGGGCAAAATACGTGGAAAACGGTCCCTCCTTCACCTTGCGGATCTGCGCTCCGGTGGCGCGCCACAGGTAACTGGCGGCATCCTTCGCCTTTTTCTCCCGGGGCAGCAGTCCCTTTTCGATCTTCTCCGCATCGCACATCCAGCTCTCGGTCTGTTCCAGCAGATGCTGCAGCGTATCGCGGGTTTTCTGCTCCTGTTCCGGAGAGAGGTGCAGCCCAAATCCGATGAGAATTTTGCGCTCAAAGGACAGACAGTGCTGCCGGTACAAATCGGCCGGGGCGATGGCCAGCGTTCCGTCGCTGATCAGCCCAAATACCCGGTGGGAGTGGTGATCATAGCATCCATAGGAGTACACCGTGTCCCCCAGGCGGAAATCCACATGGCCGGTACGCCCCATTCCACGGCTGACCAGATGGATGAACACCTCAGCCTGGGTATCCTTTTCCCTCCCGGCAAAAAGCGGCAGGCTGTCCCCGGCATCGCCCTCCTTTCGGGTGGAGAAATAGTCGTTAAATTCATCCACCAGCTTTCCCGGCAGCAAAGCTGAAAGAAAGATCGGCAGAGACAGCTGGATCCGCCTGCGCAGCGGGGTGCGCTGCGAACGGCGCAGCAGCCATTCGGCAATGCCGTCCACCAGAAGCAGTAGCGCATACAGCAGCAGATACACCCCACACAGAACCGCTACGGCCGGCAGCCGGGAGGCCGGGCTGGCAAACAGCAGAATGCTGAAAAGCAGGGAGAGAAGCGACGCGGTGCTGTGGCGATATTTGCCATGCAGATCCCGCCGCCAACACTCCACGGCGCACAACCCCCGCACCAAAAAGAGCAGCAAAAACCAGGCGCCAAACAGAATTCCGACAGGCGCCGCCAGCCAGTGAGGCAGGAACAGCAGAAGCAGGGCGATGCATACCACCCCCGCCAGGGCCAGCCGGTCCCGGGTTTTTCTGCGCTGCTCCTGCAGGGAACGGTAGCTGCCAATGGCAGACAGCAATACCACCACGGCCGTCACCGCTGCCAGGAAATCCAGCGCCGTCTGCGGCCAGATCAGCAGCCACAGGCCAAATCCCACCGCTGCAAAGAACTGAAGCGCCGACAGGGCGGGGTCTATCGAGGTGCGCATCCAGCGCCGCAAAAATGATCCATTCTTTTTCAAGGAATTCCCCTCCTTCCCTTTTTAATCATGCGCGGCGGGGCCGGGTTTGTCAAGGCGGAAATTCCCTGTTTTTCGCTTTTTTCAGCACAGCGAAAAAAGGAGGGCCGGCGCCTGCCCGGTTTTTCCAACCATTAATGAAAAAACAGGGCCGGATTTTCCCTGAAGGATACAGAGAAAAATCCGGTCCTGCCTTTTTTCAAAAAAGATTGTGCTGTCTTTCGATTCCCAATCAGGCGAAGGGATTCTCCGTCTTATACAGCATACCCTTGGGCTGGTTGAAGTTGATCTCGTCCACCGGCACACCGATGTACTTGAACACCTCATACAGCGCCTTCCCGTAATGGCCGAAAGCCACCGCACCGTGGTGCGGATAGTTCTTCTCGATCAGTACATGGCGGTAGAAGCGGCCCATCTCCGGAATGGCAAAAATACCGATGCTGCCGAAGGAACGGGTGGCAACCGGCAGAACCTCGCCCTGGGCGATATAAGCGCGCAACTTGCAGTCCGCAGTGCTCTGCAGGCGGAAGAATGTGATGTCGCCGGGAACAATGTCGCCCTCCAGCGTGCCCTGAGTAACCTCTTCCGGCAGGCTTCTGGCCATGATCATCTGGTACTTCATCGAACAGGCGGACAGCTTGCTGGAGCAGGTGTTGCCGCAATGGAAGCCCATGAAGATATCCTTCTTGGTATACTCGTACTTGCCCTTGATATCCTGGTCATAGATGAAGTTCGGCACCGTGTTATTGATATCCAGCAGGGTGACCGCATCCTCGCTGACCACCGTGCCGATAAACTCGCTCAGGGCACCATAGATATCCACTTCGCAGGAAACCGGAATGCCGCGGCCCGTCAGACGGGAGTTGACATAGCAGGGAACAAAACCGAACTGGGTCTGGAAAGCGGGCCAGCACTTCCCGGCGATGGCCACATACTTGCGGTAGCCGCGGTGTGCCTCGATCCAGTCCAGCAAGGTCAGCTCATACTGGGCGAGCTTGGGCAGAATCTCGGGCTTGGCATTGCCGGCACCCAGCTCGTTGGCCATATCCGCCACTACCTCGGGAATGCGGGGATCCCCGGCGTGCTTGTTAAAGGCCTCGAACAGATCCAGCTCGCTGTTCTCTTCGATTTCCACATTCAGGTTGTACAGCTGCTTGATGGGGGCGTTGCAGGCCAGGAAGTTCAACGGACGGGGGCCAAAGCTGATAATCTTCAGGTCGCTCAGGGCGATAACCGCACGGGCAATCGGCAGGAACTCGTGAATCATATCGGCACATTCACTCGCAAGGCCCACCGGGTACTCGGGAATGTACGCGCCCACATTGCGCAGCTTCAGGTTATAGCTGGCGTTCAGCATTCCGCAGTATGCATCGCCGCGGCCCTGAATCAGGCTGTTCTCGTCCTCTTCAGCGGCGGCCACGAACATCTTGGGGCCGTCGAAATGCTTGGCCAGCAGGGTTTCGGAAATTTCCGGACCGAAGTTGCCCAGATAGACGCACAGCGCATTGCAGCCGGCCTTCTTGATATCCTCCAGCGCCTGCATCATGTGGATTTCGCTCTCCACGATACAGACGGGGCACTCATAAATATCCTCTGCGTTATACGCCGCTTTGTAAGCTTCTACCAAGGTTTTTCTACGGTTTACGGACAGGGACTCGGGGAAGCAATCGCGGCTGACCGCCACGATGCCCACTTTTACTTTCGGCATGTTGTTCATGGTACTCGTTCCTCCTGTACTTTTCCTCAGATTCTGCCGGGATCACACGGCAGACGTTTCCGTATATACCATCCTGTACATACAGGTTTATTCTTATGATACCTTACCCGCAGGGAAAAATCAATCATTTTCAGGAAAAACTGCGCCCGCTTTTTCTCTTTTCTTCCCATTCTCCTGCCGATACGGGATGACAATAGGCAAAAGCAGGAACTTTATCCTCACCCTGTCATTTTTCCCGCCGGTGCGGTATAATTAAAAAAACACGCCGCTTTACTGCCGGTTACAAGAGCATGCCGACTGCTTTTGGTGGTTTAACCGATACCGGCCCGGGGGATTTTCTCTGCCTCTTCACGCGCCGGTCACATTGCCATGCTATAAATAAATTGGATGTACGAACAGGAAAGGATGAATACTCATGTATCAGCTTCTGGTTGTTGATGACGAAGCCAAAATCCGCATGATGATCCGCAAGTACGCCGAGTTCGAGGGATTCTCCGTAACGGAGGCTGAGGACGGCATGCAGGCGGTTACAATTTGCCGCAAAGATCCCCGGCGCTTTGACCTGATTGTCATGGATGTGATGATGCCGGAGCTGGACGGCTTCTCCGCCGTGCGGGAAATCCGGAAAATCAGCAGCGCACCGGTGCTGATGCTGTCCGCCCGGGGAGAGGAATACGACCGCATTCATGGCTTCGAGTTAGGGGTGGACGATTATGTGGTCAAGCCCTTTTCCCCCAAGGAGCTGATGATGCGCATCCAGGCAATTATCAAGCGCAGCCGCCCCGCCGAATCGGAGAGCGACCGCCTGATCCTGCAGTTCGGGGGACTGAAGATTGATATCACCGGTCGCATGGTGGAAGTGGACGGCACACGGATCGACCTGACGCCCAAGGAATACGACCTGCTTTTTTATATGGCACAGAACCGCAACATCGCCCTGACCCGGGAACAGCTGATTACCAATGTGTGGGGCTATGATTTTTATGGGGACGACCGCACGCTGGATACCCACATCAAGCTTCTGCGCAAAAGCCTGGGGGAATACAGCCGGATGATCGTCACACTGAGAGGGGTTGGCTATCGCTTTGAGGCCTGAAGAACACAAGGATCTTTCCCTTTGCACGCAGAAGGATCCCCCCCGCAAAGCCCGGCATACTTCCCATCCCCCCCGCAAGCTGAGCATTCGCTGGTGGATTTTCGGCGGCTTTGCGCTGTTCACTGCAGTCATCCTCGTTCTGCTGTGGGTGTTTCAGGTGGCCCTGCTGGATACCTTTTACCAAACCACCAAGGTACAGGAGCTGGAAAATTGCGCCCAGCAGCTGGCCGACACGCTGGAGGAGGATGACGACACCATTACAAACCGCCTGGACACCATGGCCAAGGAAAATCAGATCAGCACCGTGATCTGCAACCGGGAGGGTAAGATTTACTACCGGAATTACTCCTTTGATTCCATTTTGAAGGATATGACCTGGCTGGATCTGCGCTCGGTCTACCAGCAAACCTTGAGAAAGGGCGGCACCTATGTACAGCAGTACGAGCGCCCCTCTCAGGTAGTAGGCTTTCTCTTTTCCACCTACCCCACAAAAGATTCCACCCTGATGCCCGGGCTGGACCGGGTGGAGGTGGACCCCATTCGGGAGGACGGAGGCAAGGGAATGCTGTATGCCATGGTGGTTCCCCTGAAAAACGGAAACGACCGCCTTCTGTTGGTCAACTGCAGCCTGACTCCGGTGAGCGCCACCGTGGAAACCCTGAAAGTGGAGCTGTGGGTCATCACCTTTTTGATGATCCTGCTGGCCTTTTTCCTGGCGCTGTTCCTGGCAAAGCGGATTTCCTCTCCGATCAGCACCATCAACGAATCCGCCAAAAATCTGGCGCTGGGCAAGTATGATATCACCTTCCAGGAGGAAGGATACCAGGAAACCGCCGAATTGGGTCACACACTGAATTATGCCTCCCGGGAACTGTCGAAAGTGGAGGGCCTGCGCCGGGATCTGATCGCCAATATCTCCCACGACCTGCGCACCCCGCTGACCATGATCACCGGTTATGCGGAGGTAATGCGGGATCTGCCGGGAGAGAACACTCCGGAAAACGTACAGATTATCATCGACGAGGCCAATCGCCTGACCAGTCTGGTCAATGATATGCTGGATCTGTCCAAAATGCAGGCCGGTGCCATCGAACTGATGCCCGAGACCTTCTGCCTGACGCAGAACATCCGGGATATTCTGGCCCGTTACGATAAGCTGGCCGATTACCACTTTACGTTTGAAGCACAGAGCGAAGCCTGGGTTTTCGCCGACCCGCTGAAAATCTCGCAGGTGGTCTATAATCTCATCAACAACGCCATCACCTATACCGGGCCGGACAAGCAGATTCAGGTGCGCCAGCGAATCCACGACGGAAAAGTGCGCATCGAGGTAATTGACACCGGCGAGGGTATTGCCGAGGATCAGCTTCCGAATATCTGGGAACGCTACTACAAAGTGGACAAAACCCACCGGCGCGCCACCGTGGGGACCGGCCTGGGGCTGTCGATCGTAAAAACCATTTTGGACCTGCACAGCGCCGATTTCGGGGTGCACAGCCGCCTGCACGAGGGCAGCACCTTCTGGTTTGAACTGACCATGATGAACCCCGTTTCCCCCAGCGACCGGACCGCCGGCGGTCATTGACAAAGCCCCCGGAGCGCGCTATTATAGGGGGAAGAATCCCTGTGAAAATGGCCCCGGTTTTATCCGGGGGATGAAAAGGAGAAAAAATGTATGAGTGAATGCAATCACGACTGCCATAACTGCCAGAGCGACTGCGCATCCCGCTCGCCGGAAAGCCTGCTGGAAAAGCCCCATGCGCTCAGCCGCATTCAAAACGTGATCGGCGTTGTTTCGGGCAAGGGCGGCGTCGGCAAAAGTCTGGTCACGTCGATGATGGCGGTCCTGCTGAACCGCCGCGGCCAGCATACCGCTGTGCTGGATGCCGATATTACCGGTCCGTCCATTCCCAAGTGCTTCGGCCTGCACACCCGCGCCACCGGAAGCGAGGAGGGACTGTATCCCGTGACCACCAAAACCGGAATCGACGTGATGTCCATCAATCTTTTGCTGGACAGCGAGAATTCCCCCGTGGTATGGCGCGGGCCCATTCTGGCCGGTGCAGTCAAGCAGTTCTGGAGCGATGTCATCTGGAAAGACGTGGATTATATGTTCGTGGATATGCCCCCCGGAACGGGTGATGTCCCGCTGACGGTTTTCCAGTCCCTGCCCCTGAGCGGGATCATCATTGTGACCAGCCCGCAGGAGCTGGTTTCCATGATCGTAGAGAAGGCCGTGAACATGGCCAAAATGATGAACGTGCCGGTTTTGGGTCTGGTGGAAAACATGAGCTATGTGCAGTGCCCGGACTGCGGGAAAAAGATCCGACTGTACGGTGAGAGCCATGTGGACGAAATTGCGGCCAGCTATGGTCTTCCTGTGCTGGGCCGTATGCCCATTGACCCCGCCATTGCCAGTGCCTGCGACAAGGGCGAGATCGAAGATTTTACCGGTGACTGGCTGAATGATGCCGCCGATGCGGTTATGTTGCTGAAATAAAACCGGATGGTTTTTAAAAAGGCAGCCCCCTCAGCCGGGATCTGCCGATCCATAAAAACAAGCCGAAAAGGAGCGCCGGGATCGTCCATCCCGGCGCTCCTTTTCGGCTTGTTTGGGAAATTTAATGCCTGACGTTGGCCTTCAGCACTTTAATAGGGCTGCCCGGTTCCCGGGTGCGGATGACAAAATCCCCGGCCTTTGCCGGCAGAAGGAATGTCTCGGCATAATGAACGGGGAACGGGAGGAATCGCCCCTCCGGGCTCTCAACCACAGCTCCTTTCCCCTCCACCAGGTTGCAGACGGTCACTTCCCCGTCGGAGGGAATGCGTACCTGCGTCTGGATGGAATACACCTGCGTTTCGATGAATTCCAATTCGTGAAGGCCGGTTTTCACCCGCGTATAATCGGGCGTTTCCTCCATTGTCTTAAAACGGTTGATCAG
>JALENG010000092.1 GCA_022767925.1 Clostridia bacterium
TTCCAATCTATCGGATATGGCTGCCGATATCGTCAACCAGTGGACAACCTACGGGAGAACGGAGATGGATCTGATGCTGTGCGGGCAGAAGGCCACATGGAGTAGTCTGGATCAATACCTCAGTGAGGAAGCCAGAGCAACAGGAAGAGCCTATTCCTATCAGATCATTGCCGTGCAGAAGGGGAACAATACGTTTTTTAAGGTCCGCTTTCAGTGAGAAGGTTTTGAAAAGCGGGGCTGGATTTTAGCGGAAGAAATTTCTTTTTTGGAAAAAATGCTTGATTTTGCGCCGGGTTTATCGTATAATACGAAAAGCCGATAAAACTATGCCGGTGTGGCGAAATGGCAGACGCACTTGACTCAAAATCAAGCGGAGAAATCCGTGCCGGTTCGAGTCCGGCCACCGGCACCATGAAGGGTTGACAAAAAAGATGTCAACCCTTTTTTCTTAGGTTTTATGCGGGTTTGCGGGCTTTTTGGAGTGATTTTCCAGAAACCGTTTTACCGTAGATGTCCAAATAAAAAATTGCATATCAGCAGCAAAATGCGGAGTTTCCGCCTGATTTTTCAGGGTGGGAACTCCGCATTTTTTGTTTTCTTCCCTTTTTTCCCTCGCTGGGAATAGAAAAATTTCCAGTGAGTTTATAGATAGATTGCCCAATCCTCAAAAATTGAGGAAGATTCAAGGCTCAAGATACATGGGGGTAGTGCGCCCTTTTTTAGGACTGCTCCGGTTGAATGGCCGGGGCGGTTTTCTGCTTTCCCCCTCTCTCACACTCTCACCCCCTAATACTTACCAGCTGGGAAAGAATAAATATTTCTCTCCAGGAAGCTTACTCTAAACCAGCAAACAGACAAGTTTTCAACCATGTACGAGAAAGGATGCGAAAAACTATGAACATCGGCATTGACCACGGCTACTACGCAATGAAAACCCGGCATTTTTCTTTCCCAGCCGGTATTGCAGAGTATTCCCATGAACCCTACACCTTGCAGAACACGTTGGAATTCGGTGGAAAGTTTTATGTCTGTGGAACCGGCAGGCAGCCGATCCTGCGAAACAAGATGGAAAATGACCATTACTACCTGCTTACCCTAGCAGCCATTGCCAAAGAGATCCGATACCGAGGGGAAGAACCTCGGTGTTCGGTAACCATCGGCGCCGGACTGCCCCTGACTGGCTTTGGCAGAGAGAAAAAGGCATTCCGGGAATATCTTCTTTCTTCTTCCCAGCCAGTAAATCCAGTTTGCTTCCGGTTTGAAGGGGTGCCCTATGAGGTGAGAATCGAGGATGTCAAGCTGTTTCCACAAGGGTATTCCGCTATCGCCATGCATCCGGAGCTTATCCGTGGAGAACCCTCCATCCTGCTCATGGATATCGGCGGGTGGACCGTTGACCTGATGCGGCTTGATAACGGTGTTCCCGATGCCGCCTCCTGCCGGAGTCTGGAGCTGGGAATGATCCGGTGTGTGGATGAGATCCGGGAGCAGGTGCGGCGTGATACAGGGCTGTCTGTCACCGACGCCCAGATTGAAGGGGTATTGTCGGAAAAAGCGTGCAGTATGGAGGAAACCGCCCGGAATATCATTCAAAAACAGGGGCGTATTTACACGGAGCGATTGCTGTCCGCTGTGATGGAATCGGGATTTGACCTGAGGGCCATCCCTGTGGTAATGCTGGGTGGCGGCGCAGCGGTGGTCAAGCGCAATATAAGCGAACAGGACGGCTTGTGTCGGGTTTTTGCCCTGCTGGACGAGAAGGTAAACGCCGAAGGGTTTGAGCGGATCCTGGGGCAGATATCGAGCCGTGTGAGCAAGGGATGAGCCGCCCCCTTTTTATGTTCCGCCCCAACCTGCAGAACAAAGATCACCAAAAGGCGTGGGAGATCCTGCAGGGTGTGCCAGAGGGGCAGAAAAGTGCCTTTGTGGTGCAGGCGATTCTAGAAACCGCTCGGAAGGAAGAACTGGAAATGACCCTGCGGCGTGTTTTGCGGGAGGAACTCAAAGCATCCCCTTCCCATCCTGTACCGCAGCAGGAGGAAGCCATTCCACAGGAGATGATGGGCTTCCTTGGTTCCCTGCTGGGAGAAGAATGAATCCCACATTGCCTTTATTGGTTGTGACGTTTCCTGACCATGCTTTGCACGAAAGCTTGTTGGTACTGGTAATAGCTTTCTTCGGCAGATTGGAGTATGCTTGTGCTGCCCAAAGGGAACAAAAAGGAGTGACGCAGTATGGAGACCAAGGGCATGACCTGCAAAATCCCGCTGGATCTGCATAACCGGATCAGCGAGGAGATCCGAGAAACGGAAAGCACCATGAGCAAATTTATCGAAATGATCATCCGAGAGCATTATGAGAGAGGAGCCGAGAAAAGTATGGAAAAAAACAGGACATTGGCATTCCAGGTGAGTGAGGAACTGTTCCAGCGGGTCAAGGAATATCTGGAACGGTATGAGCAGGTATACGGCAGACGCCTGACCCAGCGGGAATTTATCATCGGGCTGATCGAACAGGCGCTGGAAGAAGCGGAGGAAGAATTCGAAGCCGCCAGAGCCGCCGGACAGGAGGAACAGGCCGCAACCGGCTGGGAAAGCGGTGAGCCGGACGAGGATACGCCGGATAACGAAGAACCGGAGAATTGGGACGGCGGGAACGACACTCCCGGCGCATCCGGTGAAGAAGATCGTGATGAAGGGGCCGAACCCGATACCGCTGAGGAAACCATCGAAATCGCTGAAAACCAGGAAGAAGCCTGGGCATAAACTGCATATCTACGAAATCCCCATAGAGCTGATAATTTCCATCAGTTCTCTGGGGATTTTTTGTTTGCAACTTTTACCTGAGAGGGGTGATGTCCATTGATTGTGTTTTAGTTTTTGATAAATCCTGATAGGAGTGTGATGCAGAAGACAATACGATATATCGACCTGTTCTCCGGCATCGGCGGGTTCCGGGAAGGGCTTACCCGTGCCGGAGGCTTTACCTGTGTGGGACATTGCGAGATCGACTGGTACGCCGACCACAGTTACCGGGCGCTGTTTGATACCAAGGGAGAGTGGTTCTGTGAAGATATCCGAAAAGCCGATCCCCATGATATGCCTGACTTCGACCTCCTCTGCGGAGGATTTCCCTGCCAGGCTTTTTCAGTTGCTGGAAACCGACGTGGGTTCGCAGACCCCCAAGGCACACTGTTCTTTGAAATTGCCCGTGTGGCTGCGGCCAAAAGACCTTCGTATCTGTTCCTTGAAAATGTACCCGGCCTGCTTAACCATGACAGGGGCAGGACGTTTGCGTCCATCCTCCATGCGCTGGACAGACTGGGGTATTTTGTGGAATGGCAGGTGCTTAACAGCAAAGATTTCCATGTCCCCCAATCCCGGCGCAGGGTGTACCTTATCGGATATCTTGACGGACGATGCCGGGGAAAAATATTTCCTTTCACCGAAGCAGCAGGAACGCCTCTTATACAAGTCCTCCACGGAGCCCAGGGAAGCAGGGTCTACTCCCCCGAAGGAGTGAGCTGCACTCTGACGGCCCAGGCGGGAGGGTTGGGAGGAAAAACCGGCCTGTATGAGGTGGGGCTCCCCATTAAGGAAAACACCAAAAAAGGATATCAGACCGCATATCCGGGAGACAGCATCGACCTTGCCTATGCCGGAAAAAACACCCGCAGGGGCAGGGTGGGACACAAAATCGCCCATACCCTCACCACGTCCCCCAGCCAGGGGACCCTCTGTTTTGTGGACCTGAACGAAGGACCGGAGTTTACCTCCTGGGCCAGATGCCTCACCGCCAAACAGAACGGAGGGATCCGCCGCCATAAAAGGGAGGCTTCCGGGGTATGGGACGGCCGCCGTATCCGGCGTCTGACGCCGAAAGAATGCCTGCGGCTGCAGGGCTGGCAGGATAACCGGATCGAAGCGGTGCTGTCCCTTCAATCCGACGCCCAGCTTTACAAACAAGCTGGGAACGGTGTGACCGTGACAGTGGTAGAAGCCATCGGAAAACGGCTTGCCGCAGCCCATCAGGAGGTGAAAGCCATCGATTGACCTGAAAGATCAGTATTACGGGTGTGAGCTCGAAATGACGGGGCTCACCCGGCAGCAGGCGGCGCAGGCAGTAGCCTCCCTGTTTGGGACTATCGCCCGCCACTGCGGCAGTCCCCGTGTCTACGACCCATGGGAGGTGACCGACCGGCAGGGAAAGGTGTGGCGGTTCGTCTGTGACAGCAGCATCCATGGTTCCCGCCGGGTGGGCAGCCAGCAGCTTCCCTGTGGGGACAAAGCCTATAAAGTGGAGATGAATTCTCCAAAACTGGAATACAGCGAAATGGGAAAGCTGCAGGAGGTGGTGCGTGCCCTGCGCCATGCGGGTGCTGTTGTCAACGGAAGCTGTGGGATGCACGTCCATGTGGACGCTTCCCAGCATACCCCAAAGAGCCTCAAAAACGCCCTGTCCATCATGTATTCCAAGGAGGATATCCTGTTTAAAGCCTTGAATGTCAATGAAAGCCGGGTGGAGCGCTGGTGCCAGAAGGTGCGGGAACCCATGCTGGAAAAGATCCGCAAGCTGCCCGCCCACACCAGCATGGAACGCCTCAAGCGGGAATGGTACGAGGGGTGTGACGGAAGCGATGAGCATTATAACTGGACGAGATATTACGCCCTGAACCTTCACTCGGTGTTTTACCGGGGAACCCTGGAATGGCGCTGTTTTGAAAGCACCCTCCATGCGGGCAAGGTGCGGTCCAACATCACGCTGGCGCTGGCCATATCCGCACAGGCCATCAACCAAAGCCGGACAGTGATGTGGAAAACCGAGATCAGCGAGAACCCGGCTTTTACCTTCCGCACCTTTCTTTTGCGCCTTGGCCTGATCGGCCCGGAGTATAAAAATGTGCGGGAACATCTGCTGGAAAACCTGCCGGGTGACCGGGCCTGGCGGTATGATAGATCCCAATATCCAAGTTTGCAGAACCGGCATCATCAAGAAAGATGAGGTGATGAAAATCGAAAAAACACTTTATTTTGCCTATGGTTCCAACATGAACCGGAACCAGATGGCTTTCCGGTGTCCGGACGCCGAGCCAATACAAACCGTTCGGCTGGAAGGATACCGGCTGGAATTCTGTGCCAACGGCGGCGGGAATGGAGTTGCCACTGTCCTGCCTGACCCTGGCAGTCATGTGGACGGGGTGCTGTGGCGCATTTCCGACAGGGATGAAAATCATTTGAACCATTATGAAGGGTATCCCTATTTGTACGGGAAGGAAATGGTGACCGTTACCGACCAAAACGGGAACCGCATGGAAGTCATGGCATATACCATGAACCGGCCCTACCGGGATTCCCCTGCCCTGCCTTCCCGGACATATCTGGAAGGGATCCTTAACGGGTGCCGCCAGAATGGGATCCCTACCCGACCGATCTTGGAAACGGTGCAGAGGATCCAGAACCAGCTTCCCAACGAACAAAAAGCATATGACAAGGGCTTCCGCCGAAAAAACAGACGGGAGCCGGAATGGAGGTAAGAAGATGAAACCCATGAGAAAACGCATCCTTTCCCTGTTTTTGTCCATGCTGATGGTGCTGGGATGCCTACCCCTTACAGCAGGGGCGGCATCCAGCCAGACCATCTATTATGAGTCCAGCAATATCAGGTACGGAACTGCCTTTTCCTTTAAAAACCCCTATGGGGATGGATTCCCTGGCGGTACCCACAACTGGAACAGCACCACCCATGTCTCCTATATCCATGTGGGAAATGGCGTCGGGTATTGTATCCAGCCGGGTATCCGCATCGGGGACGGCCCCGGCGACAAGGTGGAATATGCCGGCGGCTCCGACAGCAGCTATTACAAAAAGTTCCCGGCAGCGCTGCGGCGGGCTCTGGGACTTGTTTCGCTGTACGGATATCCCAATGCTATGACGGACAAAAACGCTTATTATGCCACACAGGTGCTGATTTGGGGATTGGTCATTGGGCAGGTAGACCCAAATGATTTTACGGGCACCAACAAGTTTTACACCTGCCTGGACGAAGATTCCAAAAAGGCTGTTAAGCCCTATTACGAATCCCTGCTGAACCAGCTGAAATCCCACGAAACACGGCCGTCTTTTACAGGGGCCTCCTCTTCCCAGGCAAAACCCATCACTCTGCAGTGGGACAGTGGCAGCAAACGGTATGAGGCCACGGTAACGGACAGCAATGAGGTTTTATCCCAGTTTAATTTTACAGTCTCCGGGCTCACCATTTCCCGAAAAGGAAATCAGTTGACCCTGTCCAGTACCCAGCCTGTCTCTAATCCCATTTCCGTATCCTCCGACAAGGCTATGCCGGAGGTAAAAGTGGGTTCCCAGCTGGTGTGGACTTCCAATGAGTATATGCAGCAGGAAGTGCTTTCCGGCGCCCCTACCCCTTCACCGGTAACAGCATGGCTTAAAGTGCAGACGGAAAAGACTGGAACCATTGCCCTGAAAAAGACTTCGGAGGACGGCAAGGTATCCGGCGTAAAGTTCCAGATCAGCGGTAACGGGATCAGCAAAACCGTCACCACCGGCAAAGACGGCAGTGTGGATGTGACCGGCCTTCCTGCTGGCACTTATACCGTATCGGAGGTGGAGATTCCCGGCTATTATGAGACACCGGAAAGCCAGACCGTCAAACTGACCGCCGGGCAGACTGCCTCCGTATCCTTCAGCAACACCCTGAAAAAAGGCAGTCTTACCGTTACCAAGACCGCCGAGGATGGCTTCAAGGAAGGATTTACCTTCCGACTGACCGGAACGTCTGACAGCGGAGAAAAGATCGACCTTACCGCTGTTACCGGCAAGGATGGAAAAGCGGTCTTTCAGAATATGCCCATTGGTAGTGGATATGTACTGTCCGAGGAAAATACCCCCGACCGGTATGTAGTGCCGGAAGATCAGACAGTGGACATTGAATGGAACAAGGTCACCAATAAAGAAGTCTATAACGCTTTGAAAGATGGACAGCTGATTGTAACCAAGACCGCCGAGGATGGATTCAAGGAGGGATTTACTTTCCGCCTTACCGGCACCGCTGACAGTGGAGAAAAGATTGATCTTACCGCTGTTACCGGCAAGGATGGGAAGGCTGTCTTCCAGAATGTGCCCATTGGCAGCGGATATGTACTGTCCGAGGAAAATACCCCCGACCGGTATGTAGTGCCGGAAGATCAGACAGTGGACATTGAATGGAACAAGGTCACCAATAAGTCCTTTACCAATACCCTGAAAAAGTTCCGGGTACAACTGCACAAAAGCGACGCAGAAACCGCAACTGCTCAGGGAGACGCTACCCTGGATGGGGCACAGTATACCCTCTATAACGAGCAGGGCAAAGAACTGGAGACCCTGACCATTACCGACGGCACTGCGGTTTCCGGCTATTACCCCTGCCAGACCATCACCATTCGGGAAACCAAAGCCCCGGTAGGTTACCAGTTGGATGATACTGTCTACACCGTGGAGGCCCCGGCAGATGAACAGACAGAAGAACATATCACCCTGACCCGTGAAGTCAAAGAGCAGGTCATCAAGGGGAAAATCGCGATCCGCAAATACCTGACACAAGCTGACAGCGAGGAAAAGCTCCCCATGGAAGGGATCGAGTTTACAGTCACCCTCAACAGCGACCCCAATATCAAAGAGGTGATCACCACCAATGCGGAAGGGTATGCCGAAACCGCTCTGCTGCCTTACGGCGTATACACGGTGACAGAGACAGAATACCCGGAATCCGTGACACCCATCGAACCTTTTACTGTGACCATCAGCGAACACCAAAAGACCTATGAATTTGTGTTGGACAATATGGAAAAATCCGCACAGCTGAAGATCGTAAAGGCCGATGCAGACACCGGAAAGACGATCCCGCTGGAAGGGGCCGGATTCCGCATCAAAGACCTTACCTCCGGGAAGTGGGTGTCTCAAAATGGCGTGGATGAATTTTTCACTACGCAGGACGGTACCCTGATGCTTCCCAAAGTTCTGCCCTATGGCAGCTATGAACTATATGAGACTGTCCCTCCTGTGGGATATCTTCTGTACGACAAACCCATTCCCTTCACCATCGACGGCTCTCAGCAGGTAGTCACCGTGACCTGCCATGATACCGCCGTCAAAGGTGAGATCCAGGTGGAAAAAATCGGGGAACGGTTCACCGCAGTCAAACAGGAAGAAACGCCCTATGGGACACAGTATACCCCTGTCTTTACCAAAACGGGCCTGCCAAATGTGGAATTTACCGTTACCGCAGCGGAAAACATCTGTGCAGCGGATGGAACTGTCCTCTTGAAAAAGGGACAAACCGCAGGGGTCATTATTACTGGGAAAGACGGAAAAGCCACCCTGTCTAACCTGCCTTTGGGAGCAGACGGTACCGCTCGATATCTCATTACCGAAACCGGAGCGCCGGACGACCACCTCACCGCAGAACCGGTAGAAGTTACCCTGTCCTATCAGGATGGGCATACCCCGGTTGTTACGGTATCCGCCAATATTGTAGATACCCGGAAAAAAGTGCAGATCACCCTGCGAAAAGAACTGGAACAAGACGAAAAATTCGAAATCGGAACAGGAGAGGAATCCCGCAATGTTGTTTTCGGTCTGTTTGCCGAAAAGGACATTTTCTCTGCTGACGGCAGTCGGAAGATTCCGGCAGGAAGCCTGATTGCCTATACCGGTATTGACGAGAATGGAAACGCCGCATTTCCGGCAGATGTTCCTGCCGGAGCCTACTATGTACAGGAACTGGCCACCGACGATCCATACATTTTAGATGGCCGGAAATATTCGGTTGACATCGATTACGCCGGACAGGATACGGAGACCGTTACCATTGATGCCGGAAACGGGAATGTGCTGAAAAACACGCTGAAGCGCGGCAAAATTTCCGGTTGGAAGGTCGATCAAGATGGTTTCGAACTGGGCGGCGCTAAAATCGGTCTGTTCCGGGAAAATGCAGATGAGTTTACGGAAGAAACTGCCCTCATGGTCACAGAGAGTAACGAGATTGGGTACTTTGAATTTGCCAGTGTGCCATATGGGCGCTACATCGTCAAGGAAATTCAGTCTCCCACAGGTTTCCTCCTGTCTGCGGATACATTTCCGATAGAGATCAAAGAGGACGGACAGGTGATCGAGATCACTATCGAAAACCAGATCATCAAGGGTACTGTGGAAACCCTCAAGGTGGACGCCGACTACCCAGACCACAAGCTGTCTGGGGCAGTCTTTGAAATCTATGCCGATGTGGACCATGACGGTAAATTTAATTCGGATGTCGATAAGCTGGCAGGTGAAATGACGGAAACTGAGCCGGGCCTTTACCAAATGAAGGATCTTGTGTACGGAAACTATTTCCTGCATGAGAAGGAAGCGCCGGAATTCTTTGAGAAGGATGACGGGTATTATCCCTTCTCCATTACCAAGAACGGAGAAGTTGTCCGCATTGAAACCGAGGCTGGCGTAGGGTTCCTCAACCAGGCACAGACCGGTTCCCTCAAAGTGGTAAAGACCGCTGATGACGATGAGATCAAAGGCCGCATCTTCAAAATCACCGGCACCGACTTCATGGGCAATGCTTATGAGCAGGAATTCACCACCAATGAGAACGGTGAAATCCATGTCGCCCTGCGTGTGGGCGAATATACGGTGTCCGAAGTTGCCGGCGAAGATGCCGAAAAGTACATCCTGCCCGACGATCAGACTGTGGAGATTAAGGCAGGCGAAACTGTGCTGGTTGAGATGCATAACAGGCTGGTGCCGGAGGTGCCCTCTGTTCCGCAGACAGGCGATAACCCGTGGAGACCGGTTGTTGTCGGGGTTCTGGCAGCAGTAGCGGCTTTAACGGGCGGCGTCCTCATCGTCCTGCAACGTTCTCGCAAAACCAAACATAACAATGAGAGGTGAAAGAATCCATGGAGCCAAAAGCCATGATTTTAATTTGTTTATGCGCCGTTATTCTGGGCGGCCTTGTGTTCCTGTATCTTCGTAACCGCAGGAAGAAATGAAGAAAAGCATCGGGCGGGGCGTTATAAGCGCTCCGCCTGTATGTATGAACTGGAGGGATTGATTGAAAGAAACGGAATTATTAGACCTTTTGGCAAAGCAGCACCGCACCTTTATTTCCAACCTGCGTCTGCTGCCGGAACGTAAATGGGCAGCGCTGGGAGACTTGTACCGCCTGCCGGACAAAGAAAAATATCCCATAAAGGAATGGGAAGAAACGGTATCCTATCTGCTGGGCTGCGAGGTGCATTTTGAAAACTACAAAGCCATCGAAAAAAGTCTCAAGCCCTTTTCCTTAAAGGTGAGGTGATTTGCTAGGATGAAAGTGTTGCTTGTAGAACCGGGGAAAGCGGCCCGGCCTGTTGAGATCAAAAACGAGCTTCACGAAATGCAGCAAATAGTCGGCGGCCTCATACAGGTTTTGTATCCATGGGAAGATCCTGCTGCCATAGTCTGCAATGACGAGGGAAAGCTGATGGGCCTGCCGCTGAACCGTGTGTTAGAGGATTACGACGTGATTGCCGGAACCTTTTTTGTCTGCGGTATTCAGGGAGAAAACTTCACTGATTTGACCGAACAGCAGATGCAAAAATATCAGCAAATGTTCAGAAGTCCGGAAGCGTTCATCCGAACGCCGGAAGGCATGATGTGTATCCGGATGGACTCGGTGGTAAGCCCCAAACCCAAAACGAAAAAACCACATCGTCATGAAAGGTAAAGGAGAATGCGATGAATCAATTTTATACTGCCGAATCTGTTACAGAAGGGCATCCGGATAAGCTGTGCGACCTGATTGCCGACAGTGTGTTGGACGAATGCCTTTCTCATGACGCCCTCTCCCGTGTAGCTTGTGAAGTGATGGCCACCAGAGGGCAGATCATCGTTGCCGGAGAGATCACCAGCCTTCATGAGCCGTCTGTTCCCGGTATTGTCCGTTCTGTTCTGCGAAAAGTGGGATATGACCCCGATAAATACCATATCCAGTGTTTGCTCCATCAGCAAAGTGCAGATATAGCGGCTGGGGTGGATCGCTCTCTGGAACAGCGAAGAAATCCGGAGGAATACAGGCCCTCTTTACAGCTTGGCGCCGGTGACCAGGGCGTCATGGTGGGATATGCCTGTTCGGAAACCCCGCAGATGCTTCCTCTGCCGGTGGTGCTGGCGCATCGCATCACGTCCGCTCTCACAACTGCCAGAAAATCCGGCATGATCCCTGCACTGCGCCCGGATGGAAAAGCACAGGTTACCGTGGAATATGACGAGGACGGAAAGCCGCTTCGGCTGGATACCGTTGTGATTTCTGCCCAGCACAGCCCGGAGATCCCAGACGATGAACTTTGCTGGGAGCTGACGGACAAAGTGCTGGCCCCGGCCTTGCAATCTCTTCCACCGGATGAGGACACAAAGCTCCTTATCAACCCGTCTGGAAGGTTTGTCCTGGGCGGCCCGGAAGCCGATACCGGTGTCACCGGACGAAAGCTCATGGTGGACAGCTACGGTGTGTTCGTCCCGCACGGCGGTGGCGCTTTTTCCGGAAAAGACGCCACCAAGGTGGATCGTTCCGGTGCATACATGGCCCGGTACATTGCCAAAAACCTTGTGGCGGCAGGGCTGTGTCAAAGATGTCAGGTTACATTGGCGTATGCCATTGGGAAAGCGGAACCGGTGATGGTAGCAGTGGACACCTTTGGCACCGGCACAGTCTGTGCGGATGACTGTCTGGCAGATGCGGTGAAGCTGGTGTTTGGACTGACTCCTGCTGAAATTATCGCCCAGCTGAATCTGCTGACGCCAAGATACACCCAGACCGCCGCCTATGGCCATTTTGGCAGATTAGAGTTCCCGTGGGAACGCACCAATCAGGCGAAGATCCTGCGGGCGGCGGTTATTTAAGTAAGAAAGGGGGATTCCCATGCCCGGAGTAACAGAAGAAGAGATTTTTGCCGCCAGGCAGATGACCGCCATCGAATTCCTGCGGAAATACCGTCCGGATGAGCTGGTCAAGGCCGAGAGCCGCGGAGAATTTCAGCTGAAAGCACACGATAGCTTTAAAATCAATGAAGCCACCAGCTTATGGCATTGGAAAAGCCGGGATATCGGCGGGAAAAGTGCCCTCGACTATCTGATAAAGGTGGAAGAAATGGGCTTTGTAGAAGCGGTACAGACTTTGTGCGGGGAAAACCCCAGCTACATTCCGCCTGTTTTTCAGCCGGAACAGCCCAAGGAATTCCTTTTGCCACCGGCAGCGGAAAATAACCGCAGGGTATTTGCCTACCTTCTGAAACGTGGCATTGACCGCAAGGTCATCGAAGCCTGTATCCGGGCGGGAATCCTCTATGAAAGCGCAGATTACCACAACGCCGTGTTCGTTGGGAAGGACGAAACCGGCATTGCCCGGTACGCTTTTCTGCGTGGTACCTATACTCGAGGGAAGCCATTTAAGGCAGAGGTAGCCGGCAGCGACAAACGGTTTTGTTTTTGTCTCCCGCCCAAAGGGGAATCCAACAAACTGGCTGTGTATGAAGCCGCCATCGAGCCTCTCGCCCATCTGACGTTGGAAGGTACAACAGACAAATGGAGGCTGTCCCTTGGGGGAATTTATGCGCCTGAAGAAGGAAAGCAGACAAGCCGGGATATGAAAAATCCGGTCGCACTGGACGCTTTTCTTAATCGTCACCCGGAGATCGAAGAAATTGAGATCTGTACCAATAACGATTTTGCAGGAAGGTGGGCAGCCGACCATATGGAGAGAGCCTATATGGGCAAATATCGTATCGTGAAGAATCTCCCGGCAAAGGAGGGATGCGATTATGCCGACCTGACAAAAGAAAGATACGAAAAGCAGGCTGTCCGGCAAAGGGCAGCCTGTTCCCGTTAAAAAGAAAGGTGATCTTATGGAGAAACAACGCCCCAAAATGAAACTGATAGGACAAGACGGAAACATCTTTTCCATTCTTGGAAGGGCTTCCCGGTTGCTGAAGGAAAATGGACAGCCGGAGCAGGTAAAGGAGATGTGCGGCCGTGTCTGCCAATCCGACAATTATTACAAGGCGCTGAACATCATCAGCGAATATGTGGAAACGGAATTGTCAGAAAACACTGTACCCAAACAGAAAAAACGCTCTGAACCGGAGCGTTAAACCAATATTCCCCCGGCAGGTTGTCGGGGGAATAGCTAAATTTATCGAAGGAAAGGGAGTATGTCTCTGAGCGAAACAAAAGAACTGACGCAATTTATGAAAACAAACATTTTTCCCATCGAACACAGCGGCGGGGATGGCTGGACCATTCTGCACGGGGATACCCTGAAGGTGATCTCGGAATGTAAGCCGGAGGTGTTCGACGCCGTTATTACCGACCCGCCCTATGCTTCAGGCGGCAGAAGTCAGGTTGAAAAAAACCGCACCACTAACCAGAAGTACAGCAGCATGGATAAGGAAAACGCCCTACCGGATTTTGAAGGGGACCAGATGGATCAACGCAGCTGGACTCTTTGGATGATGGACTGGCTTCGTGCGGCAAGAAGAGCATCCAAACCGGGAGCGCCCATTTGCCTGTTCATCGACTGGCGGCAGTATCCCTCTATTACCGATGCCCTGCAAAGGGCGGGCTGGCTCTGGCGAGGCTGTGCCGTATGGGATAAAATGACCAGCCGGCCCCAGAAAGGGCGTTTCCGCCAGCAGAGTGAATATATTATCTGGGGCTCCAACGGCGCCATGCCGGTTGACCGCCCGGTAGGCTGTTTGCCGGGGGTGTTCCGGTATGCCAATCCCCAGAATCGCACCCATATAACCGAAAAGCCCCTGCAGCTTATGCGGGATCTGGTAAAGATCTGCGTACCGGGCGGGCGTATTCTGGACCCCTTCTGCGGAGCCGGAACCACAGTTCTTGCGTCCCGGCTGGAAGGGTACGAAGCCGTAGGCATTGAAATTACCGACGCCTATTACAAACTGGGATCCGACCGGGTTCGGTTTGCGCTGGACGCACACTCGAAAACAGAAGAAAAGGCCGAATAAGATTCCTGGCTATCCACGTGGATAGCCAACTTAAAAGAGAATGCTGAGTCTGGCTATCCAGGTGGATAGCCAGACCTCTATTTATCAAACCACATACCATTTATATATAGAAAGAAAGGAAGCTCATAATGGAAAAAGCCTTTGCCTATATCTGCACCGCAGCAGATACCCCTTCCCGCCTGTTAAAGCGTTACTGCCGAAAGATTTATGAACTGGGATATGTCCCGATCTGCCCGAAGCTTTCGGACAGCCAGTATCTGGTGCTGGAAAATGCCGATGAGAAACGGGAGTTTCAGAGCATTTCCCGTCAGAAGCTGTGCCGCTGCCGGATGTTAGTGGTGTGCGGTAATGAAATCAGCAACTCCATGTCTACTGAAATCGGTATGGCCGAAAAGCGGAATATCATCTGCACGACGCTGGAAGGTCTGGCAAAAATCAAGGAATCAGATGAACATGGCGGGCTCTGATTCCAGCGTGGTATTTCCCCAGCCGGTGACTGGTTTTGCAAGCATAGCGTTTGGATATCCAAA
>JALENG010000130.1 GCA_022767925.1 Clostridia bacterium
GAGACTTCCCCGAACAGCGTCAGTCTTCCTTTTCTCTCTCTCATGCGCACTCTCCTCTCTCCGCGCCCTTGGGCGCGGTGCGGTGAACCTGCACGCACCGGGGGAACTCCTCCTCCACAAAGAGAAGGCCGTCCCCGACGGTGCGCCACAGCTCCCGGGCCCGTATCCTTCCGTCCCCCCGGGCACAAAAGCACAGCTCGGCCCTTCCCGGGGCCAGCTCCTGGGACAGGATTTCTCCCCTTCCCTCCCGCTGCAGCCGGGCAAGGGCCAGCTTCATCGCCCATAAAAGGGACGACACGGCGGCGCACACGATGTCCTCCCCCTCCTTCGCGTAGTCCGCGTGCCCCTGTGCCCGGCAGCAAAAGCGCTCTCCTTTTTCCCTCAGCTCAATTTGAATCAACCGGCCCGCTCCTTTCGTTCCGGGCGGCGGCGGCCACAGCCTGCAGCAGCGCCTGCCCGCTCTCCCGCTGGCGCTTCTGCAGCAGAAAAGCGTTCAGCCTCTTCTCCACCAGCTCCTTGCCCTCAAAATCCATCATCGACAGCGCGCACAGCGCCTGCTCGCAGTTTTCCGGGGCAAAGAAGCCCGCCGCGTACAGCTCCCGGGCCTGCTGGTTCTGGGTTTCCACCGCATAGGCCGACGCCTTCCGGCTGACCACGCGGATGTCAAAAACCGGCTCCCGCCGGCGCATTTCCCACATAGGGTCGCGCCCGGCGATTTTCAGGCCCCGGTTGTCAAAGGGAAGGAACCGCTCGTTTCCGTCCTCCCCCAGAATCCGGAACCAACGGGGCTCGGTGTAGAACTGGCGCACCAGCTCGATGAGCAGATAGCCGATCCGGGTAAAGCTGCGGTAGCTGGCGCGGATCATATCGCGGCTCAGCTTGCTGCCCGCCTCCTGCAGGGCGGTGATCGCCGCGCCGCTGGTCACGCCCCCGGCGGTGGAGCCCTGGGAGAAATCGCGGTTGCCGCTGGTCTCCTTCAGCTCGTCGATCTTCTGCATCAGCATGGTGTACACCACGTTGTCAAGGGGCGAGACCTCGATCTGCCGCAGGTTCTCCTCCCCCAGGGTACCGGCCACATGGACAAAATCCCGGTCCCAGTCGGCGAACTCCTCCTCATTGACGGTGCTGCCCGCCCGGATGAAAAAGCGCTTTTTGCTGTACTGCAGTGCCTGGCGCAGCAGGATCTGGTTCAGCTTGTCGATGGACAGCTGGGCGCTCTTCATCACGTCGATGTACCCGAACCCGGCGGGGCTCTCCTCCATCAGGAACAGCCGGTCGAATACAAAGGGGTACTGCCCGTGCTCGTACCAGCAGGGCAGGCCGCTGTTCTCACTGCTGAACAGCACCGTCTCCCCGGCGAATTTGCAGTAGTGCAGCACGGTTTTCTGCCCGCCGTCCCCGGTATCCACGGTCTTTTTGTAGTACCAGTCGATCACCGGGATGCGGTTCTGGTCGGAAAAGCTCTCCTCGCGCACATACCGGGACAGGGGCAGGCCGTCCCGGTGCACCTCGCCCCGCGCCTGGGGGTACCGGTCATAAAGCGCCCCCGGGTTCCACATCTCCACGGTAAAAATCTGCTCGCTCTGCTGGATATCGCGGATGCCGGGCTCCCAGAAAATCCGCAGCAGGTCGATTTCCTTTACTACGGCCTCGCCCCCGCCGTTCCCGGCGCCCGGGTCCCAGAACACGCCGTACACCGCCGTGCCGTTTTTCAGCTTGTGCCACCAGGCGTCGCTGTACACGTCCTCAAAGCCGGTGCGCTCCAGCAGCACCGGCAGAATGCGCGACAGCTGGTCCGCCGTCTCCCGGTCGCTCTCCTCCCGCGGCAGCACCACCGGGTTGGGGAACTGGTCCATGGCGTCGGCGTGCTTGTTCGACAGCGAGTTGAACAGCCAGGCGCTGCGGGGGCGGGGGTCGCCCTCCTGCCCGGCGCCGGTCACCTCCCAGTGGCGCATCCGCCACCACCGGTCGTTCTCGGTCACCCGTTTTTCCAGCACCTGTTTGCCGCGGCGGTACTCCTCCAGCTTTTTCCGCGCATGGCGCAGCTCCTGTTTTCCAATGGGAAGGTCCTCCCTCGTTTCGTCCTGCCTTTTTCTCTCCGTCACGGTTTCTCCTTTCTCACAGCCGGTAAAACCGGTAGTCCTCTTCCTGCTCCTTTTCCCCCGTATCCAGCGGCCCTCTCTCCCGTTTTCCGGCGGCGGGCGGGGAAACGGGCGGCGTGATGGGGTTTTCCATGCACACATACCGCACCATGTCGTAAATATGGTCTTCGCCCCTGGTGTTCACGTCCTCCGGCCGGGCCGTGTCGTAGGTCAGCGCCGGCAGCGTGCGGATGGTATGGGGGCAGGCGGTGAACACCTGCAGCATACATTCGCCCGTGTCATCAAAGCGCAATCGGTAGTGCACCTGCATTTTTCCGGCCAGCCGCGTGTTGTCCCCCGGCCCCCACAGGACAAAGTGCGGCGCTTTTTCCATCATGGCGGCGATGCTCTCGCCCCGGGATTCGTCGAAAATGCTGGGGTCCGCCACCCCGATGATGCCGCGCCCCCGCAGCACCGGGTCCTCCTGCTCGATCTGCCGGATATTCCGGGCGATGGTGTCGGGCGGCAGCTTCACCCCCTCGTTGGGGATGCCGGTGCAGCCGTAATACTCCCGGATCTGGTAGAGCTTGCCCCGGCGGTCCGCCGCAAACCACCCCACGGAAAACGGCCGGGTGTACCCGAAATCGAACCCCCGGTAGATCAGCCAGTCCCCGGGGATGGGGAAGGGCTCGACCACATGGGTGAACAGCCGGTCCCGGTAGTGGGCGGGATCGTCCCGCCATTCCGTGAACACCTGCCCGGAAAAGCTGTCCCATTTGCCGTACAGCAGCGCTTCCCGCTCGGCCCGGGGCAGCATGGACAGCGACGCCAGATACTGCGGGTCATTGCGCAGCAGAATGGCGTTGTCGAATACGGTGCTGGGCACAAAGCACCGGTGGCGCACAATCTCGATCATCCGGCCGTCGGGCGCCCGCACCCGGGCGGAAAACGGGATGGGGGTCATGGGCGGCGCCGGGTCGATAAACCGCTCCTTCACCCACCCGTGACCCACCCCGCCGGGGTTGGCCGTGGCGCGGATGTAGCACCGGGTTCCCGGGCCGCTGGGCCGGTTGCGGGAGAACAGGTAGGCGTATTCCGAAAAGGTGAAATGGGTCAGCTCGTCAAAGCCGATAAAGTCGAACCGGCGCCCCTGATAGCGGATCCGGTCCTCCGGGTGCTGCATGGTGCCGAATTCGATTTTCGCCCCGCTAGGAAACTCCCACTCCGCTTCGGTCACCCGGTACCGCGCCCCGGGGAACGCCGCCGGGTACAGCGTCCGGCTGCGGTCGATCAGCTCCCGCAGCTGCGGCCCGGTCTTGCGCAGGATCAGCGCCCGGTAGTGGGGGATCCCCACCTGCCGCAGCGCCTCCATCAGCAGATAATCGCTCTTCCCGCCGCCCGCCGCGCCGCCGTACAGCACCTCGTATTCCCGGCGCTGCATACAGGCCCGCTGCCGGGGCTGGGGCCTCCAGTATTCCCGCACCCGTCTTCCCCCGTTCACTCTTCTCCCTGATCGGCCTCGGCCAGGATGATCACGCCCCCGGCCGGTTCGTCCCGCTCCGTCAGGTTTTTGGCCCGGAAGGAATCAATCCGTACCTGCTGCTCCTCCTCATCCAGCCGCAGGCGGATCATCTGGGTGCGCCGGATGTCCTCCAGCGCCCCGGTCAGCTTTTTGATGTCCTCCACGCTCAGCTCCTCCTCCCGCAGCATCCGGTCAATCCGCCGCACGGCGTTGTCCGCGGCGCACAGCAGGTTCTCCCGCCGGCTCTCCTCTCTCCCAACGGGCGAGGCGGGGGCCGCGCCCCCACGGCAGGCGCTCCACTTCTCCTGCCGGCTGCGCTGCCGCACCGCCTCATAGGAGAGCCCCCATTTTTCCGAAAGTTTGCGCAGGTTCGTTCCCCCGGCGAGATACTCGTCCCGCACGCTCTCCCACCCGGAGAACGCCTGCTCTGCCGTCTTTCCCGTGTTCCTCACCTCCTGGCTTTTGAGACTATGGGATTTTTTTCGTTTCCGCCACCTTTTTTTCGGTTTTCCTGTCCGCTTTTTGGGACAGGAAAGCAAAAAAACGGCTTTCCTCTGCGCTTTTTTCGCAGAAGAAAACCGTTTCAAATTTTTCTTTTTTTGTTTTTTCAGCCCCCGGCCGCGTTTTTCACAAACTGCAAAAAGCACGCGCACGCCTCTCCCATGGGCTGATGGGGCTTCCACACCAGAAACGAGGAGCCGGTCAGCTCCGGCGAGAGCCGGCGAAAGCACAGCGCCCCATTGGCGTAGGGCTCGGCGGCGCCCTCGATGGCCAACCCGTGCCCATCCCCTCCCGGGCCATCAGGGCCGCATTGGCGATCAGGTCGTGCCGGGCCGCCACCGGGGGGATTGGCTCACCGCCAAACCACGCTTCCATCTGCTTTCGCATGGCCGGCCGGCTGGCCGTGATCAGCGGCACCCCCTTCAGGTCCTGCGGGGTCACGGCCGTTTTTTGCGCCAGGGGGGAATCCTTCGGCGTCAGCACGCCCCAGTATTCCCGCTCCTTCAGGGGCAGAAACCCGTAGGATTTCAGGTCCCCCGGGGAGAGCAGCAGCGCCAGATCCAGCAGCCCGTGGTCCAGCCTCTCCCGGATCCGGTCGGCGTTGCCGGTGTGCATCTCAAACGTCACCCCGGGGTATTTTTCGGAGAACGCGCGGATCCAGCGGATCAGCTGCCGGGCCGCCATGGATTCCCCGCTGCCGATGGTGATGGTGCCCCGCACCTCGTCCCCCACGGCGCGGATCTCCCGCTCCGTTTTTTCGCACAGCTCCAGAATCTCCCCGGCACGGCGCTGCAGCAGCCGCCCCGCCTCGGTCAGGGTGATCTTCCGCTTTCCCCGCAGAAACAGCACCTGCCCCAGCTCCTCCTCCAGGCCGGACAGCTGGCGGCTGAGCGTCGGCTGGGTCAGGTGCAGCTTTTCCGCCGCCCGGGTGATATTCTCCTCCTGCGCGGCCGTCAAAAAGTACCGCAATACCCGAATTTCCATCCATTCGCCCCTCCCCCGGCGTGAAAAAGCGACTCAGTCCCACGAAAGGGCCCCGGTCTGCACCGCTTCCTCGTACCGCCCGATTTTAACCTCTAATTTTTTGAGCGTCTCGTCCAGCTGCCGCCGCGTGTCGAGCAGCTGCTCCCGCTGGTCTTTCAGCAGCATGAGGCGCTGGGGCAGGGTGTGGTCCCCCTCCCGGCACAACCCCGCGTACTCCACAATTTTCTGAACGGGCAGCCCGGCGGCGCGCATACATTTGGCCAGCTCCACCCACTGGCAGTCGCTCTCGCCGTACTCCCGCCGCCCGCTCCCGGTGCGGGGCACCGGCGGGATCATGCCCACCCGCTCGTAATACCGCAGGGTGTCCTCGGTCAGGCCGTATTTCTGGCTCACCTGCTGAATCGTCATCGAAATCCCTCACTTTCCGAACAGCCGGGCCGCCTGACGCATCCGGGCGGGAATGTCCACCCCGAACGGGCACCGGCGCACGCACGCGCCGCAGCCGATGCACTCCCCCGCGTGGTGGGACAGCCGGTCATAGTGGTCCTGCACCGTCTCCGGCACCCGGCCCTGAATCGTCCCCAGATCCAGGTACCGGTTCACCTTGGCAATCTCGATCTTCACCGCGCAGGGGGCGCAGTGGCCGCAGTACATGCAGTGCCCGTCAAAGGCGGCCCGGGGCGCGCCCGCCAGCACCGCGCTGTAATCCAGCGCCGCCGCATCCGCCTCACAGACCGCCGCCGCCGCGCGGATCTCCTCCTCGTTTTTCATGCCGCCCATCACCGCCGCCACCGCCGGCCGGTCCAGGCAGTAGCGGATGCACTGCGCCGGCGTCAGCGCTTTTCCGAAGGGCGACTGCGCCCCGTCCAGCAGCAGCCCGCCGGCAAAGGGCTTCATCACCGTCAGCGCCACCCCGGCGGTCTCGCACTGCCGGTACATCTCCTCCCGCTTGGGGTCAATCCCGGCGTACACCCGGTCGTACGTCTCCCCGGCGAACAGGATGTCCACGTCCTCGCTGGGCGGCAGCATGTCATAAGCGGGGTTCACGCTCATCATGATGACGTCGATCTCCCCGCTCTTCACGGCCCGCAATACCACGTCCGGGTTGTGGGTGGACAGGCCGATGCAGCGGATTTTCCCCTGTTCCTTCAGCTCCTTGGCATAGCGGAGGATGTCGCCCGCCAAAATCTCCTCCAGCTCCCGCGTTTCGTCGCAGTAGTGGATCATCCCGATCTCCACAAAGGAGAGCTGCATATCCGAAAGCAGCCTCTCAAACGAGCGCCGCACCGCCCCGATCTCCCGGGTGCGGGTGTACTGCCCGTCCCTCCAGTCGGTGCACAGGTGCCCCTGGATCACAAACTGCTCCCGGCCGTATTCCGCCAGGGCCCTGCCCACATTCGCCCGCACGGTGGGGTTGGGGGTGTACATGTCAAAAAAGCGGATGCCGCACGCCATCGCGGTGCGCACCATGGCGCTGCATTCCTCCCCGCTCTTCCCCTCAAAGCCCTCACAGACCATGGCCACCGCACTCACCCGGATGCCGGTGCGCCCCAAAACCCGAATCTCCATGGTTTCTCCTCCCGTTTTTCATAAATGTAGGGTGTCTTCAGCATACCACCTGGAGTTTGCTCCAGGTCAAGCCCTTTTTCAAAAAAGAGGCCCGGGAGAAGTCCCCCCCGGGCCCTCTTCTATCCCCCGGCGCCCGCGCCGGTAAAAGAACCGGTCAGCAAGGAGTCCCCCTGCTTTGCCTCGTACCAATAGGCGCAGCGCGTGGTGATCAGCTGTACGTCCGCATCCATCAGCCACCGCGCCTGCTGCAGGTCGGGCTCGCTGTTCTCGTTGCCGCGGCCGTAGCCGCTGCGCGGCTGCAAAATGTGCTGCGGCAGGCGCTCCCGGTGGTCCCACAGGTACATGGACAGGCTGGTGCTGTTCAGCGCCACGCTCCTTACATAGGGCGACGAGGGCCGCTTTTCGGCGTACAGATACCCCAGCGGCAGTTTTCCCACCAGCAGCAGGGATTCTTCCTCCTCCGTCTCCTGCCGGTACCGGTCCAGCTCGTCCAGCACTTCGCCGTAATCATCGGCCTGCTCCGGCGTGGTGATCAGCCCGGCGGCCGGGCCGCGCGTCAGCGTGGTGTGCAGCAGGGGGGTGGCCTCGTCCCCCAAATTTGCCAGCACGCGCCCGCCCAGCACCGCCAAAAGCAGGCACACGCTCAGCCCCGTCAGGCCGAAGCGGTAGGTCCGGCGCGCCGTCAGCTTTCTGTCCTTTTTCCCGTGCATCATATACAGCCGCCAGCACATCATCACCAGGCACACCATGGCCGGCAGCAGCATGGCCGCCGCCGAAAAGCTGCCCTCCCGGTCGTACCACCAGCACGCCAGCGCCATGCACTGGGCCGGCATGTACAGGCACCAGAACAGGGCGCCGAACTGCTTTTGCCGCCGGTGGCGCAGGAACAGCAGCAGCGGCCAGAACCCCACGCACAGCATCATGCGGTTCAGCTTCATGGGGTCGGTCAGATCCCCGTCGCCGGTTATCAGCGTGATCACCAGGCTGGTGAACACGCACACCGGCAGGGTGATTTTGATGATCCGGTTAAACCACTTCACCGGCCGGAACTGCAGGGGGATGGGCAGATACCGGAACAGGGCCCACAGCAGGAACAGCGACAGCGGCATCAGATGGAAGGGATCGGCTTTCACATAATTCTGAACAAAGGGGAAGACCGCCTGCCCCCAGCCGGAGACGGGGGTGCTGCGCGTGGTGAACAGCCAACAAAGGTTTTCCGTTACCCCCGGCAGCCCGATCCACCCGGTCAGCCGCACCAAAAAGAGGACGGGGAACAGAACCACTCCCGCCGCAAAGGGGATCAGCGCTTTCAGGCGGCGGCGGTTTTTCCGGTGGGGAATGCAGAAACCGATCATCACGAAAAAGCAGGGCACCGCCAGAAGGAACAGCGGGTAACACACCACCGCCCCGCCGCCCAGCAGGCCGCCCGGCAGGGCAAACGTCACCGTGCGCCGCCCGGGCATGGGGCGATACAGCGGAAGGACGCTGCACCCCGCCGCCGTCATCAGCAGCAGCGCCGTGCTCTGGGCCGTCATCGTCCCCAGGGCCGAGGGCGCCATGATCCAGATCAGCAGCGCCGAGAAAAGGGCCGGGGCGAGGTTGTGGGAAAAGGCGTACAGGCAGTACCCGCACCACAGGGCGAGAAGGAGCGAGAAAACGAGATGCAGCCCCCGGAAGAGGAGCAGCACCCCATCGAGAGACCCCACTGCCTCCCGGTACAGGCGCAGCGGCTCCATGAGCAGCACGGCAAAGCTCTGGTGCGGATCCCAGCTGTCCAGAAACGGCCGGTCCCCCTGCAAAAAGCGCCACGCCGTCGTTAGGGGCACGGCCTCGTCGTTCCAGCCAAAGCCGTAGGGCAGCCGCCAATAAAGCAGCAGCCAAACCGGCAGAAAGGCCAAAAGCCCGATCAGCATATTCCGCTTTGTGTTCCGGCCGGTCACGCCGCCGCCCCCCTTTTGCGTTTGCAATTTTTCTCTGTTTGCTTTATGATATAGGAAAATTGCGGTTTGGTCAAGTTTGGGCGCTTTTCCGGCCCATTATCCGCATCATCTTACCAAAGGGAGGATCAAAAGGATGGAACGGTCTTTTCTGCACCGCAAGCGCCATTTGCTGCTGCTGTTCTGGCTGCTGGGGGCGCTTTTGCTCCTGCTCGCGTATCAGGTGCCCGGCTTTGGCTCCTGGTGGGCGATGGGCCCCTACCGGGCCGTTGTCTCCACCATTGCGCCCATTCTCTCGTGGGTTCCGTTCTCTCTGTGCGAAATCGGCCTGTATCTGCTCCTGCTGCTTCTTTTGTTCTTCCTTCTTTACGGGGCCGTGCGCCTCATCCGGTACCCGGGGCAGCGCCTCTCCCGGTTCCTTCGGGGGCTCTATACCCCGTTTCTCCTTTTGGGCGTTCTGTTCTTTCTGTATGCCGCCTTCTGCGGCGTCAATTACACCCGCACCTCCTTTGCCGAGGAGAGCGGGCTTTCGGTGCGGGCGCGCAGCACCGAGGAGCTGTACGACCTGTGTGTCTCCCTGACCCGGGACGCAAACCGCCTGCGCGAAAAGCTGCCGGAGCAGGAGGACGGCACCATGGCCACCCATTTTGCCGATGGGGAGGAGCGCCGGCAGGAGGCCGCCCGCGCCTTTAATAAGCTGGAGGAAACCTACCCCACGCTGTGGAGCGCGGACATCGCCCCCAAGCTCGTGTGGGGGAGCGAGGGGATGTGCTATCTGAACATCACCGGGATCTATATGCCCCTGACTTTGGAAGCCAATGTGAACACCGCCGTGCGCCCGGACGAGGAGGCCGCCGTCATGTGCCACGAGCTGACCCATCTGCGCGGGTATATGCAGGAGGAGGAGGCAAATTTCATCGCCTATCTCGCCTGCCGCGACAGCGATGACCCGGAATTTCAGTATTCGGGCACGCTGCTCGCCCTGATATGCGCGCGCAACGCTCTGTACAGCGCCGATCCCGAGGCCTATAAAGCCGTTAATTCCCTGCTGGACGACGGGGTGCGGCGGGACCTGCAGGCCCGCAGCGCTTTCTGGAAGCAGTACGATACCCCGGCCGCCGATGTGGCCCAGAACGTAAACGACGGGTATTTAAAGCTCAATCAGCAGCCGGACGGCGTGAAAAGCTACGGCCGCATGGTGGACCTGCTCCTGAGCCTTACGGAGAAAGAGAGCGCCGCCCCCTGACCCCTGGGTGCTTTCCCGCTTTTCCGCCCTCTTCCCCCGCCGCATGGTGGACCTGCTCCTGAGCTTTACGGAGAAAGAGAACGCCGCCCCCTGACCCCTGGGTGCTTTCCCGGTTTCCCGCGGGTTCTTCCCCGAAAACCGGCCCCCCCAAAAAACACAGCGGACGCAGAAAATCTGCGTCCGCTTTTTCTTTTGCTTATTCCTCTTCTTCCCTCTCCGCCGGGGAAGTCTCCTCCGCCGGGGAAGTCTCCTCCGCAGGGGAAGCATCCGCCGGCTCCTCCCGGGGGGGCCGCTCTGCCATGCGGGCCTTCAGCGCCTTGATGGGGATGCCCTGCCGGGAAAACAGGATCTCGTGCTCCGACCAGGCGTTCTCCGGGTCGTTCTCCCCGTGCAGGTCACGGGTGCTCCGGTACACCGCAAAGCCCGCCTCCTTCATATACCGCAGCGTCGCCAGAAACAGGTCGTCGTTGTCGGTTTTAAACCAGATCTCCCCCTTCTCTTCCAGCAGGTCCCGGTATTTCTCCAGCTGCTGCGGGTGGGTCAGGCGGCGCTTGTGGTGCCGCGCCTTGGGCCACGGGTTGCAGAAATTGATGTAGATCCGGGCGCACTTCTCCTTTTCGGGGTCAAAAAAGCGGGCAAGCTGCTCGATATTCCCGGCAAACAGCGCGATGTTGTCCACCGGCGCCTGTCCGTAGGTCTCCTCGATCAGCCGGCGCCCCACGCCCAGCACATCGTCGCTCTGGTCAATGCCGATAAAATTCACCTCCGGGTGCCGGTGGGCGGCCTTGCGCAGAAATTCGCACTTCCCGCACCCCAGATCGAGGAAAATGGGCTGGTCCTTTTTGAAAAAGGAGCGCCACTGCCCCCGCATGGCCGAAGGTTCCTTCACATAATACGGGCACGCCGCCAATTCCGGGCGGGCCCATTCCTTTTTGCGCATTCTCATACGGATTCTCCTTTGTGCCGCCCGTTTGGGCGGGCCCGCCCCGATTATACCAAAAACCGCCCCGCCCTGCAAGGGGCGGCTCTTGCCAAAACCCCGGCTTGCTTCTATAATAAAACCGTCAAGGGGCCCGGCCGGTCATAACCGGCCGCAGGCAATGCCCCCCAAAAAGAAAGGATGACTGTTTTGGAACCCATTCGTATTGATGAATTCTGTTCGGCCCGTTTTGTCCACCACCTGTGCTTCTCCCCCAACGGGGAGCGCGCCGTGCTCACCGTTTCCACGGCGCAGGAGGACCGCCGCGGCTACACCCATACCCTGTGGCTGTACACCCCCGCCGACGGCTCGCTGCGGGAGCTGACGGGCACCGGCTCCTGTAAAACCGCCTGCTGGGACGGGGAAACCGCCCTGCTCTTCCCCGGGGAAAAGGACGAGGAAATTTCCGCCCTGCGGGAAAAGGGCGAGGAGATCACCCCCGTGATGCGCTATGATCTGTCAAGCGGCGAAAAAACCGAGCTGTTCCGCGTGCCGTACACGGTTCTCTCCATCCAGCCCGCGGCCGGCGGCTATCTGCTGTCCATTGATTTTGACAACCGGCGCCCCGATCTCACCGGCCTCACCGGGGAAAAGCGGGAGCAGGCCCTCTCGGCCATACAGGCGGAAAAGGATTATCAGATCATCGACGAGCTGCCCTACTGGCAGAACGGGGCGGGCTGGACCAACAAAAAGCGCACCCGCCTGGCCCTGTACCGGGACGGGGCGCTCACGTTCCTGACCCCGGCGCTCTCCGATGTGCTGGAATTTCACACAGAGGGCGGCCGCGTCCTCTATTCGGCCGAGACGTTCTCCACCGTGAATCACCACTTCTCCACCATTGAGGAAATCGACCTGACAACCGGCGGGCACACCCGCTGGCTGGAGGACGGGCAGTACGACGCCGCCGGCATCGGCTGGTACAAGGGGGGCGTGCTGTTCCTTGGCACCGACAAAAAGACGTACGGCATCAACGAAAACCTGTCCACCTACTGGATTGCGCCGGAGGGCACGGTGACAAAGATTGTCACCCCGGACCTGGACGCCTATAACTTTGTGGGGTCCGACTGCCGCATGGGCGGCGGCACCATCATCCGCATCCGGGACGACCGGGTGTTCTATATCGTCACCCGGGGGGTGTACTCCTATGTTTACACCCTGACCGGGGAGAACACCTATGTCCCCGTCACCGGGGACGGCGGCAGTGTGGAGTGCTTTGACTGGGCAAATGGCAAGCTCTACTTTGTGGGGATGCGGGGCCTTCACCTGCAGGAGCTGTACACCGTGGACGAAAACCGGAACGAGACCGTCCTCTCCCATTTTAACGACGGGTTTGCCGCGGGCCGCTATGTGGCAGAGCCCCGGTACATGGGCTTTACCGACCGGGACGGCGTGGCGATCGACGGCTGGGTGCTCGCCCCCATGGACTACGACCCCGAAAAGCGCTACCCCGCCATTCTCGATATCCACGGCGGGCCCAAGGGCACCTTCAGCACGCTGTTCTTCCACGAGATGCAGTACTGGGCCGGGCAGGGGTACTTTGTGTTCTTCTGCAATCCCCGGGGCGGCGCCGGAAAGGGCGGCGATTTTGCCGATATCCGCGGCCGCTACGGCACCATCGACTACCGCGACCTGATGGAGTTTACCGACCACGTCCTCCGATCCTTCCCCGCCATCGACGAAACGCGCGTGTGCGTCACCGGCGGCTCGTACGGCGGCTTTATGACCAACTGGATCATCGGCCACACCTCCCGGTTTGCCGCGGCCGCCAGCCAGCGCGGCATCGCCAACTGGTTCAGCAAAAGCCTGACCACCGATATCGGCTGGTACTTCAACGTGGACCAGATGGGCTGCAACCCGTGGGACGACCCCGAGCGGCTGTGGGGCTTCTCGCCGGTGAAGTACATGGACGCCTGCACCACCCCCACCCTGTTCCTCCACTCGGACGAGGACTACCGCTGCTGGATGGCCGAGGGCCTGCAGATGGTCAACGCCCTGCTGCAGCACGGGGTGCCCACCCGCATGATCCTGTTCCACGGCGAGAACCACGAGCTGTCCCGCTCCGGTATGCCGGCCCACCGCATCCGCCGCCTGCAGGAGATCACCGACTGGTTCGCCCGCTACGCCGGCGAACCGCAAAAATCCTGATTTCCAAATCTCAAAAAAACAGAGGAGGCTTTTCATGATTCAGGAGATCGCCCCGCACCGGTTTGACATCACCTACCGCCCGGACCGCGCCCCGCAGGAGGAGGATTTTCTCCTGGGGAGCGAAGAGGACCGGTTCTGGCTGTGCCGCGCCCCCGAGGGGGTGCGCTTCCCCCTTTTCCGGGAGTGGGAGGGCCGCCCCATGGCGCGCTACCTCTTCTCCATTGACGGGCGCGCCTTCTTCCTCGCGCTCACGGAAAAGGGGCCCCGGGGGGACTCGTTTTTCCCTGCCCCGGTCTCCTTCTTCCGGCGGGGGGAGGGGATGGCAAAGCCCCTGCGCTTCGCCGGAGTGACCGCCTGGCAGCTGATCCGCTGGTACCGGGAGCATTCTTTCTGCTCCGCCTGCGGGCGGCCCACGTCCCACAGCGAAACCGAGCGCATGATCTTCTGCCCCCACTGCCGCCGGGCGGTCTATCCCAAAATCTCCCCCGCCCTGATCCTGGCCGTCACCGACGGGGACCGGCTGCTGATGAGCCGCTACCGCGGAAAGGAGAGCACCCGCCCGCTGGGGGAGGACGGGGTGCTGCTGGCCGGGTACATGGAGGTGGGCGAAACCCCCGAGGACGCCGCCCGCCGGGAAATATGGGAGGAGACCGGAGTGCGCGTGAAAAACCTGCGCTATTACCGCTCGCAGCCCTGGGGCTACAGCGACACCCTGCTGCTGGGCTTTACCGCCGAGCTGGACGGGGACAACACCATCACCCTGCAGGAGGACGAGCTGTCCGCCGCCGGGTGGGTGCCCCGGGGGGAGATCGTGCGGGAAAACGAGGATTTCAGCCTGACCAACGAGATGATCACCGCTTTTCGGGAAGGGCGGCTGTGATCCTGCCGGCGACCGGGCACCGCTGTTCCCGCTTCCCTTTTTATCCAAAAACGCCCCCGGGAGAAAAACCTCTCCCGGGGGCGTTTTCCTATGTTATCCGATGCCCGCCCAGTGCAGCAGCGCCCGGGCGTTTTCCCGCTGTTTCTGCAAAAGCGCCCGCACCCGGTCGCTGTCGCCGCTCCGGGGGATGGTGTCCAGCACCTGGATGCCCGCGCCCATGCCGCCCGGCCCCAGATAGGTGGTCAGCACCGCGCCGAAATGCACCTCGTAAAAATTCTCGAACCGCGGCAGCGCCCGCACCAGGGCCCGGCGCAGCTCGTCGGCCCCCTCGGTCACGCCGTCCCAGGCCATCAGCAGGTTGTACCGTTTGCCCGTGCCGGGCCCCAGCTCCTGCCGCACCAGCTGCGTCAGCTTTTCCACCACCGCATGGCGGCCGCGCACCTTGGCAACGCTGCCCAGCTCGCCCCCCTCGCCGAAGGAGAGGATGGGCTTGATCTGCAGCGCCGTCCCGGCCATGGCGGTCACGCGCCCGATGCGCCCGCCCTTTTTCAGGTACTCCAGCGTATCCACCGAGACAAACACCGTGGTGTTGTGGATCAGCTCACTGGCGCGGAACAGCAGCTCCTCCCAGGAGACGCCCTCCTGTACATACCGGGCCAGCTGCAGCACCACGCTGCCCTCGCCGATGCTGGCCAGGGAGGAATCGAACACCTTGATGGTCATGCGGGTCTCCTCCTGGGCGCGCAGGCGCATCCTGTTCACCGTGCCCGAGATCCCGCCGGACAGCATCACCGCCAGCACATGGGTGTACCCCTGCCGGGCGATCTCGTCCAGCGTGTCCTCCACCACGTCCCCGCCGGGCAGGCTGGTCTTGGGCAGGTCGTACCGCAGGATCCGGTGGATCTCCGGCCCGGTGATGTCCACCCCGTCGCGGTACTCCTTCCCGCCGGCCCGCACCGTCAGCGGCAGCACAAAAATGGGCAGCCCCTGTTGCATATCCCCGCTTATTTCCGCGCAGGAATCGGTCAGAATGGCAATTTTATTCATGGGAATCCCTCCCCTTTCTCTTCGCTTTTCCTTCGTTCTTTATCCGCAGGCTGTTTTTCAGTATACCGTCCCTCCCCCGATAAATCAATCCTTTTCTCGCCCCGGCCCGGCGGAAAACCGGCCCCCCTTTTCCCCCGTTTTTCGGGCAATATCCATCCTTTTTGCATGAAAATCCCCCTTTTTTCCCGAAACACCCGGAAAATCCAGGGCAAAGTGCCCCGTTTTATCCGTCTCCTATGGGAAAATTTGTGCGAAAGCTGAATATTTATCACATCGTATTGTATATTTAAACCTTTGGTGCTATAATGGGGGCATTCTAAAAAACAAAGGGGTACCGAACATGAAAAAGATTCTCGCTTTCCTGCTGTCGGCGTGCCTGATCACCGTCTCCATGGCGGCGTGCAGCGGCAGCAATTCGAACGACGAAGCCGACGTTTCTTCCGACGCTTCCACTTCTTCGCAGGAGTCCTCCGACGAGTCCTCCTCCGGGGATGAATCCTCCAAGGAGACCGCTTCCTTCACCACCGTGGAAGAGGGCAAGCTGATTATGGCGACCAACGCCACCTTCCCGCCCTATGAGTACTATGACGGCGACGCCGTTGTGGGCATCGACGCCGAGATCGCCCAGAAGATCGCCGAAAAGCTGGGCCTCGAGCTGGTCATCAGCGACATGGAGTTCAACTCCATCATCACCAGCGTTAACCAGGGCAAGGCCGATATGGGCATGGCCGGCATGACCGTGACCCCGGACCGCCTGAAGAACGTAAACTTCACCGATACCTACGCCAAGGGCGTGCAGGTGGTCATCGTGCAGGAGAACAGCGACATCAAGACCCTGGACGACCTGGCTGGCAAGAAGATCGGCGTGCAGCTGAACACCACCGGTGACATTTACGCCACCGACGAATTCGGCAAGGACAACGTACAGCAGTTCAACAAGGCCACCGATACCGTCCTGGCCCTCAAGCAGGGCAAGGTGGACGCCGTCATCATCGACAAGGCCCCGGCTGAGGTGTTCGTCGAGCAGAACGAGGGCCTGACCCTGCTGGATTCCTCCTATGCCGATGAGGATTACGCCATCTGCATCAAGAAGGGGAACGACGCCCTGCAGGATGCGGTGAACCAGGCGCTGAGTGAGCTGATCGAGGACGGCACCGTCCAGGCGATCATCGACAAGTACATCCCCAGCAAGTAATTTTTGAAAGAAAACTGCGCGAACAGGCATGACTGTTTTTCAGCCATGCCTTTTGCGCGCTTTCTGGAAAAGGAAAGGAGCGGATCCCCCATGGAGTTCTGGCAGTCCATCCAGCTGTGGTGGCAGGGCCTGTGCGACCAGTTTACCCAGTGCTTTATCGAGGCCAACCGGTGGGAATACATCACCGACGGTCTTCTGGTCACACTGGAAGTGACCTTCTGCGCGGTTCTGATCGGCATCGTGTTCGGCTTTCTGCTGGCCATTGTGCGCACCACCCACGATAAAACCGGCAAGCTGACCCTTTTAAACGCCATCGCCCATACCTACATCACCGTCATCCGCGGCATTCCCACCACGGTGCAGCTGATGCTCTTCTATTTTGTCATTTTCGCCGCGGTGCGCATTGATCCGGTCCCGGTGGCCATCATCGCCTTCGGCATCAACTCCAGCGCCTATGTGGCCGAGATTGTGCGCGGCGGCATTATGTCCATCGACGCCGGGCAGATGGAGGCCGGGCGCAGCCTGGGCCTGACGTACAATCAGACGATGATCCACATCATCCTGCCCCAGGTGTTCAAGACCGTCCTGCCCGCGCTGGCCAACGAGTTTATCGTCCTGATGAAAGAGACGTCCGTCAGCGCCTTTATCGGCCTGAACGAGCTGACCCGCGGCGGCGATATCATCCGCGGCATTACCTACACCGATTTTATGCCCCTGATCGCGGTGGCCCTGATCTACCTTGTGCTGGTCATGATCCTGTCCCGCGGTGTGACGATTCTGGAGAGGAGGCTGCGTACCAGTGATCACTAAGGAAAAGGGCGAAGTCCTGATTCACGTCGATAACCTGCAGAAATCCTTCGGCGACATCCGCGTGCTCAACGGCATCTCCACCGAGATCTGCCGCGGGGATGTGCTGGCGGTCATCGGCCCCTCCGGCTCGGGCAAATCCACATTCCTGCGGTGCCTCAACCTGCTGGAGACGCCCACCGGCGGCCACATCCTGTTCGAGGGGACGGACATCACCGACCCCCGGGTGGATATCAACCTGCACCGGCGCAAAATGGGCATGGTGTTCCAGCAGTTCAACCTGTTCCCCCATATGACCATCCTGCGCAATATGACCCTGGCCCCCATGAAGATCCTGAAAAAACCGAAGGAAGAGGCCGAGGCCCGCGCCCTGGAGCTGTTGGATCTGGTGGGTCTGAAGGACCGGGCCCAGGCGTATCCCTCCCAGCTGTCCGGCGGGCAGAAGCAGCGCGTGGCCATCGTGCGGGCGCTGTGCATGGATCCCGACGTGATGCTGTTCGATGAGCCCACCTCGGCGCTTGATCCGGAGATGGTCGGCGAGGTGCTGGAGGTCATGAAGAAGCTGGCGGACGACGGCATGACCATGGTGGTTGTCACCCACGAGATGGGCTTTGCCCGCGAGGTCGCCACCCGCGTGATGTTCATCGACGAGGGCATCATTCAGGAGCAGAACGAACCGGCGGAATTTTTCTCGAATCCCCGGAACCCCCGCCTGCAGAGCTTTTTATCGAAGGTTCTGTAATCCCCTTTTGGTATGGAAAAACGGCCGCTTCCCGCAAAAAGGAAGCGGCCGTTTTGTATTCCCGTTTACGCGGCCCGTCAGTATTCCCCGGTCCAGTCCTGGGGGCGGATGCACAGCGTCTCCCGCTGCAGCATTTCTCTTTTCAGCAGGCCGATCAGCTCCCGGGCCTTCACCGGCTCCGGCTTATCCAGCATCCCCAATAGGTTTGCGAGCTTTCCGCACAGCTGCTCGGGGGTGTACCGCTGCCGCAGCACCCCCATGTCCAGATCCTTTTCCCGCTTGCTCAGGCGGCGGCCGTCCCCGGTGACCAGCAGCGGCACATGCCCGTAGCGCGGCTCTTTTCCGCCCAGCGCCCGCATCAGCAGGATCTGGCACGGGGTGGAAGCGAGCAGGTCGTTCCCCCGCACCACCTGCGTGATCCCCATGGCCATGTCGTCCACCGTGACCGCCAGCTGATAGGCGTGCACCCCGTCGCTGCGCCGCAAAAGCAGATCTCCGAACGTGCCCTGCACATCCATGGCCTGCGGCCCGAGGAACCGGTCGTCAAAGGCCACCGTCCCCTCCGGCACCCGCCACCGCAGGGCCGGGGCGCGGGTTTTCTCCCTCTCCGCCCGCTCCCGGGCAGAGAGGGAGCGGCAGGTGCCGGGGTACCGCACCACCCCGTCCCCCCGGTGGGGCGCCGAGGCGGCGTGCAGCTGGGCCCGCGTGCAGTAGCAGGGGTACAGCTCCCCCCGCGCCCGCAGGGTCTGCAGAGCCTGCTCGTACCGGTCCCGGCGCGCGCTCTGCCAGTAGGGGCCGCAGGCGCCCTCCTTCCCCGGCCCTTCGTCCCAGTCAAGGCCCAGCCACCGCAGGTCGTCGATCAGAAGTTCCCCGTATTCCCTGCGGCAGCGGTCGGGGTCCAGATCCTCCATGCGCAGCACCATCTCACCCCCGTCCTGCCGCACCGACAGCCACGCCGCCAGCGCGCAGCACACGTTGCCCAGGTGCATCCGCCCCGACGGGCTGGGGGCAAAGCGCCCGCGCACGCCGCTCATCCCTCCAGCACCGTGTAGCACAGATTTTCCCACCGCAGGCGGGTGCCCTCGTCCGTCTCCTCGGGCAGCAGGGCGCGCGCCACCTGCATGCGGTCGTCGCTCTCGATGTCCGTCCGGCGCAAAAACGCGTAGTCGCCGTCAATCTTCTCCACAAGGTACTCATACGGTCCCATGTTCGTTCCTCCTGTTTGTATCGTAAAAAATGTCCGCTGTGCGGCGTCCTTCCTTGCCTCTATCATACACGCCCTGCCCTTTTGAGGCAAGCGGAAATTTTCTCTTCTTTTTCCTTGCACTTTTCCAAAAGGTGTGGTATACTAACTCTTGCCCCTTAAAAAGGATATCCGCCCGTCGTCAAGCTGGATATGATAACAGATTCCGATTCTGGAGGACGGGGGTTCGAATCCCTCCGGGCGGGCCAGAAAAGAACCCACATTTGTCTGCGACAAGTGTGGGTTCTTTTCAACGAAATCCGTCCTTTCGGACGGGATAAATCCCACTATCGTGGGATGAAATCGCTGTGCGATGAAATCCGACTTCGTCGGGAGAAGGTATGTCAATGGAAGATACGAAGGGGGTTTTTCGTGCATTATTCATCTTTGCGCATGGATATGCAAGTTTGTATGCGAATAATACGATGGTTTATGATGAACGAAATGTAATGAAGGCACTTGAAAATATATTTTTTGGAGCAATTTGTGCTGTGAAAGGAGAACAAAATGAAAAATATAATTGAAAAGCATGAGAATTTGGTTTGTTATTTACTAATAGCTATATA
>JALENG010000001.1 GCA_022767925.1 Clostridia bacterium
TCCATGAACTGCCTGACCGAGGTGCTGGGCATGGGCCTGCCGGGCAACGGCACCATCCCCGCCGTATACAGCGAGCGTATTCGCCTGGCGAAAAAGGCCGGTATGCAGATTATGGAACTGCTGCGCCGGGATATCCGTCCCCGCGATATCATGACCGAGGCAGCCTTCCGCAATGCGCTGACCATGGATATGGCACTGGGCTGCTCCACCAACTCCATGCTGCACTTGCCGGCCATCGCCCATGAGGCCGGGGTCGAACTGAATGTGGATATCGCCAATGCCATCAGCGATAAGACCCCCAATCTGTGCCATCTGGCCCCGGCCGGCCACCACTATGTGGAGGACCTGAACGAAGCCGGCGGTATTCCCGCCGTGATGAAAGAGATCGACAAGCTCGGCCTGCTGGATACCTCGCTGATGACCTGCACGGGCAAGACCGTTGCCGAAAATCTGGAGGGTGTGGTGAACAGAAATCCCGAGGTAATCCGCACCCCCGAGACAGCCTACAGCAAAACCGGAGGTATCGCCGTTCTGCGCGGCAATCTGGCGCCGGACAGCTGCGTGGTCAAGCGTGCGGCCGTTGCGCCCGAGATGCTGGTACATGAGGGCCCGGCCCGTGTGTATGACTGCGAAGAGGATGCCATGAAGGCTATTCTGGGCGGCGAAATCCACGACGGTGATGTGGTGGTGATCCGCTATGAAGGGCCCAAGGGTGGACCCGGTATGCGCGAGATGCTCAATCCCACCTCGGCCATTATGGGCCGCGGTTTGGGCAGTACCGTGGCGCTGATCACCGACGGCCGGTTCTCCGGGGCAACCCGCGGTGCCGCCATCGGCCATGTTTCCCCCGAAGCGGCGGTGGGCGGTCCCATTGCCTTGGTGGAAGAGGGCGATATCATTGCCATTGATATCATGGCCAATACCATCAATATGAAAGTCAGCGAAGATGAACTGGCCCGCCGCCGTGCGGCCTGGAAGCCCCGCGCCCCGCGCATTACCACCGGGTATCTCAGCCGGTATGCTTCGCTGGTGACCTCGGGCAATACGGGCGCCATCCTGAAAGCACCGGATGCCGAATAATCGAATGCTTTTTCCGGCCCCCTGTGCGGGGGCCGGATTTTTTCACCCGGCATGGTAAGGGCCGGTGATGTGTTTTGAAAGGGAGAGGAAAAATGGAGAAAATCGGAGAGATCCCGCGGAAAATCCGGGAAATGCTGGGGGAGGGGCCTTTTTCCCGGGATACCATCGGCCTGTCGGGGGCACAGATCTTTTGCGGGGAGAACTGGGTCCTAAAAATCGAGACCCTGGGGGAAGAATCCCGGCGGGAATATGAGCTGCTGAAATGGCTGGACAGAAAACTGCCGGTGCCGCGGGTGCTGGGGTATGCGCAGCAGGGGGAAAAGCAGTACCTGCTGATGAGCCGGATGGAAGGAGAAATGCTGTGTGCGCCGCACTTTCTAAAGGATCCGGAGAAAATGACCCGCCTGCTTTCACAGGCGTTTTCCACCCTGTGGCAGGTGGATGTGACCGGATGCCCCTGCCCGGATACCACCGAGAAAAAACTGCGCCGGGCCGAAAAGCGGGTGGCCGCCGGGCTGTGCACACGGGAAGAGGCCGAGCCTGAAACCTACGGCCCCGGGGGATTTAGTTCCCCGGAACGACTGCTTCTCTGGCTGAAGGAGAACCGGCCGGAGGAAGAGCCGGTTTTCTCCCACGGGGATTTCTGCCTGCCCAATCTTCTGGTTGGGGAAGGGGGAATCAGCGGCTATCTGGACTAGGGAAGAGGCGGCGTTTCCGACCGGTATCAGGATCTCAGCCTGTGCTGCCGCAGCCTGCGGTATAACCGGAAGGAGCAGGGGGGACCGGAGTTCTCCCCGCAGCGGCTGTTTTCCGCGCTGGGTCTGACACCCGATTGGGAAAAACTGCGGTATTACCAGCTGCTGGATGAACTGCTGTAATGAAAAAGGGACCGTTTGATTTTTCAAACGGTCCCTTTCTATATTTCTTTTTCAGGGGCACTCCATTTGCGCGATATCGGCCAGCAGTGCCTGCACGTCCTCTTCCCGGGTGGACCAGCTGGTGCAAAAGCGTACCGCATCGTGATTTTCGTCCACCGGTTCCCACGGGCAGAAAGCGTATTTCCGGGATAAAAAGGCCTGCTGCCCTTTGCTGAGAATGGGAAACTGCTGATTGGTGGGGGAGGGGTAGAGGAAGGAAATCCCCTTTTGGGCAAAAGCGTCGTGGATCATCCGGGCCAGCCGTACCGCGTGGCGGCTGATCGTCCCGTACCGGTCCTCCTCCAGCAGGGTGTCAAACTGCAGCCCCAAAAGCCGGCCCTTGGCCAGCATACCGCCCCGCTGTTTCATCAGATAGCGGAAATCCGGTTTCAACGTATCGCTGCTGATCACCACGGCCTCGCCGAACAGGGCGCCGATTTTCGTGCCGCCGATATAGAAAACATCGCACAATTTCGTGAGATCCGCCAGGCTGAGATCTCCGCCGTTGGCCGCCAGACCATAGCCCAACCGAGCCCCGTCCAGATACAGCGGCAGATGAAACCGGCGGCACACATCTGAGAGGGCCGTCAGCTCCTCCCGGCTGTACAGAGTGCCGTTTTCCGTGGGATACGCGAGAAACACCATGCCGGGCTGGACGGTGTGCTCGTGGTTTTCATCCTTCCAGTGGGCCTCGAGGGCTGCCTGCACCTGTCCGGCGGAGATCTTCCCGTTCCGGCTGGGCAGGGGCAGCACCTTGTGGCCGGTGGCCTCGATGGCGCCGCTCTCGTGGACATTGATGTGGCCGGTATCAGCGCACAGCACACCCTGCCACGGCCGCAGCACCGCGGCGATCACCGTCAGGTTGGTCTGGGTGCCGCCCATCAGGAAATGAACATCGACCGTCTCGTTTTGGCACAGGGCGCGGATTTTTTTTCGGGCGCTCTCGCAGTAGGGATCCTCTCCATAACCGGGGGTCTGTTCCTCGTTGGTCTCCAGCAGCCGCTGCAAAATGGCGGGATGGGCGCCGGTGTTGTAATCGCATTCAAAGCGGATCACGATTTTTCCTCCTCTTTGGGTTCCTCTTCCCGGCGGTACTCCTCGATGATAAAGCGCGGGCGGGCCTTTACCTCGCTGTAGATCTTCCCGATATAGGTGCCCGCCACGCCCAGGCAAAGCATCTGCAGCCCACCCAGCAGCCAGATGCTGGAGACAATGGCGGTCCAACCGGCCACCGCATGGCCGGTGCAGTATGAGATCAGCGCATACAAAAGGCCGAAAATGCTGAGGATCGAGATCAGGATCCCCAGGCGGGAGATCAGCTTCAGCGGCTTTACGCTGAAGGAGGTGATTCCCTCCATGGCAAAGGCGATCATCTTTTTCAGCGGGTACTTGCTCTCCCCGGCGAAGCGCTCGTGCCGGTCATAGTAGACATAATCACTGCGGAACCCGATCAGGGGAACGATGCCCCGCAAAAACAGGTTGACTTCTTTGTATTCGCTCAGTGCCTGCAGAGCCCGACGGCTCATCAGCCGGTAATCGGCGTGATTGTACACCACTTCCGCGCCCAGCAGGTGCATCACTTTATAAAATCCCTGGGCGGTGCTGCGCTTAAACGCCGTATCCGTCTCACGGCTGTTGCGCACCCCGTAGACCACATCGCAGCCCTCGCGGAATTTCCGGACAAATTCACTCAGAACCTCCACATCATCCTGCAGGTCGGCGTCCATGCTCACGGCGCAGTCACACTCCTCTTTGACGGTCATCAGCCCGGCCAGCAGGGCGTTCTGATGGCCGCGGTTGCGGCTGAGCTTCAGTCCGCGGACAGCGGGATGATCCTCCTGCAGCCGGGTGATCAGGGGCCAGGTATCATCCCGGCTGCCGTCATCCACATAGACAATGCGGCTGTTTTCGCTGCACAGTCCGTCCTTTTCCATGCGGGCCAGTTTATCCAGCAGTACACGGGTGGTTTCGGTCAGAACCTCCTGCTCGTTATAGCAGGGGACAACGATAAATAACGTGGGAATCATGATATTTCCTCCTCATTCGGGCCGGCCAGCGGGTTCTCTTCCGTTTTCAGGGCAATGGGCTTGTGGGCGGTAAAGTGGGAATCGGGGTGCCGGTCCGTGAAATGGGAAAACGGGCGGGGCGTAAAGGGGGAGGGTGATGCGGCACTCTCTCTGCGGCGGCAGAATTTGTGGGTGAGGAACAGATACAGCAACAGCAAAACGAGGGAGCCCGCGCTGATCAGAGCACCGGTTTTCAGGCCCGGCGTCGTGTAGGTAAACACAATGTGGTTTTCTCCGGCCGGAACCCGCACGGCCATAAAGCCCACGCTGACCTTTTCCACTGGGGCCTCCTGGCCGTTGACGGTGGCGCTCCAGCCGTCCTCATAGGGAACGCTGAAGAAAATCAGCCGCTCTTCTTCGCTGACGGCCTCGGCGGTAAAGCCGGTGGTGGTATACGCAAACGACGAGCACGCGGTTTTGGCCCGGTCCTGGCAATCGGTGAAATACTGCTCCTGATCCCAGGTGAGGGAGTGGACATTCTCCAGATGGGTCAGCAGACCCTCATAGGTCTTGGCCTGCTCGTAAGAGAGCACCAGGCAGTGCAGCAGAACATTCTCCCGGGTTTTCTCCGGCAGGGCCTCGTACTGGTCCTGGGTGATATAGGAGTCATAGGAAAAGCCCATGGGAACATAGTAGTCATTTTTCCAGATATCATAGCCGTTTTGGTGATCCACATAGGACCAGCCGGGCATCAGGGTGTTTTCCCCGGTTTCCGGATCGCCGAACTCATCCCGTGTGCTGTCATCATCAAACAGATATTTGCAGGAAGTCAGCCCCCGCAGGGCGTAATGGCTGGTATCGGGTCGGGATCCCACATCCCGGGTGACGCCGATGGAGGGATAGAAATCCATGATCGAGCCAGGCACAATGCTGTGGAAGCACTGGATGGTGGGAATTTGCCAGAACATGCCGGAATTATCCGTCGAACTGTAAAAATCACTGCGGCATACATCCAGATCATCATCGAGATTGATCTTCCCGCTGCCATTGATATTGTAAGGAATCAGATGAATATGGGCGTCGCTGGTCTGGCATTTTCCGGTCAGCAGGATAAACAGGGTGCATACCACTCCGAATACGGCGGTACTGCGCAGCAGCAGGCGCTGGAATTTCTGCGGATTGCGGCCGCGCCAGCGCAGCACCAGCGCCGTGGCGGCAATGCCCAGCAGGGTGAGGACCAGATAGCTCCACAGCCGGGTGGGATAATCCTCCAGCCCATAGGTGACAATCACATCCTCGCCGGACTTTGTAGTTTTGGGCATCAGCCCGATCACCCCGGCAAATACGGTGACGATGATGGTATTCCACTTGATGGCCCGCTTCCAGTTTACCCGGCTGTTCTGCAGGGCTTCGACGGTGGCCAGCGCCATCATCAGGGTCAGCATATAGAACCATCGGGCATAATAGGTACTGACCATCAGCTGGAACATGGAGTTGAGCAGGGGCACCATGGCCATGAAGAACAAAACCGCCAGGATTTTTTTCACCCAGTGGTGGCGGCGCATCTGCAGCCAGGCAATCACACCTGTCATGCCGAACATGGGCAAATAGGCCCCCAGGGATGACCACTTGCTGCCCGAATCCACGGTGAAATTGGGCCGGGCCGGAATATCGGGCGGGAAAAACAGGCTTTGCAGAATATGGATATAACGCTGGTTGCGGTCATACAACAGGGCGCTCCAGCCATCGGTGTGGTTGTTGATCCGGTTGTTCTGCAGTACAGCCAGGCACGACGGCAGCAGTAGCACACAGGCCATGCCCACCCCCAGCACCGATTCCAGCAGAAGCAGCAGAAAATCCCGCACGGAGATACGTTCCCAGGAACGGGAAAACATGCGCACCAGCCAGTAAATGACGCAGAAGGCCACCATGCCGGTGAAGAAGTAGTAGTTCACCAGGCAGCACACGCACACCATCATGGCGAAAACACCGCGGCGGCGCTTTTCCATGTACTCATCCATGGCCCACAGCAGCAGCGGGAAGAAAACGATGACCTCGTGGAAATGGTTGAAGAAAACGTTGTAGGAGGAAAAGCCCGAGAAGGCGTACAGAATGGCGCCTACCAGCCCCAGGGTTTCCGTTTTGGCGTAACGGCGCAGGTAAATGTACCCGGTCAGTGTGGCACAAGCGAATTTCAGCACCAGCAGCGGCGCCATCAGGTAGGGAACCGCCTCGCTGGGGAAAGGAATGGTCAGCCAGAAAAACGGGCTGCCCAGCAGATAAAAGGAATACGAACCGATGAAATTAGCCCCCAGATCGGTCAGATGGCTCCAGCCCCAGTTTCCGCTGCGGATGGCATCATGGCACAGCTGGTAAAACGGAACCTGCTGCACATTGAAATCCCCGTAGTAGAGGAACAGGCCGTTATCTACAATGACAAACGGAAGAAAAACCAGAAAGGACATCATCAGCCCCAGAACGAAAGCGCGGACATATTGATTATCCCGGAACCGGCGGGCGGCGCCGTTTGGCAGATGCTGCATAGCGGGATCCTCCTTTTTCCTGAACGACAGACTTTTTTCAATATACCATTATACCATAAGAAAAAGAGAAGTGGGAGAGAAAAATGGTTTTACAGGGCAAAACCGTCGGACGGCGAAAAAATAGCCGGATGCAGGGCAAAATGGAAGGAGCGGGCGGCCTTTTTCCCGAAAAATGCAAAGAAATCCCCAAATTTTGCATCACGGGAATCTTTTTTCTTTTAAAGAATTAAAGGAAATGCAGATAGGCATATAATGGAACAATCTGAGAGGATTTCTCCACCGCGAGGAGTTTTGCCGCGGGTGGATAGAACGAAACAGAAAGGATGGGTCCGTTCATGCAGGAAAATGAGAGAGAACGGCAGGGGGATCTGCTGCCCGACGGACAGGAAAAGGAGGAAATGGTCGATCTGGATTCGTATGCAGGAGAGCCTGCCCAATCTTCGGCCGAACAACAGAAAGTGAAAAAAAGCAAAAAACGGCTGATTGCCAGCATTGTGATCGGGCTGTTCAGTGTGCTGTTCATCGCGGCGGGCAGCATGGTTTTGTATGCAAACAGCCTGCTGTCCGGATATCATTATGTACCGGATGAGCCGGAGAGCTCATCGTCCGAGAATTCGCAGAGCACGAATGAAGAGAGCGGTGAGAGCAGCCAGATCGTGCAGGGCGAGGCCTATAAGAAGGACGGCCTGTATCACGATGATCAGGTGCTGAATATTCTGCTGCTGGGCGTGGACGATTACCAGCCCAACGACGTGGGACGAAGCGACTCGATGATGCTGATCTCGCTGGACAAGCGGCATCAGGCCATCAAGGTCACCTCTTTCATGCGCGACATGTACCTGTCCATCCCCGGGTATGCCAATAACCGGATCAATGTGGCGTATTCCCTGGGCGGGGCCCCGCTGCTGGTGAAGACCATCGAGAAGAATTTCGGGGTGGATATTGACAAATATGTGATTATTGATTTCGCAGCCTTCCCCAAGATTATCGAAGCGCTGGGCGGAATTGAGGTCACCTTAAGCGCCGGGGAAGCGGATGAGATCAACCGGAAATCGGGAGAGGACCCGGCCCTGGCGGTAACCGCCGGTACCCAAAAGCTGACCAGCAAGCAGGCACGGTACTATGCCCGGATCCGCATGCAGGAGTACACCGATCCCGAGACCGGAAAGGTGTATTATTCCGATTACGGCCGGACCAAGCGGCAGCGCCATGTGATTGATCTGGTGATCCAGAACCTGAAGGGGTCGGATGTGAATACCCTGCTGGGGGTGGCCAACCAGGTGGTGCCCTATATCATCAGCAATATGAGCCCGGACGAAATCCTGCAGGTGGTGTATGATGCACCGGCCTATCTCGGCTATGAGATGAAGGAGCTGCAGATACCGGATAACCAGTACCATTACGGTGAGACCGTAATCATTGGCGGATACAAGGCCTCGGTTCTGATCCCGGATCTGGAGAAAAATTCCCAGCTTCTGGCCCATTTTATTTACGAGGATTCCTTTGAGGAGACGGCTGAACTTCCCGCTGATTATACGGCGGAGGACCCGCTGGTTCAGAAAAAATAACCGGCCAACCGGATAAAAGCAGGCAGACGGCGCCCTTTTCCGCGGGAACAGGGGCGCCGTTTTTCAAAGGAGGGATGAGAGTGGCGGCGGAAATTCTTTTTTGGGAGAGCCCGCAGAAAAAAGGGTGGTACCGCATGGGTCTGCTGGGCTGTGTGCTGATGGGAATGGGGGCGTTCTATCTCATCCTGTGTACCGCGCAGAACTGGTGGCTCGGATTTGGAAGGTCGCTGACCGGAAAACTGTGGGGCGGCATGATGGGCGTAGCCTTGGTGTTGGCGGTGCTGGCGGTATGGGGCGATACGGTGCTGTGCCGGCGCATGGATACCGCCCGAAAAAACCGGCTGGTGATCACCAGCCGCCGGGTGTACGGACTGGCCCAGGGAAAATCATTTGAGTACCCGCTGTGGCAGGTCCAGAACGTGGAGGAGGATCTGTGGCAGCCCGGTATGGTGTGGCTGCGCACCATGGAGGGGGATCGGTGCCTGTTGGGAATCGGCTCTCCACAGCAGGCCGCCCTGGCCTGGCGCAATGCGGTGCAGGCCAGCGGACAGAGTGTGGCGGCCGCGCACCTGCCGGTGCAGTCGGTGCAGGCGGGTTTGGTTCTTTCCAAGGAGAGTGCCCGGGGTGGCGCCCTGTGTGAGCTGGCCCTGCCTGGGTACGAGCCGGTTTCGGTTCGGGTGCCCGCCGGTGCGCACAACGGAACCATTCTGTGCCTGCCGCGGGTAGTCATGACCGAAAAGGGAAAGGCTCCGCAGGAGAAAAGTCTGTATATCACCCTGTATGTACAAGGGGAATAATCCAAAATCGGACCCGGCGCAGAGGACCTTGCCCTTGTATACGCCGGGGAACAAAGGAGAAAAGAGGAGAAACCATGCAGTTTGCCAAGCGTATGGAGGCCTTCGGAACGGGGATTTTCGCCGTTCTGCTGGAGAGGAAAAAGGAGAAAATCCGGCAGGGAGTGCATGTCATCGACCTGTCGGTGGGGACGCCCAATATCCCGCCCAGTGAGGAGATCCGCCGGGTGCTGAGCCAGGCGGCGATGGATCCCAAAAGTTACATCTATGCGATCCGTGATACCGGCGAACTCCAGCAGGCGGCCGTCCAGTGGTACCGGAAGCGCTACGGGGTGGAGCTGGATCCCGAGACCCAGGTGTGTTCGCTTCTGGGCTCGCAGGAGGGGCTGTCCCACATCGCGCTGACCATCGCGGACGAGGGGGACGTGGTGCTGGTGCCCGATCCGTGCTATCCGGTGTTCGGGGATGGGCCCCGCATCGCCGGGGCTAAGCTCGTCTATATGCCGCTGAAAAAAGAGAACGATTATCTGATTGATTTTTCCGCCATCCCCGCCGAGACGGCCCGACGCGCCCGGCTGATGATCGTCTCGTATCCCAATAATCCCACCTGTGCCGTGGCGACGCCGGAGTTTTACCGCCGGCTGATTGATTTTGCCCGGGAAAACGAGATCATCGTGCTGCATGACAATGCCTACAGCGAGCTGACCTTCGACGGAATCCGCGGGGGCAGCTTCCTCTCCTATCCCGGCGCCATGGAGGTGGGGGTGGAATTTAACTCCCTGTCGAAAACCTACGGGATGGCCGGTGCCCGGGTGGGGTTCTGCCTGGGGAACAAGGAAGTGGTATCCAAGCTGAAACTGCTGAAATCCAACATGGATTACGGTATGTTCCTGCCCATTCAGAAGGCCGCCGTGCAGGCCATCACCGGGGACCAGAGCTGTGTGGAGACGACCCGCCAGGCGTATCAAAAGCGGCGGGATGTGCTGTGCCGCAGTTTTTCCGAAGTCGGCTGGGAGATTGAAAAGCCGAAAGCGACCATGTTCGTATGGGCCCCCATCCCGAAGAGCTTCTCCTCCTCGCAGGCGTTTGCCCTGGAGCTGCTGGAGCGCACCGGCGTGATGGTGACCCCGGGCAGCGGCTTTGGCCCCTCGGGGGAGGGATACGTCCGCATGGCCCTGGTTCAGGACGAGGATGAGATCCTGCGGGCCGCCGGGAGGATCCGGGAGAGCGGATTGTTCAAATAAGAGAAAATAGAAAAGGAAAAGCGCGGAGGAAAAAAGTGCCCTCCGCGCTCCTTTTTGGTCCGGTATTTTAATACAGAATAATGGTATCATCCTTGACGGCGGCCCGGCACTCATAGCTCTGCTGGTCACCCGTCTCGCAGTCGAAGATGGAATGGAAAACAAACGAGTCCTTTTCGTCGCTCATCACATATCGGGCCACCAGGTACCGGTCCTCCGCACAACCGATGGGGATACCCAGATCACGGCTGTATTCGGCCCGTACATGGGAGTTCAGCACGCCGGTAATCCGGTAAGTGCGCCGCATTTCCTGCAGGCGGTAAGCCCGCCCTGCGTGGCGGTCAAAAAAGGTAAAGCTGGTATCGTCATCCCGCCGCAGTACGGCGGCAATGGACCGCTCGCCGGTCTCTTTGTCGATAGCCAGAATCCGCTCGTCATCCTTTGGAAAATATACGGCCCGGAAATAGAGCTTTCGTCTGTCCTCGCTGCAGAATCGCACCATACCGTCCGTATCGGCGCCGAACAGGCGCAGCAGCGGCAAGTACTCCTCATGGGCCTGCACCGACTGCAGAAAACGGGACAGCGGACAGGCCCAGATCCGGTCCCAAATCCTCTTTTCCAGCCAGCGGCGCTCGCGGTAGCACGTCTCTTTTTCCTGCTCGCTGCCGTAGGTTTCCTGAATCAGGAGCTGGCTCTCCCCGCCGGAGGAGAACAGAGAGATCTGCTCAGGCCGCAGGGAACACAGCCGGGCGTCGCGCACATAGACATACCGGTGCTCGTCAATATCATACAGATACACCACCTGTGACAGGCCGGTCAGGCTGCGGTAATCCTCGAACAGCTTTTTATGCAGGTCGTTTTCCGACGTAAACAGCAGCAGCTGCGAGGCACTGAGTACCACGCTGCCTGCAAACGAGCCGATCAGGTGGATTTCCTCCAAATTTTTTTCTTCGCCGGTTTCCACATCCAGCCGCAGCACCCAGATCACGCTGCCGCCGTTTTCCATCACCACAATCAGGTCGTTCCCCATCAGGGTGTAGTGCTGTACATAAGAGGGGTTGGTCAAAAAGTAATTGGCGATAATCGTCTCGCGCCGGGTGGCCCGGTCGTAGGAGAGCAGAAACAGGCTGTTGTGCCCCTCTTCGTTCTTTTCTTCCGCATAACAGATGGTCCGCTCGTCCACGCGGATCAGCTCGACATTGCTGGCGGCTGCCATATTGCGGATATCCACGACTTTCATCGGCTGCTCCCCACCTTTTGCGGAATATATATTCAGTATAGCATAGATCGAAAATTTTTTCATTACATTTTTTACAATATGCGGTATACTGTTTGTATCCGCTGCGAGAACAGGAGGGATTCCCTTTGAAAGTGACAAAATATCCGGGAAAAATTGAAATTGACCTGCATGGCCTGATGCGGGACGACGCGGAATACCGGCTGCGCCATCTGCTGACGAATGCGGGAAAGGATGTAAAGGAAGTGGTGGTCATCCACGGGTATTCCCGCGGCACCGCCCTGCGGGATATGGTGCGGCAGGATCTGACCCACCCGCGCATTGCCGCCAAATTGCCCACGCTCAACGAGGGAACCACCCGGCTGCTTCTGAAAAAATAATGGGAAAAAGCTTGGTTTTATTCGGCTTTATACAAAAAACGTTCACAAATGTCTGGTAAAATTTTTCTGAAAAAGTGTGCGTGAGAGAAAAGGAAAAACGCGCGAAGAGAGAATCGCCTGAAAACAGGAAGGAGCAGACCGGGTATGGCGTTTGTCGAGTTTGAGAATGTGACGAAAATCTATCAAATGGGGGAAAACCGGATTGCAGCGGCGGATGGAGTGACCTTTTCCGTGGAGAAGGGCGAATTTGTGGTAGTGGTTGGCCCCAGTGGCGCGGGAAAGACCACGGTGCTGAATATTCTGGGCGGGATTGACAAGCCCACCTCCGGCCGGATTTCGCTGGACGGTGAGCTGGTCAGCGGGTACAGCGACAGACAGCTGACCCAGTACCGCCGGCACGACGTGGGGTTTGTGTTCCAGTTCTATAATCTGGTGCAGAACCTGACGGCGAAGGAGAATGTGGAATTGGCCGCGCAGATCTGCCGCGATCCGCTGCCGGCCGAAAAGGTGCTGGAAGAAGTGGGGCTGAAGGACCGGATGGATAACTTCCCGGCGCAGCTCTCCGGCGGAGAACAGCAGCGGGTGGCCATTGCCCGTGCGCTGGCCAAGAATCCCAAGCTGCTTTTGTGCGACGAGCCTACCGGCGCACTGGACTACAATACCGGCAAGGCCGTTTTAAAGCTGCTGCAGGATACCTGCCGCCAGACGGGGAAGACCGTAATTATCATCACCCACAACTCGGCGTTCACCGCCATGGCCGACCGTGTGATCCGTATCCGCAGCGGAAAGGTAGCGGAGATGACGGTCAACCCCGATCCCATGCCGGCAGAAAGGATCGAGTGGTGAGATCATGAGAAGTTTTACCAAGGACATTCTGCGCTCGATCCGGAAATCCCAAAGCCGGTTTTGGGCGATTTTTGGCATCGTGGCGCTGGGCGCCGGCTTTTTCTGCGGACTGAATGCCACCGGGTCGGACATGCGCCGTACGTCGGATGCGTATGCGGACCGCTCGCACCTGATGGATGTGGAGATCCTGTCCACCCTGGGACTGACAGAGGAGGATGTCGAGGAAATCCGGAAGGTAGACGGGGTGCAGGCCGTCATGCCCGCATATCAGAAAGATGCCATGGTCAAGCTGGGTGAGAGCGAAGAGACCGTGGCGCGCTTTCACAGCCTGCCCGCGGAGGGGGATGACAGCATAAATGAGCCGGTGCTGGTGGAAGGCCGTATGCCCGAAAACGAGGGCGAATGCGTGGTGGGCACCAGCTCGACCATCGGCGGGAAAGAGATTGCCATCGGCGATAAGCTGGTTTTAGCAGAGGAAAAAGCGGAGGAGAACGATCTGAACCACCGGGAATATGAGATTGTGGGTCTGGTTGAGACTTCGTATTACCTGTCTTTTTCCATGGGCACCAGCTCCATCGGAAACGGGCGGGTGGGGTTGTATGCCTATCTTCTGCCCGGGGAGTTTGACAGCGACTGCTATACCGATCTGTTCCTGACCGTGTGCGGGGCCGAAGAGCTGGACTGCTTCTCTCAAGAGTACCGCGATACGGTGGATGCCGTGCAGGAAAAGCTGGAGGAACTGAGCGAGACGCGCCTGCCCCTGCGGCGGGAGGAATTGGTGGGTGAGGCCCAGGAGGAACTGGATAAGGCCAAGGCCGAGTACGAGGAAAAGGAGAGCGAGGTCAATACCCAGCTGGACGAGGCACAGCAGCAATTAGAGGACGCCGAGCTTCTGCTGAATGAAAAGGAACAGCAGCTGCAGCAGGCGGAGGAGAGCATCGAGGAAAACGAGAGGACCCTGCAGGAAGCCAAAGAACAGCTGGATCTGGGTTGGAAGGAATATGAAAACGGCCGTGACATGCTGGAGAGCCAGAAGGCACAGGCGCAGGCCCAGCTGGAGGAAGCGAAAGAGCAGCTGAAAGAGTATGAGGACGAATATGACAGCGGAAAAATGCAGGTGGATCTGGCCACCTCGGCGCTGGGCCTTGTACAGCAGCAGCTCGATTTAACGCAGAATCTGCTCGACTCCCTCTCCAAAGCGGCGGAGATTCTGCCGGAGGACGGCTCCGTGCGGGAAAATCTGGAGGCCCTGCAGAAAAATGTGGATGACCTGCAGCAGCAGTGCGCCCAGAAGCAGGCCGAACTGGAAGAGGCCAACCGGCAGTTAGAACAGGCCCGCAAGGAATTGGACAAGGCCCAGCAGGAGTACGATACCCAGAAGCAGCTGGCGGATGAACAGCTGGCGCAGGCCGAAGAGCAGATGAATGACAGTTATGAGCAGCTGCGCGAGGGCAATCAGGAGTACTTAAGCGGATTAACCCAGTTGAACCAGGCCCGCAAGCAGGTGCAGGACGGAAAAAAGCAGCTGGAACAGGGACGGGAAGAGCTGGAAGAGAAAAAGCAGCAGTTTGAAGAGGAGAGCCAGAAGGCCCAGAAGGAACTGCGCAGTGCCAAGCGCAAACTGCAGGATGCCCAGACCGAGCTGGACAATGTGGAGCAGGGCACCTGGTATGTGCTGGACCGCAGCACCAATGTGGGCTTTGCCAGTATGGAGAACGACTCGAGCCGGATGGATTCGCTGTGCACCGTTTTCCCGGTGATTTTCTTCCTGGTGGCGCTTCTGGTAGTGCTGACCACCATGACCCGCTATGTGGAGGAAGAGAGAATCCTGATCGGCACCTATAAAGCGCTGGGATACGGCGGCGGTACCATTCTGATGAAGTACACATGGTACGCGGCGGTCCCCACCCTGCTGGGATGCATTGTCGGCCCGCTGATTGGCTTTTATGCCCTGCCGGAGGTGGTGTGGAATGCCTACCGCCTGATGTATACCGTGCCGGATCTGATCGCGCCCGTGCGATTTGACCTGATGCTGGCCAGTCTGGCCATTTTGATGCTGACCACAGTGGCGGCCACCATGGCGGCTGTTCTGGAGCATCTGCGCGAGGAACCGGCGGCCCTGATGATGCCGCGCGCCCCGAAGAACGGCAAGCATGTGCTGCTGGAGCATGTGCCCTTTATCTGGAACCGCCTCTCCTTTACCCATAAGGTCACGGTGCGCAATCTGTTCCGCTACAAAAAGCGGCTGGTCATGACCATAACCGGCATTGCGGGCTGCACGGCCCTGCTGGTAACCGGGTTTGGCATTAAGGATTCAATTTCGGATATTGTCCATCTGGAATACAGCGAGCTGTCGCTGTACAACTACTCCGCAGCAACGGTGGAAAACCTGTCGGCGGAGGAAGCCGATGAAATTTTGTCAGAGACCGGCGCGGAGTTCATGCGCTGTATGATGAAGAATATGGACTGCAGTACAGGCAGGGACGAGCGCAGCGTATATCTGCTGGTGCCGGAGGATACGGTGCAGATCTCCTTGTACCTGAACTTCCGCACCCGCAACAGCCATCAGGAGATTCCCTTTGGAGAGGACAGTGTTCTGATTACCGAAAAGCTCAGTGATAAACTGGGCGCCGGGGCCGGGGATACGGTTACTCTCAGTGACGGAACCCACCGCTATCAGGTCAAGGTGACCGGGGTGGTGGAGCACTATGTGTATGATTACGTCTATATGGCCCCGCAGGTGTATAAGGAGGTATTCGGAAAAGAGGCCGCGATGAACCAGCTGCTGATCCAAGCGCCGGAGGACGTGGAGAAAATGGAGAAGGCGCTGGAGCAGAGTGAGCTGGTCAAGACCTATGTGAATGTGGCGGAAAATGCCGCCGATTTTGATCGCATGCTCAGTTCCCTGGATCTGGTGGTCATGGTGATCATCCTGTGTGCCGGGCTGCTGGCCTTCATCGTGCTGTACAATCTGACCAATATCAATGTGACCGAGCGCCAGCGGGAGATTGCCACCATCAAGGTGCTGGGTTTCACCGACCGGGAAGTGAACGCCTATGTCTACCGCGAGACCTTCCTGCTCACCCTGCTGGGCAGCCTGGTGGGGCTGGTGCTGGGGGTAATCCTGCACAGCTATGTGATCAATACCGTGGAAGTGGATATGGTTATGTTCGGCCATGACGTGAAGGCCCTCAGCTTTGTGATCAGTATCATTATCACCATGCTGTTCTCGGCCATTGTCAACCTGGTGATCAATGGCAAGCTGAAGAAGATTGATATGGTCGAATCCCTGAAGTCCGTGGATTGAGAAGAAGAGAGGAGAGATTTTGTGAAAGTATTATTGATAAACGGCAGCCCCCATGAGAACGGGTGCACCTATACCGCGCTGTGGGAGATCTCCCGGCAGCTGCTGCACCATGGCATTGAAAGCGAGATTTTCTGGATCGGGAAAAAGCCCATTGCCGGCTGCACTGCCTGCGGAGCCTGTAAGGGGAAGGGCCGGTGCGTTTTTGGCGAGAACGATGGTGTGAATGCCTGCGTCGAAAAAATGCGGCAGGCGGATGCCATTGTGGTGGGTTCACCGGTCTACTATGGCGGACCCAATGGGTCGCTGCTCAGTCTGCTGGACCGCGTGTTCTACACGGCCGGTCGGGAATTTGCCCTGAAACCGGCAGCCGCCGTGGTCAGTTGCCGCCGCGGCGGAGCCAGTGCGGCGTTTGACCGGCTGAACAAGTACTTCACCATTTCCTCCATGCTGGTGGTCGGCAGCCAGTACTGGAACAGTGTGCATGGCAACACACCGGAGGAAGTGCGCAAAGATGAAGAGGGTATGCAGGTGATGCGCACCCTGGCCGAGAACCTGGCCTGGCTGCTGGGATGCCTGCAGGCCGGGGCGGATACGGTGGAAAAGCCCGTGTACGAGCCCCGCATCGCCACCAACTTTATTCGGTAAGAGAGGAGACGTTTCCCCATGCCCCGTTTTTTTGTTGACCCCTTTGCGGGGGACCGCTTTGTCCTGACGGGTGAGGATGCCCGCCATGCGGCCCGAAGCCTGCGCATGCAGCCGGGGGAGGAACTGACCTTGTGTGACGGAGAGGGGACCGACCTGCGCGGTGTGATTGACAGCGTGGAGCCCGACCGGGTGGAGGGGACGGTTCTGTGCCGGGAGAAGAGCCGAGGGGAGGCGGATATCCGGGTGGTGCTGTATCAGGGTGTGCCCAAAGCGGACAAGATGGAGTTGATCGTGCAGAAAAGCGTGGAACTGGGCGTAAGTGAGATCGTGCCCACCGTGATGCGCCGCTGCATTTCCCGTCCGGATGAGGCCGGGGCCAGAAAGAAGACCGTGCGTTGGCAGAAAATTGCCCGTGAGGCTGCCCAGCAGAGCGGGCGGGGGATCATCCCCCCGGTACATGAGCCCATGGACCTGAAACAGGCGGCCGCCCGGGCTGCCGGGGAGGGGACGATCCTCACCTTTTACGAGGGCGGCGGCGAGAGTCTGAAAACCCTGCTGGCGGGAATTCAGCCCGGCCAGACAGTCTCGCTGTTCATCGGACCCGAGGGCGGGCTGGACGAGGGGGACCGGGAACTCCTGCGGCAGGCCGGGACGCAAACCGCCACCCTGGGGCCGCGGATCCTGCGCACCGAGACGGCACCCCTCGCCGCACTGACGGCGGTGATGCTGCTCAGCGGCAATCTGGAGTAAAGAGGGAGGAGCCATGAAGACAGCACTGATTACCGGGGCTTCCCGGGGGATCGGACGGGAGACGGCCCGGGCCTTTGCCCAGGACGGATACGCCTTGATCCTGCAGTACCATACTCAGGAGGAAAAAGCCCTCTCCCTGCGGGAGGAACTGCTGAAAATGGAGTGCCCCTGCCTGTGCGTTCGGGCGGATATCAGCCGGGAGGAAGAGGTGGAAGCGCTGTTTGCGGCGGCTGAAGCCGAGTTCTCCCATATTGATGTGCTGGTAAACAATGCGGGCATCGCCCAGCAAAAGCTGTTCACCGATCTGACCCTGCAGGACTGGGAGCGCCTGTTTGCAGTGGATGTGACCGGCGTGTTTTTGTGTTGCCGCCGGGCTTTGCCGGGGATGATCCGCCGCCAGCAGGGGGTTATCCTCAATATCAGCTCCATGTGGGGGCAGGTGGGTGCTTCGTGTGAGGTGCATTATTCGGCGGCCAAAGCGGCGGTGATCGGGCTGACCAAAGCCCTGGCCAAGGAGGAAGGACCATCCCGTATCCGCGTCAACTGTATTGCCCCCGGGGTGATTGCGACCGAGATGAACGCGCACCTGACCCCAGAGGACATGGAGGGCCTGCGGGAGGAGACCCCCCTTCTGCGGATCGGAACCCCGGCGGATGTGGCCCGGGCCGCTGTGTTTCTCGCCTCGGATCAGGCGTCGTTTATCACCGGGCAGGTGCTGGGTGTGAACGGCGGAATGGTGATATAAAACAGGAAAAAACGAAAAACCCCCGAAACGGGCTGTTTGACAGCGGCCCGCTTCGGGGGTTTTGTTCGGAAAGGAAATCAGTCCAGCGTGATGGTGGAAAGAGGAGTGCCGTCCAGATCCTTCATGGTGAAGGTGGAGCCGTCCATCAGGATGTACTGGTGGTGGCTGCCCTCCTTGGGGATGGAGACGGAACCGGGGTTCATGTAGAAAAAGTCGCCCTTGTCACAGAAAGCGGGCACATGGGTGTGACCGTTCAGCAAAATATCGCCCGGCTGCAGGGGCGGCAGGTGGTCGGGATTGTACACATGGCCATGGGTGGCATACAGCGTGCGCCCGCCGAAATTCAACACCGCATAATCGGCCAGAATGGGGAACGGCAGGACCATCTGGTCCACGTCGCCGTCGCAGTTGCCCCGCACCGCCAGAATGCGGTCGGAATAGGCGGACAGCTGGGCGATCACATCCTTGGGATTATACTCCTCCGGCAGATCATTGCGGGGGCCGTGGTACAAAAAATCCCCCAGCAGCAGCATTTTTTTGCACCCCTCCCGCTGGAAGGCGGCCAGCATCTCCCGGCAGAAACGGGCGGAACCGTGGATATCGGAAGCAATGAACAGTTTCATCATCAAAAACTCCTCTCGGAAAAAATCAAATAGTTTTCCACCAAAAAACGGCGGCGCGTGGAAAAGTCAGTCAGCCCTGGCGGAGTGGCGGGTGCAGCGGTGATACAGCCCCAGCCCCAACAGCAGTACAACCGGGAACAGAATGGCCAGCAGCAGGCCGCTGCGCAGACTGCCGTCCATGGCATTGGCAAACAGACCCACCACGGTGGGCCCCCCGGAACAGCCCAGGTCACCGGCCAGCGCCAGAAAGGCGAACAGCGCCGTACCCCCGCGGCGCAGAATGCGCGCCGCCATGCTGAAGGTGCCGGGCCACAGAATGCCCACTGAGAAGCCGCACACGGCGCAGCCCAGCAAGCCAAACACCGGGTTTTCCGACAGCGAAGCGGTCAGGTAGCAGACGATACACAGAAGAGAGCTGAAGAGCATGGCGCGCACCACGTCCAGCCGGGCGGCGAATTTTGCATACAGCAGGCGGGCCAGCCCCATCATGGCGGCAAAGCTGCACGGCCCGGCCAGATCGCCGATGGTTTTGCTGACGTGCAGCCCTGATTCCGCGAAGGAAGAGGCCCACTGGCTCATCCCCTGTTCCGAGGCACCGGCGCACAGCATCAGCAGCATCAATACCCAAAAGGCCTTCTGCCGGAAAAGCTGCCCAACGCCCATGCCCTCTTCCCCTTCCTCCACCAGGGGGAAAATGGGAACCTGTGTGAACAAAAAGGTGTTGAAAAGCGGCAGTACCGCCCACAGACAGGCCAGAATGCGCCAATTGGCAATGCCAAACACGGTGAAAAACAGGGTGGAGAACAGAACCACAAACACATGACCCCAGCAGTAGAACGAGTGCAGCAGGCTCATGGCGGCGGCCTTCCCCTCACCGGGGCAGGCTTCGACAATCGGGCTGATCAGCACCTCCGTCAGGCCCCCACCGATGGAATAGAAGAAAATCGACAGCAGAATGCCCGCATAGGGATCGGCAAAGCACTGCGGCAGAACCGACAGGCTGATCAGGCCGACACCAATCAGAATATGGGCCAGTACCGCCCCCGCCCGGTACCCGATTTTGTCGATAAACCCGGCGGACAGAAGATCCACCAGCAGTTGGATGCTGAAGTTGACCGTGGTCAGCAGGGTGATGCGGTCCAGCGACAGGGAAAAGGTGGACTGGAAGGTTAAAAACAATAGCGGAACAAAGTTATTGACAATGGCCTGCGAGATGTATCCCAGGTAGCAGGCGTAAAAGGTATAGCGGGTGTTTTGGCGCATATGGATTCTTCCCCTTCCGTATCGTTTGGAAACAACCGTATTATACCAAAGCCATGGAAAAAAGGAAAGAGGCCAAGCACTCTTTTCCCCTGTTACAGGTTTCCCCGGGACATAACCATACAACAGAAAATGAGTGGGAAAAGGAATAGCGGCAAAAACTCCCGTCCTGTTTGGAAAGCAGGACGGGAGTTTTTGATACCAAAACCATTCCAGCGGCTTTCAGGCAGAAGGACGCAGAATCAAAAAGCATTGTTCTTAAAAGAAAAACAGCGGTTTCGAAGAATGATGTTCGTCTTTCAAAAGAATGGCGTCAGCCTTTCTTAGTAATCAGCTTGTTCAGGGGAATGGATGCACACATCAGAATGCCGGCGATTAACATCAGCCAGAAGCCGATTTCCAGAGAGCCATAGGGAGCGATATTGTAAGCATACAGCGATCCCATCTCCGAGAAAACCGAAGCGGTCAGAATAATCGAACAGACCAGCGACGGCGTCTGCGGAGCCTTGACAATCTGAAGAACCACAATGGTAACAATTAGCAAGGCCATGATCACAAAATCAGGGCCGCCACCGAGCGTAAGGGTATCCAGAATGGAGATGCTCTGGCTGTAGCCCATCACATTGACCGTAAAGAAGGGGAGGAACATCCCGATGAGGTACAGCAGTGCCCCGGCCAGGTTGACAACATTGATATAGCGCGGGCGGCGGACCCTTTGGGCCGCCTGATAATTGGGAACATAGGGATAGGGACCCTGCACATAATAAGGAGGAACCTCGGTCGGGGGCATATAGGGAGCAGGGCCGCCGGGGGTGGGATTCTGGGGGGCCGCATAGGGCGGATAGGCAGTTGGGGGCTGAACCGGGGGCGTGGGCGGCTGGGGCTGTACGGGCTGAGCCGTTCCCATCATTGCACCGCAATGGGTGCAGAACTTCGTGCCGTCGGGGACATTGCTGCCGCATTGAGTACAAAACATGGAAAGAACCTCCTCACAAAAAGCACCGTATTCATCAGGAAAAAACGGCCGCATCATTTCAGAATGCGTTTTTTTCATTATAGCAAATCCGCCGGGAGATAGGAAGGGAAAACGAAAGAGAGATATCCCCAAAAAAGAAGAGAGGGCTTTTGTCTCCTGAAAAAAACGGATTTTATACGCCGAATCAAAAAATACCCGCGGCAGAAAACAGCCGCGGGTAGAAGCTCTCTTATTTTTTAAACAGCTTTTTGTAAACCGGGACAGAGGCGACGATCACGATTTGACCAATGATCATCAGAATAAAACCGATGGAATAGATGGGATTGGAGTATGAGATCAAAGAAGAGGGAGCGGAGTAGGCAGAATATGTATAATATCTATCGAAATAGTTATTTGCATGTCCCACGAGAATCATTTGGAAGACAAACATTGCGGCTGCCAGAAGGATGGAGATGATCTGTGGGGCCTTAACAATCTGCAGAACAACCAGGACGGGTACCGCCAGAATGACCAGCCATAAGAGAAAATTTCCGGACTGCGTGGCACATTCAAAAAAGGAAATAGATATGGAGTATCCCAACTCCGAGGCCGTGATAAATGGCAGAAAGATCCCGATCAGAATCAGGAATGCGCCGACCAGAGCAACGGGATTCATGTACCTTGAACCGAATACTTTTTGTGCCGCCGTATAAGGAGCGACATAAGGAGTCTGCCGGGGAGCGCCATAACCCGGCTCCGGCTGATACGGAGTGGAAGAGGGCCGGGTATTCGGCGGCGGTACCGGGGCAGCCGGACGGGCGGAGCCCATGACCGCACCGCAATGGGTGCAGAACTTCGTGCCGTCGGGGACATTGCTGCCGCAATAGGGACAAAACATAGAAGCGATTCCTCCATAAAGAAAATTTTGAAAAGCAAAGGCGTTTTCTGCTATTTATTATAGCAAATCTGATGAAGAGCAGAAAGAAAAAAGTAACCCAAAAAACGCGAAGCCATTTTGTCCTTCTTTAAAAACGAATTATATAT
>JALENG010000140.1 GCA_022767925.1 Clostridia bacterium
TTGGTCAGAACCAGAACCATGACGGCGAAAATGACGGTAAAGCGCAGCGTCATTTTCAGGTATTCGGAGTTAAATGCGTCAATATAATTGCCAAAGCCAATCCAATTATAAGTGGACGAAATACCGTTCCAGTCAGTAAAGCTGTAAACGGCGCCCTGCACCGCTGCGATGTAGAAGAATACAAGGTAGATCAGCACGCAGGGGACTACTACACAGTACGGGACAACTTTCCAAGAATTAATTTTGTGATGCTGCTTCTTGGCGACCTGTTCCATCTGAATTCCTCCTTTGTGTATAAGTGGGAATGAATTGCCGGAAATACTTGATACATAGGGGTTGGGGCTGCGGAATACGATATCGGCACAGAAAACGGGCCTCTCATTATCTGCCTGCCGGCAGACAAAGCGCTGCCGAAGCGATGGATTCGTATTCACTTTCAACTGAAACGAATAGAAGCAGGAGGGAAATCCCTCCCCCCTGCCTCGTTCGCAAGTCAAATCGTATCAAAAATTATTTGATGGAACCGTCCATGATGCCATCCATGGTCTCGATGTACTTCGCCTTGGCCTGCTCAGCGCCCAGCTCCTGGATATCCATGTAGAACTGAGTAGCAGCCTGGTTGGTCAGCTGCTCTGCGCCGCCGGCCGGGAAGAAGTGGTTCGGCCAGTTGAAGGATTCGCCAGCGGCGACCTTCGCTACCATTCTGGCAGCGGTCTTATCCTTAACTTCTACGCCCTTGATAGCGGGGATAGCAGCGTCATGGTTGCAGTACTTCTCAGCCTGGGGCTGGCTTACCAGGAAGTTAACGAAAGCGTTGCAGGCTTCCGGATACTGAGTGTCAGCACCGATGGTGTAGCCTACGTCAACACCGGAAACGATGTAGCCTCTGCCCTGAGAAGACGGCAGCGGGAGCTGTTCGATCTTGATGTCGGGGTTGATGCCGCGGATGGAAGCGAAGGTCCAGTTACCGGAGATGAACATGGCGGATTCTTCGTTCGCAAAATCGGTCAGGCCGGTGTTGTAATCGGAGGAGATCGCCTTGTCAGTCGCGTAGCTGTAGATCTTGGTCAGGTCGTCAACAGACTTCGGGAAGTCGGTCTCGGACAGCTTCTTCTCGCCTCTGGCAACAGCCTTAACTTCGTCGCCGGGTACATAGTCGCCCAGCAGGATGTTACGAGCGCAGTCAGCGCCGTCCTTCAGGGTCAGGCCGATCGGGACGATGCCTTTCTCAACGAAAGCGTCGCAAGCAGCGATGAAGGAATCCCAGTCTTCCGGCAGAGCAATGCCGTTGTCCTCGAACATGCCGACGTTCGCGATGATACCGGCAGCGTTGTTGGCTTCCGGAACACCATAGTACTTGCCGTCACGCTCGAACAGAGCTTCAACGGATTCAGCAGCGGTCTTGATGTAGGGCTGATCGGTAACATCCATCAGCAGGCCTTCATCATAGAAAGACTGCCATACCATGTCGGTCGGCCAATACAGCCAGATGTCGGTGAAGTCACCGGAAGCTGCACGGGTCTGCAGGTTGGAAGCAGCGTCATTCTGAACGTTCTGGGTAACCGTGATATTCGGATACACAGCGTTGAAGTCGTCGATTACTTCATACATGTAATCTTCGATCTCGGGCTTCTGCTGATAGAATTCGATGTCGCCGGAGATGTCCTGAGCATAATCACTGTAGTAATCATACTCGTCGGAATCGCCATCGCCGCCCTCGTTCTTGCTCTCCTCGGAAGACTTGTCGTCATCCGCAGGAGTGCTGTTACCGCTGTCGCCGGAGCAAGCTGCAAACGAAAGAACGAAGCAGGCGCTCAGCAGGACAGCCAACACTTTTTTCAGGTTTTTCATTGGTTGATCCTCCCAATACATTCGTTAGAGTACACGTCCCACAATCCTCTTCGACTTGAAAAAGAGGGGCCCTTTGCAGGCCGTCCACTCAGATTTTTCGCTCATTTCAGCAATCTGTCTAAACATAACCGCCTGATGAGCTGATTTCTGTTATTATAATAAGGGTTTGTACCGCTCAATAATATCAAAATTCCGATCTAAATGATGCAAAAAATCCTACTAAAGCGTTTTTACAAATTGTTTACAACTTCTATTTTTTAGGCAAATTGCTTTATTTGAACCAAAAATTGCGGTCTTTCAACGATTTTTCCACAAATTGGTTCGGACATCTGGGGAGCACTCCTGTTCTTTTTGTAGGTTCTGCCGGTCTTTTCTCCGGTTTCGGGCGTCGAAAAACAGTTTTCGGGTATTAAAAATCCGTCTTTTGGGCAGAAAAAACCGTTCTCTGCCGTCAAAAGGAGGCTGAGAACGGTTTTTTGTTCAGGGAAGAGCTACATCGGCTGCCTTCTGCTAACCAGCCGGGTGTAGGTATGGGTGGTAATAGCATATACAATCGTGTAAATCATCGCAAACAGCAGAGAGGTGATCAGCATACACCAGAAATACAAGCTGTCGATTCGTCCGCCGACCATTGCTTTTACAATCAGGTTCATCATGGGGTATGCGGCTAAGGTATGCAAAATGGCCACCCCCAGCGGCAGAAAGAACACGATGCGCACCTGAGTATGGATCGTTTTGCGCACCTCACTTTTACCCATACCCACCTTCTGCAGGATCATAAACCGTTCGCGGTCAGCCATCCCTTCCGACAGCTGCTTATAGTACAGGATCAGCACTGCCGCCAGCAGAAACAGTGTGCCCAAAAACAGGCCCAGGAACAAAAAGGCGCCGAATACGCTGAACATATTTTCCCGGGTTTCACTGGTGCTGCTGATGCTGTATCCAAACCGTTCCTCTTCATCGGGATACCTCTGCGCATTTTCATTCATCCACTGGTTCAGCCCTTGCCGCAGGGCGTCCACCGTTTTCTGGCCGGTTCCACCGCTCAGTACAAGCGAAGCATTGTACTCATACAGGCTGCTGTTCTCGGCATAGGCCTGTGCCTGCGCTTGATACAGGGCACGGTAATCCGCTTCGTTCACCACCAGCATGGCACAGTGGGCATAGGATTCCATCACATAGGTGTCCCGCTCCATGGGAAAATCCTCCCCCATCTTCCGGAGAGTCCATTTCCTGCCCAGCAGATCCAGCGTATCCCCCCACTCCTCCATGGGATGATACACTTGCATCGTCCCATCGGGCAGCGAGATTTCTTCTCCGGTCAGGCGGTTCAATTCGCTCTCTTTCACGACCCAGAAGGCAATATACCGGTCACCAGGCTGGCCGGCGTCCACGTCAGTGATATACTGCCCGTCCCGATAGGCCACCGAGAACGAGAAATCCTCCCGATAATCCATTTTCTCAAGGGTTTTCCCCTCTTTTTCCAGGGACCCGCGGATTGCATCCTCTACACCGGCAAAATCGCCGTTGGTATTTCGGATCGTAATCATCAGGTCTTTTGAGGTATCCACCAGCGCATCCACCCCCGCATACAGCGAAACCGTGGTGGATACCGTGACCAGCACCATGGTGGACAGAATGCAGATGCTGGCAAGGCCCAGGGCATTCTGCTTCATCCGGTATAAAAGCCCCGATACCGCCGTAAACGGACCCGGCCGGTAATAAAAGCTCTTTTTCCTCCGCAGTGCTTTTAAAAACACAATACTGAACGAGGCAAACATCAGATAGGTTCCCAGGATCACCAGTACCACCGCTGGAATCAGCAGCGCGAGATCGTGAACCAGATCCCGGGTGGTAAAGGATATCCCATACCCGGCACCGGACATCAGCACCCCCAAAATTCCCAAAACCCAGTGGGAGCGGGGTTCTTTCTCCCCGGCGCGGCCAGCCTGCAGCAGGGCAATAGGGCTGCCCATATGTACCCTCACAATGTTCAGCAGCAGAATGGCCAGGAACACCCAGGCATAGAAAAACACCGTCTGCTGCATGGACGCGGGATCAAAGTTCCACACAATCCCCTCCGGGCTGACCAGCAGCCGCAGCAGCAGCCAGTACAGCAGCTGCCCCAGCAGCAATCCCAGCAGCAGGCCCCCCAGCACACCCAGCACAAACAGGATTACCGTCTCCACCAGCATCATCCCGGCGATGTGGCGCTTTTCCATGCCCAGAATGCTGTAAGCCGCGATCTCCGGCTGGCGCTGCTTTTGGGTGAAGCGGTTGGCATACAGCAGGATAATCACCGAGAAAAAGCCCACAATGACCGTTCCCGGCACCAGCAGGCTTTTGGCGCTGACATGGCTTTCCATCATGGGGCTGTTCACAATGGCGAGAATGTTGTAAAACGCCGATACCGTGAACATCACCGTCAGCAGATAAGGCAGTGTGCAGCGGGAATTTCGCCGCAAACTGCGCACCGCCAGGCGCCCATACAGAATTTTACGCTTCATGGGGTTCACCCCCTGTGGTCAGCAGCGTCAGGGTATCCGAAATCAGTCGGAACATCTCCCCCTCGGTGTGGTCACCGCGGTACATCTGGTGCAGGATCTCGCCGTCCCGCAGGAACAGCACCCGCCCGGCATGGCAGGCAGCCTTGACCGAATGGGTGACCATCACAATGGTCTGGCCCCGGCGGTTTTCCTCGCGGAACAGCTCCAGCAGGTTATCGCTGGCGCGGGAATCCAGTGCCCCGGTAGGTTCGTCGGCCAGCAGCAGCCGCGGGGCGGTGATCAGCGCCCGGGCCGCGGCGGTGCGCTGCTTCTGCCCGCCGGAGATCTCGTAGGGGAATTTGTCCAGCAGGTCCGCAATCTCCAGCCGGCGGCACAGGGGCAGCAGGCGCGCCTCCATCTCCGCCACCGGCACATTGCCCAGCACCAGCGGCAGCAGGATATTGTCCCGCACGGAAAAGGTGTCCAGCAGATTGAAGTCCTGAAAAACAAACCCCAGCTTTTCCCGGCGAAAGGCGGCCGATTCGTTCTCCTTCAGCCGGCACAGATCCCGCCCTTCCAACAGGATCCGTCCGGAGGTGGGACGGTCCAGGGTGGCCAGCAGGTTTAATAGCGTGGTTTTTCCGCTGCCGGATTCCCCCATTACGGCCACATACTCACCCTCGTTCACCGAAAAGGTCACGTTGGACAGGGCCTGTACCGCCCGGCCGCCGAAGCGGGTGTGATAGGTCTTCTGCAGATTCTGAATTTCAAGCAGAGCCATCTTTCTTCCTCTCCTTTTTCAAATGATCTGCCCCTATTATAAAACGGGCTGAAAGCAGGCGCCAGAACAGCCGCCTTACATTTCAGCCCCATTTCTTACAAATCGGTAAGATTTTTATTCCAGAAGGCTCTCCCGGTGGGAGAGATCGATGCGCACCAGCGTGCCGCGGCCCGGGCGGCTTTGGATTTCGATGGAATGGCCCAGTTTTTTCAGGGCGCATTGGGTTAAATACAGCCCAATACCGGTGGAGGAGCGCTCCTGCCGGCCGTTAAGCCCTGTATAGCCCTTCTCAAAAACCCGGGGCAGATCCTCCGGTGCGATGCCGATTCCGGTATCGGCAATCAAAAGGGTACAGGGGTCTTCTTTGGCAAGAATGACCTGCCCGCCGGAGGGGGTGTACTTCAAAGAATTGGACAGAATCTGCCCGATGGCAAAGCCCAGCCATTTCTCATCGGTCAGCACGGCGGCCTCCATATCCCCCAGCTGCACGCGGATCCCCTTTCGCACAAACAGCCGCGCATATTTGCGCACGGCCCCCTTGACAATGGTCGCAAGGGAATACTTCCGCAGCACCAGGTCGCTGCTGTCGCTGGACAGCCGCTGGTACGACAGGGCCATTTCCACATACTGCTCAATACGGAACAGCTCGGCCTGCAGTTCATCGCTCCGCTCCGACGGAGCCGTCTGCAGCAGCAGCCGCATGGCCGAAATCGGCGTTTTGATCTGGTGCGTCCACATGGCATAGTAATCGGTATTCTCCCGCGCTTCCTGCCGGGCACGCTCGCGCAATTCCTGCTTTTCCTGACAGACCCGCAGCAGCAGCGCCTGATACCGCTTTTCCAGCGGATCCTGTGTTTCCGGCAGCAGATTCTCCACGGAATCGGGGGTCTCTCCGTACTGCTCCCACGGCTCCAGTGCCCGCAGCCGCCGGACATAGTCAATATATCCCACAACGGCAAAACAGAAAAGCAGCGCGGCGCACAACAGCACGGTGTACCCCATCACACCCCAGGGCAGCCGCCCCAATACGGTCACCACCACCAGGGCCAGCAGACAGCACAGCCCGCACAGCAGCGACCGCCTCCGCGCCCGGAGATACCCGGAGAGATACGCTCCCCCTTTTAATCGACCCAATACCCCATCCCCTTTTTCGTGTGAATCACTTCGCACAGCCCGGCCTCCTTCATGCGGCGGCGCAGCCGGGTTACCGCCACCGACAGCGTATTCTCATCCACAAAGCTGTCCGTCTGCCACAGCTGCACGGCCAAATCCTCCCGCGAAACCACCCGGCCGCGGTTTTCCAGCAGAATGCGCAGAATTTTCAACTCGCCGCGGGTCAGGGTGATGGTGCAGTCTCCGTTCTGCAGGGTACCGTCCTCCATATCCAGCCACCCGCTGCCGCACCGCAGGCGGGTATCCTGCGGCACGCCCATTTCGTAGGTGCGGCGCAGCAGTGCCTGTACCTTGGCGGTGAGCACGCTCAGATCAAAGGGCTTGCTGATAAAATCATCGGCGCCCATGTTCATGGCCGTGACAATATCCAAATTGTCCGAGGAGGAGGAGAGGAACATCACCGGCACCCGGGAAATCCGGCGGATCTCCCGGCACCAGTGGTACCCGTTAAAAAAGGGGAGGGAGATATCCATCAGTACCAGCTGGGGGCTCTCCTCCCGAAACTCCTCCAGCACCCGGGAAAAATCGCGGGCGCAGCGGGTGGGATATCCCCAGGAAATCAGGTGCTGCTGTACCGTTTGGGCGATAACCGGGTCATCCTCCACCATAAAAATGCGGTAGGTATCCATACGCTCTCCTTTTCTCTCACACACCGGCCGGCTCCTCTTTCCTAAAAAAATTCCGCCGTTTGCCGCTATCCGGGCAAACGGCGGAAAACAGAATCAGCAGTCAAAAATCACAGGCCGGCCGCTGCCCAGCAGTTTGCCGTCCTTTACCACCACATCACTGCCGTCGATGCGGTTTTGATAGGTGCCGTCCGGCGCCGGAACGGGGACATCCGCATTTTTGGCCATCAGACTGAACACACCCACGCAGGTGCGCCCGTCCTTCCGGTACACGATTACCGCGGTATCCTCCTCGTCATGGGCCTTCATCTCCACCACACCGTCCGCCAGAATGGGATCGTGCTTAATGGGGTACAGGCTCTGCAGCAGACCGGTCAGATCCACCGTGTCCTCGCCGTTCCACGGCACAACATCCACATTGAACAGATCAGGCAGGTGGGCAACGGCCTTTTCCTGCCCGCCGTACAGCAGCAGGCTGCCGCGCAGGAAGTACATGAAGGCCGTCCAGTTCTGCAGCTGCGGAATCTCAGGAATCAAATCCCGGGCGCGGGGGTTGTCGTGGTTCTCCAGATGGCGCATCTTCACATAATTCTGCGGATAGATCATTTCCTGATGCAGAAGCATCTCAACATACCGGCTCAGCGGAATGGTCTTTTTGATATACCCGAGGTAGTACTCCTTCATATCGTAGTCGTACTCCATGTCGAACGCACGGTATACCTCGCAGTCGCTGGCGGCGTACACGCCGTGGTCGCGGTTCTCCTTGATAAAGGGCGGATCCACCGACTCCGCCAGCCAGATGCAGCCGGGGTGCACGGTCTCCACCTCGGCGCGGGCGCGCTCCCAGAATTCCACGGGCACCAGCGGCGCCACGTCACACCGGAAACCGTCCACAATTGAGGCCCACATTTTCAGCGTGTCGATCTGATAATCCCACAGATCGGGGTTATTCTTATAGTCGAGGTCGATGATATCGCCCCAGTCGGCTACCTGATTGCCGAAGCTGCCGTCCGGCTTATGGAAGAACCACTCGGGATGATGCTCCTTCAGCCAGGAATCGGGAGAGGTATGGTTGTATACCACGTCGATGATGCACTTCATGCCGCGGGCGTGGATGGCGTCCACCAGATGACAGAACTCCTCACGGGTGCCGTACTCGGGGTTTACATCCCGGTAATCCCGGATGGCATAGGGGCTGCCGTCCTTGCCCTTGCGGGCTTCCCGTCCGATGGGATGGATGGGCATCAGCCAGATGATATCCGTGCCCAGGGCGCGAATGCGGTCCAAATCCTTTTCCAGCGCGGCAAAGGTGCCCTCTTCGGTGTGATCCCGCACAAATACGGAATAGAGGACCTGATTCCGCAGCGCAATGTTGGTATCTTTTGCCATAAAAATTCGTCTTCCTTTCATAAACCGGGGCACACCCGGTTTTTCATTTCCTTCATTATAGCAGATTTGCGGAAAAGAAAAAGGCTTTTCCCTCTTTTTTCAAAAGAACCGGAACCCCGGCCTCATCGCTCCAGAATGTCGGGGTAATTGGTAATCAGATGTTCGGCCCCCACACGCAGCATGGCATCGCGGGAAACCGCATCGTTAATGGTCCAGGGGTGGATTTCAATGCCGTTTTCCCGGCAGTCGGCCACACCCTTTTCGTCCAGATTGTCCCAGCAGGGGTGGATATATTCCATCCCCAGGGACCGGGCATACCGGCCGGGGCCAATCAGGTTCCCGACATACAGAAGCCCCGCGGGAATGGAGGGATCCATCTCCTTGGCGTCCAGCAGACAGCGGTGTTCAAAGGAGGAGAAGATCACCCGGTCCTTCAGGCCGCTCTGCTGCACCATTGCCACGGTACGACGGGTCAGCTCCGGATCATACCAGGCCGAGCAGGTCTTCAGTTCGATATTCAGGCGCAGCCGGTTCCCCTGCAGGAACTCCAGCACCTGCCAAAGGGTGGGGATTTTCTCCCCTGCCCATGCCGGCCCAAACCAGCTGCCGAAATCCAGCTCCCGCAGCTGGGAAAGGGTCATTTCCCGGGCAAGGCCCCGGCCGTTGGAGGTGCGGGCCACATCCTCGTCGTGCAGCACGACGAGAACCCCGTCCTTTGTCATCTGCACATCCAGCTCAATGCCGTCGGCTCCTCGCTTTTCCGCTTCATAAAAAGCGGCCATGGTGTTCTCCGGCGCATAGGCGCTGGCGCCCCGGTGGGCGTAGATCAGCGGTTTCACCTTAATCCCTTCCTCTCTCTTTGGTCAAATCGGCCGTTTTGGCCCCCAGCAGCGCACACAGGCTGTCCGGAGAGAGCTGCACCTGGGCGCCGATCTTCCCGGCGCTGATATAAATGGTATCGAACAGAATGCACGTCTCATCCACCACGGTGGGGTACCGCTTTTTCATCCCCAGCGGGGAACAGCCACCCCGCACGTATCCCGTAACCGGCAGGATCTCGCGCACGGCGATCATCTCCACGCTTTTCTCCCCCGCGGCCCGGGCGGCCTTTTTCAAATCCAGTTCCTCCCCCACGGGGATGACGAACACGAAAAAGCCGCCGCTGCTGCCCCGGGTGACCAGGGTTTTGAACACCTGGTCCACATCCTGTCCCAGCATTTGGGCGATATGAACCCCCACCCCGGTCTCCTGCTCGCCCTCATGCTCATAAAACCAAGGGGTGTAGGGGATCCCTTCGGTTTCCAGCAGGCGCATCACGTTGGTCTTTGCTTCGGCCTCTTTCTTTTTCATGACGGTTTACTTCTCAATATGCCACTTCACGCCCTGAGGGGTATCCTCCAGTACCACATGGCGGGCCTTGAGCTCGTCACGGATGGCGTCTGCCGTGGCCCAGTCGCGGTTTTTGCGGGCCTGGGTGCGCTTTTCGATCAGTGCCTCGATCTCGCTGTCCAGGTCGTTGTCCTTCTCCTGATACAGCAGGCCCAGCACATCCGCCAGCTCCATCAGGCGCTGCAGGCATCCCTGCACCAGGAATCGGCTGGGAGAGCCCGCCACGCTTCCGTTGATATCGCGCACCAGATCAAACAGGGCCGAGATCGCATCGGCGGTGTTCAGATCATCCTCCATCGCGCTGACAAAGTGATCACGGTGCACGTCAAACGAGGCCAGTATTGTCCGGTCGCCCTCGTTTTCCTCCACCGCCGCGTTCTGCAGCAGGAAGCGCAGATTGTCGCGGCAGTTGTACAGGCGGTTCAGCGCGCCCTGGCACTGGGAGATAATTTCGATGCTGTAGTTGATGGGCATACGGTAATGAGAGGACACCATCAGGTAACGGATGGGTTCGTATCCGTACTTTTCGGCCACCTCGCGCACGGTGAAGAAATTGTGCAGCGATTTGCTCATCTTCTGGTTATCCACATTGATATACCCGTTGTGCATCCAGTACCGGGCAAAAGGAGTGCCATTGCAGCACTCGCTCTGGGCGATCTCGTTTTCATGGTGGGGGAAGATCAAATCCTGCCCGCCGCAGTGGATGTCAATGGTCTTGCCCAAGTAGCGGCGCACCATGGCGCTGCACTCGATGTGCCAGCCGGGCCGTCCCTTTCCCCAGGGAGACTCCCAGTAGGGCTCGCCGGGCTTGCTGCCCTTCCACACGGCGAAGTCCATGGCATCTTCCTTCACGTCGCCCACGCTGATGCGGGCTCCGGCCTGCAGGTCCTCCAGCGGCTGATGGGACAGTTTTCCGTATTCCTTAAACTTTTTCGTGCGGAAGTACACGTCGCCGTTTTCCACAGGATAGGCATACCCCTTCTCCACCAGCGTGCCGATGATGTCGAGGATCTCGCCAATATTCTCGGTGGCCAGCGGATGCACAGTGGCCGGGCGTACGTTCAGGCCTGCGGCGTCCTTTTTGTACTCCTCCATATACCGGCGGGAAACCGTCAGGTAGTCCGTACCCTCTTCATTGGCCTTGTTGATGATTTTGTCGTCAATGTCGGTGAAATTCTGCACGAAGGTGACCTTCATGCCGCGGTACTCCAGATACCGGCGCAGCACATCGAACACGCAGATGGGGCGCGCGTTGCCAATGTGAATATAGTTGTACACCGTGGGTCCGCAGGCGTAAATCTTGGCTTCACCCTCCTGCAGGGGGACAAATTCTTCCTTCTGCCGGGTCATGGTATTGTAAATCTTCATGCTGTTCTTCTCCTCTGCTTTTTATTTTTCTGTGGAAGGATTCTCCTGTGCCAGTTCCCGGCGGGACAAATGCTGCTGCAGACCACCCACCTCGCAGCGCAGCTCCTGCAGCGCTTGCTCGACGGGGTCGCTCACATGCACCTGATCGAGTTCCATACTGGTCCGCAGGTCCTTGGGTTTCTCCCCGTTAATGCGCACAATCCGGGCCGGTACACCTACGGCGGTGGCATTGTCAGGAACCTCGCTCAGCACCACGGCACCGGCTGCCACCCGGGCATTGTCGCCCACGCGGAACGGGCCCAGCACCTTGGCCCCGCTGCCCACCAGCACATTGTTTCCCAGGGTGGGATGGCGCTTGCCGTGGTCCTTTCCGGTACCGCCCAGCGTCACATTCTGGTACAGCGTGCAGTAATCCCCGATTTCGGTAGTCTCGCCGATCACCACGCCCATCCCGTGGTCGATAAACAGCCCCTTACCGATGACGGCGCCGGGATGAATTTCGATCCCCGTTTTGTGCCGGGCACGCTGGCTGATCCACCGGGCCAGAAAATAGTGGCCGCGTTGGTACAGCCAGTGGCTTTTTCGATAGGCGCGCACCGCTTTAAATCCCGAATAGAGGAAGTAAACCTCCCATCGGTTCCGGGCCGCAGGGTCCCGCGCGATAATCGAGTCCAGCTCCTGCTTTAAATTGTCAAACATAAAAGCGTTCTCTCCTTTTCTTCGTCGGGCCAGGCGGAGAAAAACGCGGCGGAAAACAAAAAGCCCCCGTACGCCCCTTGGGGCATACGGAGGCGGTCCATCTTTGTTCCGCGGTTCCACTCCGAGCTTATCACTCTGAAGGCGGATAACGGCGCCACCCGTACCGGGATACTGCGCCCTTTCCGGGCGGTTCCCCCTGTCAGCCGGGGCCCATGGGCCCCTGCGCCGGTGCATTTCTCCCCTGGTTTTGGCCGGGGCGCTCACAGCCGTGATGGTTCACGGCGCCCCTTCTCTGCGGCCGGTGCCGGGCGGTACTTCTCCTGCGCACAGCTTTTCTTTATCCCTTCCTATACAGTATACACCTTTTTTGTTCCTTGTAAAGGGGGAAGATTACGCCCCTTCCCGAATCACATCCCAGTTTTGACGCAGATAAACCAACCCCGAGACCACCGTGAAAAAGGCCGCTACCGCCAGCAGGATATCGCCGGTCATACCAAAAATGACAGCACAGCCCGCCGGAAGGGGAAGCAGCTCCAGGCTCTCCAACTCCAGCAGGTACTGCAGCAGCAGCACCCCGAGAATGGCGATAATCTGCGTGACCGTTTTCACTTTTCCCCAGATGTTGGCGGCAATTACGCGGCCCTTATCCACCGCCACCAGGCGAATGGAGGTGACCATAAATTCGCGGGCCAGCATCAGTACCACAATCCACACATCGGCAAACCCCAGGCTGACCAGGCAGACCATGGCGGACAGCACCATCACTTTATCGGCCAACGGGTCCATAAACTTGCCGAAATCCGTCACCAGATTATCGCGGCGGGCAATTTTCCCATCCAGATGGTCGGTATACGATGCCGCCGCAAACAGCAGCAGCGCCACCAGATAATGATGAGGGAAGGGGTACAACAGTGCCGCTACCACAAACGGCACCAGGATCATGCGCATCACAGTCAGTTTATTGGGCAGGTTCATAACGGACATTCTCCTTTATCACACCGGCAGGATGTGCCGGCCGGTCATCGCGCCAGCTCGCCGTACAGGTCGCCGTCCACGCACTCGGTAATCTTCACATGGACAAACTGACCGTAGTGGGGCTTTTTGCGCTGGGCCACAAAGAACACCTTGCCGTCCACATCGGGGGCGTCGGCCTGGGTGCGGCCAAAGTAACACTCGGCATACCGGTCAAAGCCCTCGGTCAGCACCTCGACCGTTTTGCCGACCATCTCCTCGCCCTTTTCCAGCATAATGGCCATCTGATCTTCCATAATCACTTCTTCGCGGTGTTCCTTTACTTCCTGGGGAAGCTGATCCGGCAGGGCGGCTGCGGGCGTGCCCTCCTCCTGGGAATAGGCAAAGCAGCCCAGGCGCTCGAACTTCATCTCGTGGACAAATTCGGCCAGCTCGTTGAAATCCTCCTCCGTCTCCCCGGGGAAGCCGGTGATCAGCGTGGTACGCAGGGTGATGCCGGGCACCATCTCCCGGATATGGCGGATCTGTTCGGTCAGGGCTGCGCGGTCGCCGCCGCGGTTCATGGCCTTCAAAATTTTTCCGGATACGTGCTGCAGCGGCAGGTCGATGTACGGCACTACCTTCTTCACATCGCGGATTACAGTCAGCAGTTCATCGGTAATATAATCGGGGTAGCAGTACAGAAGCCGGATCCAGCGGATGTTCTCCAGATGGCTCAGCTCGGTCAGCAGCTGCGGAAGACGCGGCTCACCATAAAGGTCCAGCCCATACCGGCTGGTATCCTGGGCGATGATCACCAGCTCACGGCAGCCGTTCTCCGCAAGGCCCTTGGCCTCGGCCAGAATGCTCTCCATGGGGCGGCTGCGGTAGGGCCCGCGGATTTTCGGGATCGCACAGTAGCTGCACCCGTTGCTGCAGCCCTCGGCAATTTTCAGGTACGCATAATAGCTGGGGGTGGTCAGCGTGCGGGAGCCGCACAGGGGCATCTCCGTCTTGGGCGGAAAACTCTCCACAACCGTATTCTCTTCCCACATCTTTTTCAGGTACGACGCGATCTCCCCGTTGGCGCCGATCCCCAGCACCGCGTCTACCTCGGGGATTTCCCGGCGGATCTCCTCCTGATAGCGCTGCGCCAGGCACCCGGTCACCACAATTTTCTGAATGCGGCCCTCTTCCTTCAGCTTGCACAGTTCCAGAATCTCCTCGATGGATTCCTTTTTGGCGCTCTCGATAAACCCGCAGGTATTGATAATGGCAATGTCGCAGATGCCCACGTCATCGCTCAGTTCAAATCCGTTTTCCTCCAGGGCGGCCATCAGCATTTCGCCGTCCACCTGATTTTTTGCACAGCCCAGGCTGATCATGCCCACCCTTGTTTTCTTCTGCTGCGTTGCCATCTCTTTTCTTCCTCCCTTATTCGTCATCCATCGGGGCCCACCGCAAAAGCACCGGCCGGATTTCCTCGTACCGGTACCCCAGGCGCATCAGTGCCTGGATGGTCCGGCGTTTTCCCGTTTCATCGGTAAGCTGGCGGCTGTACTTTCTCTCCACCACGTCCTCCAGGATCTCCTCCCAGTCCGCGTGCAGTTCATCCAATGCATATTCGGCTGTTTCCCGGTCAATCCCTTTTTTCTCCAGCTCCCAGCGCGCCCGGCTGCGGGCAAAGCCCTTGCGGTATACCAGTTCCCGCGCGCAGTCACAGGCATATGCCGTATCATCCACCAGCCCCAGCTCCTGCATATGGCAGGCGGCCTCCCGGGCGGCCTCCCGCGATGTGACCCGGCTGATTTTATCCTCCAGCTCTTTGCGGGAGTGATTGCGGTACTCCAACAGGTACAGCGCCTTTTCCCGGGCCCGGCGCTGCTGCGAGCGATCCAGCAGCTCTTTGAGCTGCTCATCATCCAGCTCACTTCCCTCGCGGTAACCCATTTCCTGCAGAACCCCGGTATCCACCGTCATGGCCTCTTCCCCGTCAATTACCAGCAGGCTCAGCTTTTTCCGGCGGGGACGGATGGCTGTCAGGCGCATCATTCGTCATCCACCGTGATATCAATGCTGCTGCGGGCGGCCGCGCGGGTCTGCACCGGCTTTTCCTCCGCTGCCGAAGCGGGAATGGATTCCACAGGCTTGGCTCCGCCGTTCTTGGCCGGCTTGCCGTACAGCTTGCCCATATTCTCGTATACCTGCTCCTCGACTTCCTTTGCCAGTTCCGGGGAATTTTTCAGCAGTTCCTTTACATTATCGCGGCCCTGCCCCAGGCGGTTGCCCTTATAGCTGAACCAGGCGCCGCTCTTCTCCACAATATCCAGCTTCACGGCGATATCCAGCAGCTCGCCGTCGCGGGAGATGCCCTTGCCGTACATCACGTCGAACTCCGCCTCGCGGAAAGGCGGAGCGACCTTGTTTTTCACCACCTTGGCCCGGGTGTGGCTGCCGACGACCTCACCGCCGTTTTTGAGCGTCTCCACTTTACGGATATCAATGCGCACCGAAGCGTAGAACTTCAGGGCACGGCCGCCGGGGGTCACCTCGGGATTTCCGTACATTACGCCCACCTTTTCCCGCAGCTGGTTGATGAAAATGGCCACACAGTTCGATTTGGAGATGGCACCAGCCAGCTTGCGCAGGGCCTGGGACATCAGGCGGGCCTGCAGACCCACATGGCTGTCGCCCATCTCGCCCTCGATTTCCGCGCGGGGGACCAGCGCCGCCACCGAGTCCACTACGATCACATCAATCGCGCCGGAGCGCACCAGCTCTTCGGTGATTTCCAGCGCCTGCTCGCCGGTATCGGGCTGGGATACCAGCAGGGAATCCACGTCCACCCCCAGCGCCGCGGCGTATACGGGGTCCAGCGCATGCTCCACGTCGATAAATGCCGCGCAGCCGCCCTTTTTCTGGCCCTCGGCAATACAGTGCAGGGCCAGCGTCGTTTTACCGGAGGACTCCGGCCCGTAAATCTCCACAATTCTTCCACGGGGCAGGCCACCGATGCCCAGCGCCAGATCCAGCCCCAGCGAACCGGTGGGAATGGCATCCACCTGCATCGTCTCATTCTGGCCCAGGCGCATCACCGCACCCTTGCCAAAGCGCTTTTCAATCTGCGACAGCGCCGTTTCCAGCGCTTTCTTTTTCTCTTCTTCTCCGATTTCGCCGTTTTTCGTGCTGACCCGATCCTTCTTGTCGTTTGCCATATCGCTGCTCCTCCGCTGCTCCCGTTTGTTTTGAATTTTGGTCTTTATAGTATACCGGAAAGACGGGGGAAAAGCAATGGGTTTCCCCCAAGTCCGGCAAAATTTTCGAACTCATGTTCGATTTTTCACACCCATGACCACGCGGTCCAGATCCATAAAGTCGCGGTGTACCGTCAGTTCCCCGATCCCGGCCTGCCGGAAGATTTCGGTTACCGCCGGGGCCTGCTCCTCGCCGATCTCCACGGCCAGCAGTCCGCCTGCCCGCAGCCGGGGCACCCAAAAAGCCGCAATTGCCCGGTAAAAATCCAGGCCCGTCTCTCCACCCAGCAGGGCCGTATCCGGCTCGCGCTTTACCTCTTCCTGCAGGGAATCGTATTCCCCTTTGGCGATATAAGGCGGGTTGGAGAGCAGAAAATCCACGCTCTCCGGCAGAGGGCTGCTGCATTCCCCGGTCAGCACATCACCCCGTACGGGCTGCACCGTGCCGGGCGCCCACTGCCGGATATTTGCCTCCAGATAGGAAAACGCCGGGGCATATTTTTCTACGGCCCAAATCTGCTTCTGCGGGCACAGCCGCTGCAGCCCCAGCCCCACGGCGCCGGTGCCGGCGCACAGGTCCAGCCCCACGCCGCCTTTTTCCAGCTTTTCCGCCGCCAGGCGGCACAGCAGTTCGGTCTCCTCCCGGGGAATCAGCACGCCCTGCCCCACCTGCAGCGTCATATCCAAAAACTCCCACCGGCCCAGCAGATACTGCAGGGGCGTGTGCTCCCCCCGCTGCCGAATCAGTCCGAGATACCGCTCGGACTGCGGCAACGGGACCGGGGTATCGCCGTGTACCAGCAGCTGCTGCCGGCTGATCCCCAGAACCGCGGTCAAAAGACTCATGGCGTCAAACGCATCGGTATCAATGCCGCACTCACGCAGGATG
>JALENG010000148.1 GCA_022767925.1 Clostridia bacterium
GTCAGCAAGGAACTCACTTCCGATGATGGGAATGCGCAGACGGACAAAACCTTTACCTTTGAAGTGAAGGACGCAGCAGGCAAAGTGGTCGATACCCTGACCATGAAGGCCGGCGAGAGCGATACAACCATTGCGCTGCCCTACGGTGTTTATACGCTGGAGGAAACCGAGCCGGCTCAGATTGCGGGCTACACCTTTGCCGATGTTCTGTACTGCGGCGAAGGTTCGGATGAAGTGCAGTCGGAGATGGAAGTTCTGATCGATGAGAACGGTCAGTCTGTGAAGGTGATGGCTGTCAACAGCTATACCCGTGATACCGGAACGCTGACGATTACCAAGACGCTGGATAAAGACGGCGCGCAGGTCGAAATTCCGGCGGATACTCTCTTCCAGGTGTATGCGGAAGATGGGACGGCCTATGGCGATGCCTTTACCTATGCTGATATGATCGAAGGCGTTTATGTGATGGAAAATGTGCCGACCGGCCGCTACTATGTGACCGAGACCGGCGCAGAGGTGGATGGTTACACCCTGGAGGTAACCGGCACAGGCGCTCAGCAGCTGACCGAAGTTCAAGCCAATGTGCCCGGTGAACTGACGGTTGTGAACCGCTATGTGCAGATTCCGGTTACGGGCGATATGGGCAGCAGCCTGCCGCTGGTGCTCCTGGCACTGTTCAGCGGTGTTGCTGGTCTGGGCCTGTATCTGGTACGCAGAAAGGTGAACGGCTGATGGGATAATCCGCCGCACACGGCATTTCCCATGAATCATTTACCCTGAAACAGAAATAGGGCGGGCCCCGTGAAAACGGGGTCCGCCTTTTTGACTGTAAAACAGTATTTTCCATCAGTGGCAGGGAAGAAATACTGAAATGGGGTACCTATTCCTATGCACGGATGTTCATCCCGCTGTACCGGAGGATGGGAAAAGCAGGCAGCCTCTTAGTCGGACAGCAAGGGCCGCGGCAGGGAAATTCCCTGCCGCGGCCCTTGCTGTATTTTAGGAGAAAGAATGACTTATACACAAAAGAAAGGCCCGAAAATATTTCTGGGCAGAAGAAAGGCAGAAGGCCCGCACTTGGGAGGACCTCGCTGCCCTTCTGTTTCCTACTATACACCAAAATGAAGGATCCGTCAATATAAATTGCAAATTTTTCGATAAAAATCAATTTTCGCTTTAAAAAATGCAATTATTTTGTCGTATCATGCAAATTGTCGGTTTCCGTTAACTTTTTCAGATCAGAGAGAGTGCGGGAGAAGTGCTCAATGGCAGCTCGAACCGGGGCCGGAGAGCTCATATCCGCACCGGCATACTGCAGGGCGGAAATGGGATGGACACTGCTGCCGCTGCGCAGAAAACGCTTGTAATCCTCAACGGCGGGGGCACCCTCGGACAGAATGCGGCCGGCGATTGCGCAGGCAGCGGAAATGCCGGTAGCGTACTGATAAACATAATAGGCGCGGTAAAAATGGGGGACACGGGCCCATTCGCAGGAGAGGGCATCGGTCACCGTCAGTTCCGGTCCGTAGTAGATTTCGTTCAGTTCCCGGTGAATGGCACACAGTTTCTGGGGCGTCAGGGGTTCACCGGCTTCACACAGGCGGTGCGTCTGCCATTCAAAATCGGCAAACATCACCTGGCGGAACAGAGTGCCCCGCAGATCGTCCAGCTGCTTGTCCAGCAGGATCATTTTTTCCTCACGGCTGGTGCTGTGGGTCAGCAAATAGTGGCTGAGCAGCTGCTCATTGACGGTGGAAGCGACCTCGGCGCAGAACAGGCTGTAGCCGCTGTAAACAAATGGCTGGGTGTGATTGGTAAACCATGTGTGCATGGCGTGCCCCAGCTCGTGGGCCAGAGTGAATACATCGTCCAGCGTGCCGGTAAAGTTCGTGAGAATATACGGATTATACCCGTAGGCGCCTGTGGAATACGCCCCCGTGTTTTTGTTTTCACCGGGATATACATCAATCCACCGCTCATCAAAGGCCTTCTGTACCAGAGCGGTGTAATCCTCACCCAGTACGGCCGTGGCCTTCAGTACCAGCTCCTGTGCCTCTTCATAGCGGTAATGTCGGGTGCTGCTGGAGACGATCGGAACAAACAGATCGGAAAAATACAGTTTGGAAAGACCCAGACGCTCTTTCCGGAAGGCGACGTACTCGTGCAGGGGGGTGAGATTTTCGCGCACCGTCCGCAGCAGGTTGTCATACACCTCTTCGGGAATATGGTTCTCAAACAGGGACATACTGCGGGCATTTGCAAAAGAGCGGGACCGCGCCAGATAGACATCACTTTTCACCGAGCCCTCATAAAGACAGGCAAGGGTGTGGACGTGCTGCCGGTAGGTACCCAGCAGCGCATCATAAAAGGTTTTCCGAAATTCCTGATCCGGGTTTTCCAGTGCGGTGCGGTAATTGGCTTCGTTGGCGGTGATGGCCGTCCCGTCCGGTGCCGTAACAGTGGGAAAAACGATATCATTGACCACCAGGTTTTCAAAGGCCTTTTTATACACACTGCCCAGATCATTCAGGCGAATCAGCAGCCCTTCTGTGGCAGGATCGAAGATATGCTCTTTCTGCGCGAAAAAGTCCTGGGCGTATTGCCGGTAGAGTTTCAGTGCGGGAATTTCCTCACAGTATTCCCCGAAGGTCGAGAGAGAATACTGCATCAGTTCCGGCGCGAGAAAAGAGAGCTTTTCCGAGATGGCGGTGGCCGTATTTCGCAGCATACCGTTCATTTCACCGGCTTTTGCATCGCTCATGTCGGTGTCCAGGTGGGAGAAGGAGAAGACGCTCAGGGCGTCCAGCTTGCGTTGCAGGGCCATGTACTGTTCCGCCGTTTTCAGAAGAGATGCGGCACAATCGGCCAGGTGACCACGCCGTGCGGCCAGTTCTTCGCACAAAGCGGTGCAGGTGTCCAGCTCTGCATACCAATCTTCATCGGTGGGAAACATGGCCCGCAGAGACCAGGTTGTATCACTCATGGAATTCATCCTTTCTGTGTGGAAGTTCAAAAGAACGCTGCTCCTATTGTAGCATGGCTGTTTTTTGAAAACAAGGGAAAAGACCACGCACTTTTTGCGGCGATATGCTATAATAGAGAAAAAAGGAAGGGAAGAGAATGATGGAAGAAATCAGGATTCGTCCGGCGCGGGAAGAGGACTGCCCCCGCATTCTGGAGCTGATCCGTGAGCTGGCAGTGTATGAGAAAATGGAGGAGCAGGTTACCGCGGACAGTGAGACGCTGCGGGCCTCGGTTTTCGACCGGAAAATGGCCGGAATTTTTGTGGCACAAGCGGGAGAGAACGTGGTGGGATATGCCCTGTACTGCCACAATTTTTCCACCTTTTTGGGGCGGGAAAACCTATATCTCGAGGATCTGTATGTGACCCCCGCCTGGCGGGGACGGGGGATCGGCCTGCGGCTGATCCGCCGGGTAGCAGGCCAGGCCGTTCAGGAGGGCTGCCGCCGGCTCGATTGGGTGTGTTTGGATTGGAACCGCCCCAGCCGGGAATTTTATGAAAAACTGGGGGCCCACGCCATGCCCTGGTGGGTTGGATACCGGGCCGAAAACGAGGCGCTGATTCAGTTGGCGGGTGACAAAGGAGAGAAAAATAATGGAAATTGAGAAAAAGTATCGGTTGAGCGGTTTTCCCGAGGGGCTTCCTCTGCTGCGCAGAAGCCTTCAGGAACAGGGATATCTGGCGGTCCGGCCGGCGGTGCGGATCCGCCGGGAAACCGGGGAAGAGGGGGTTTCCTATGTGCTGTGCATCAAGGGGGCAGGAACCCTGGTGCGCGAAGAAGTGGAGGTTTCGCTGACCCGGGAGAAGTTTGAAAAACTGGAAGCTATGCTCTGTGGCCCCCTGATCCGGAAGGATTACCGCGTATACGCCCTGCCGGACGGGCACCGGCTGGAGTGCAGCCAGGTGGATGCAGGAACGGAAAACAGCTTTTATTATGCCGAAGTGGAATTTTCCTCCCGGGAAGAAGCCGAATCGTTTCAGGCTCCCAACTGTGTCGGAGAGGACATCACTGAGAAACAGGGCGTGAGTATGAGCCATTTTTGGCAATCTACCCGAGTGGAGGGAAGGAAATTCGTGCTATAAGGAGAAATGTGTTCTAATCGGAAAAAATGAGGACGTTTTTTCTAAATTGCTCTTTACAAGACAGAGAAAAATGTATAAAATATAGACAAATCAAGCACATGGGTCCGCCGAGAGAAACAAGGACTTGAATCAGAGAGGAGTCATATGACTATGAATTTGTCAAAGGAAAATTTGATTGCGAGCAGCGAACTGGTTGAAATCTACCGCGATGGTGATAAATGTATCAAGCTTTTTAAAGAAGGCGTCCGCAAAACAAACCCACTTTATGAAGCACTGACTCATGCCCGTGTGGAGGATACGGGTCTGCCAGTTCCGGTTATTCACGCGCTGGACGTAATTGACGGCCGCTGGGCGATTATCATGGATATGATCGAAGGGGAGACCCTCGAGGATCTGATGAAGGAGAACCCGGAGAAAACGGAAGAATATCTGGAGCAGATGGTGGATATCCAGCTGGAGATCCATTCGAAGATCGTGACCAAGCTGAGCAAGCTGAAGGATAAGATGAGCCGTCAGATTAACTCGCTGGATATTGACGACACCAAGAAATACGAACTGCTCACCCGTCTGGAGAGCATGCCCAAGCATGTCAAGCTGTGCCATGGCAATTTTGTTCCGGAGAACATTATCTATAAGGATGGGAAAATGTATATTCTCGACTGGATCCAGGCCCGTCAGGGCAATGCCAGCGCGGATGTTGGCAAAACCTATCTGCTGCTCTCTCTGCGGGACCCCGCTCTGGCCGATCGCTATCTGGCCATCTTCTGCCGCAAAACCGGAACGGATAAGCGCTATGTGCAGCGCTGGCTGCCGATTGTAGCGGCCGCCTATCTGCCGGATGCCAAGCCGGAGGAGAAGGAATTCCTGGAAAAATGGGTGGACGTGGTCGAGTATCAATAAGCCCAAAACGGCTGGGGTACGCTTTTCATTACGATTATATCTTCATCTTCTTTTCTTTCTATACCGCAAAAGGGGTAATCCGCAAGGGTTACCCTTTTTGCATTTGCCGGAAAAGAAGAGAGAAGTCCGTTGACTTCTATGGAAAGGCCCGGTATAATGAAACAAGAAAAGGGAAAAGCAGATTTCCCATGAAAATTGCGGAGGAGTTGAAAAATCACATGGCTTCGAATTTGGATAAGTTTAAATTCGATATGGAGGGCGAGCGGGATTATTCCCAGGAGAAAAAGCTGAAGGTTGGCATTATCGGTACCGGCTGGATTGCGGAATCCCATATTGACAGCTACAAGCGCTGCCCCGATGTGGAAATTGTGGCGGCGGCCGATCTGGTCCCCGGCAAGGCGAAGGATTTCTGTGAGAAGTTTGGCCTGGAGAACACGCGCTGCTACGAGAGCCACACGGAAATGCTGGAGAAGGAAGAGCTGGACGCGGTCAGCGTTTGCACCTATAACCGCACCCATGCGGTGTGCACCATTGATTCGCTGAAGAAGGGTGTGCATGTTCTGTGCGAAAAGCCCATGTGCGTTACCCTGGACGAGGCCGTGGAGATGCGCCGCGCTGAAAAAGAGAGCGGGAAGATTCTCTCCATCGGTTTCCAGCCCCGTCTGGATGAGAACATGAAGATGATTAAGAAGATCGTCGATTCCGGCGAGCTGGGCGACATCTATTACATTCAGACCGGCGGCGGCCGCCGCCGCGGGATCCCCACTCCGTTTGGCACCACCTTTATTGAGGATGCCACGGCCGGTCTGGGAGCTCTGGGTGATATCGGTTGCTACAGCCTGGATATGGTCCTGAATGCGATTGGTTATCCCAAGCCGCTGACGGTTTCGGGCTACAAGTCCGCCTTCTTCGGAACCCGTCCGGACTACTATCCCAAGCACCCGGAATACGCCGAAAAGTTCCAGGTGGATGATTTTGCCGCTGCGTTTATCCGGCTGGAGGGCGGCATTATCCTCGATTTCCGCATTGCATGGGCCATGAATCTGGATACGCCCGGTGATACGATCATCATGGGTACCAAGGGCAGCCTGCGTATTCCTTCCACCGAGTGCTGGAACGGCACGGTGGGCGGGCCCATGAAGATTTACCACGAAGTCTGCGGCGCCCAGGTGGAAACGGAAATTCCGATCCTCGACAGTAATACCGATGATCTGTTCTATAAGAAGATCCGCTCG
>JALENG010000006.1 GCA_022767925.1 Clostridia bacterium
AGTTTATTGATACCTTCATTGACAAGATCTTCGTGACGCCGGAGGGGGACAGCACCATGCGGCTGGACATCAAGATTTTCACCGGCGAAAGCTGTGAAAAGTATCTGCAAAAGCTGAAAAGAAGGGCAGATCCCGAAGGTCGTACGGGTCACACGTTCAAGAGAATGATCGAATCCTACGAGCAGAGCATGAAGTAATCTTCGAACACAAATCCCCTTAAAAATGGGAAAAGAGAGAGCGGGCAGCCCTTTTCGGGTTGTCCGCTCTTTTTTTCCGTTTTTGGGCCCGTCAGAGGCGCGTCTGTAAAATTCGGTCGAACAGTTCGGCACAGCGCAGGGTATCCCGGTGGGGCACCACCGGGCTCTCGTACAGCCCCGCCTGCACACAGCGGATCGTCTCGCGGATTTCATAGGAAAAGCCGTCCTCGGTAAGAGGCGTATCGTACCGCTCCGCTTCCTGCCCGTTTTCGTCGTACCGATAGGCTTCGTTCAGGTAATGGGGGTGGGGCAGCACAATCCGCCCCTTCTCCCCGAAAATGGTCCAGCTCTCGTCACAGTTATACAGCAGCGAGCCCTCCAGGCTGGCCAGCATGTGCGGATACCGCAGCGCGATGTGCTCGCTCTCGTCCACGCCGGTTTTGCCCCACAGCACCTGGATCGTCTCATCAAGGGGCTCCTCCGGGAACAGATAGGTCTGCAATTGCCAGTCGTACACCGTAATGTCGTACGCGGTGCCGCCGCCCAATTCCCGGCAGAAGTAGCGGTTTTCCGGGTCTTTCGGCGCGGCAAAGCCAATGGCGATGTGCGAAAAAACCGGCTGTCCGATTTTTCCCTGCTGCAGCCAGTCCCGGGCCCGGTTCACCGCCGGAAGAAAGCGGCTCCATAACGCCTCCATGGTGAAAAGGTTCTCCCGCTCGGACAGGGCGAAAACCGTGCGGGCCTCCTCACTGGTGCGGAACATGGCCTTCTCGCATAGAACGGGGGTGCGGTGCTGCAGGCACAGCATGCAAAGGCGGAAATGATCGTGGGGGGTTACGGCGATGTACACCGCATCCGGCTTTTCCTTTTCCAGCATTTCTTCATAATCCGCATAAAAGTGCGGCACCCCGTTTTCTGCGGCAAAGCGCCCGGCCCGCTCCCGGCTTTTGGAGGCGACGGCTGTCACACAGCACGCCGGCAGGGCATTGGCGGCGCGGCAGAACCGGCCCGCGATATTCCCGGCGCCCATAATGGCAAAACGAAACATAAACAGGATCTCCTTTCCGAATTCAGTTATTTTCAGCATAGCACAGGGCGCGGTTTTCCGTCAAGAACCCGGCGGGGGACGAACCGGCGGCGGATGCGAAAATAGTAAAATTACCGAAAAAGTTCTACTATTTTTGGTAAAAATAGAACTTGTGCCCCGATCCGAAATGCGTTAAAATAAAATTATAAAAAAATATTCAATATTTTTGGTAATTTTTAAGAATTTCTTAAGAATGATGAAGAAAAAAGGAGTGGAAAAAATGAAAAAAAGGAGAAGTCTGTGGGCTTTATGGGGGCTCTGCCTGTTGGGTACCTGTTTTCTCTCTTCCTGCGGCGATCCGGATCAGCCGATCGGTGACATGAAATGGGAGGTGATTCTGCCCGAGGGGCTGATCGTCACACCGGAAGTCCCCGCTGCCGCCTCGGTTTACTCCGCCCGGCGGCTGTGCATACAGGACCTCGATCTGCCGGGGGAGCTGCTGCACGGCGAAACAGAGGACGAGCAGGTTTGGGCGACCAGCGTGGAATTCTGGTCCACTTGGGAGGAGTCGAACAGCCGGGAGGTACTGGTTGTTTACGATAACGGGATGGCCTTTGGCAGCCGGCCGGTGACGGCATCCACCGGCAGCTTTTCGTATTCCTTATGGGATGGAGAGAAAGCGAAAGCCGTTCCCTATGAGGATGTTTGTTCCATCGGGGCACTGGGTCAGGACTGGAAGGAGCAGGAGCCCTGGAATCAGAACGGGGATTTTACGCAGACGGACCTGGATTTTCTCCCCCTTCAGGAGGCACAGCAGTCGGTTATTTCCCGGTTTGCCGGGTGGGATGTCACGCTAATTCCCCATGGCAGCCTCGCTTTGGATGTGGATACCCTGAACGAACACCAGACGCTGTTTCGGCAGGAGCTGCTGGCGATAAACAGCGCGGAATATGAGGAGAAGGTGTGGCAGAAGGAAGAAGAGGCCTATGCCCTCCGGTTCCGCCAGGTGGTGGATGGGATTCCCGTGGTGGATCAGAGGGACTGGGTTCCCCTCTCCACCAGCGGGCGCAGCACCGCCTATCACACCAAGGTGACGGCGCTGGCGGACCGGCAGGGGGTGTTTTGGCTGGATGCGGTCTCGCTGCTGCAGGTGGGGGAAGAAGTAACCGAGAGCTCGGTGCTCAGCGCACAGGAGGCCTATTCCTGTCTGGTGCAGTACTGTGAGCAGAACCGGATGAGCACGGACCGTTGGTCTGTGCTGCAGGGCGAGCTGATGTATGCCCCCCTGTTCTGCGGGGACGAGGTGACCGAAGAGCTGGAGCTTGTGCCGGTGTGGCTTTTTACCATGCAGGAGAATTATGTTATTACCGATGAGACGACCGGTGAGACAAGGGAAGTAACGGATATTTCTTATCTTACCTTCAGGGCTTCCAGTGGGGAAATTCTCACCACGGCGTTTCAGGGTGTGTAAAACGGAGGGAAAACCCATGAAATTGACAGGATCGCTTTTTTGCGGGAACCTGCGCCAGGGGCTGCTGTCCCGCCGGTTCCCTCTCGCCGCGGCGGCCACGGCGCTGCTGCTGTGGCTGCCGTTCATTCCGGCCACCGGGGTGATGAGTGTGATTGATGCCTTTGATTTTTCCATCACGGGCGGCGG
>JALENG010000018.1 GCA_022767925.1 Clostridia bacterium
TGCAATGTGGCGAAGTCCCTGCTGTACGCCATCAACGGCGGCGTGGACGAAAAGCTGGGCGAGGTGATTGTGCCCGGCATTGAGCCGATCACCGATGAGGTGCTGGATTACGACCGGGTGTGGCAGAATTATCAGAAGGTACTGGAATACGAGGCAGAGCTGTATGTGGATGCGAATAACATCATTCACTTTATGCACGACAAGTACGCCTACGAAGCCAGCCAGATGGCCCTGCACGATACCCGTGTGGAGCGGCTGATGGCCTTCGGCATTGCGGGCCTGTCGGTGGCGGCGGACAGCCTGTCGGCCGTGCGCTATGCGAAAGTAAAGCCCATTCGCAATGAAAAGGGGATTGCCATCGATTTTGAGATTGAGGGCAGCTTCCCGAAGTACGGCAACGATGATGACCGCGCCGATGATCTGGCTGTGAACATTGTGACCAAATTCAGCAGTGAGCTGAAAAAGCACCCGCTGTACCGCAATGCCAGACACACCCTGTCGGCCCTGACCATCACCAGCAACGTGATGTACGGCAAGAAGACAGGCTCGACCCCGGACGGCCGCAAGGGTGGCGAGCCCCTGGCCCCCGGCGCCAACCCCATGCACGGCCGCGACAAAAACGGTGCGCTGGCCTCGCTGAACTCGGTGGCCAAAATTCCGTACCGCGATATTTGTCAGGACGGCATCAGCAATACCTTCTCCATCGTGCCGGATGCACTGGGACGCAGTATGGAACAGCGGGTGAAGAACTTGATCTTCATTCTGGACGGCTACTTCGGGCAGGGTGCCCATCATCTGAACGTCAATGTGTTTAGCCGTGAAACTCTGATGGACGCCATGGAGCATCCGGAGAAGTACCCCACCCTGACCATCCGGGTATCGGGCTATGCCGTGAATTTCCACCGCCTGTCCCGCGAGCAGCAGCTGGAAGTGATCTCCCGCACTTTCCACGAGTCCATGTAAAAATTGGCCCTTGCAGCCGAAAAAGCTGGACAGGTGGAAAGACAGAATGGTAAAATGAAAAAAAGGGAGGGGATTTTGTGGAAAACACGAACTTTATCAAAAAGTGCCGCCGGTGCGGCGCCGTGCAGAGTGATGCCTACAACGGAATCTGCGAAAAATGCGGCGGGGAACTGCTGACGATTTCCCCGGATGACCCCCGCGGGGCCGTATCCGGCCGGGATTTGTTCCTCTGCCTGGCTCTTCTGCTGATCCCCGTATTTTCGGGACCCGTATCCGGTGGGCTGATTGGTTTTTCTCTGGCGTGCCTGAAAAAAGAGGGAGCCCGCTTTTTTGTGTGCGCCGCGGTGGGAACCGTGCTCGGTGTTTTATGGCGCCTGTGGGGCGGGGATCTGGCAAATTCCCCCTTTTTGTCCTGATTTTTCCGCAAAACGGCCCGTACAGAGAACCTGTACGGGCCGTTTTTTATAGGGAAAAAGAAAAGAAACGCTCTTCCTGCCGTAAATCCGACGAAAAACAGGGAAAAGAGAGCGGAGGCTTGGGGATCTGTGTGAGCGGCAGGCGATTCCCAGAACAAAAATCGGCCCCGGCTTTATAAAACCGGGGCCGATTTTTACATTCTCTTTAGCCGTTCTGGCGCTTTTCCAGCAGCGCGGTGATTTTTTCATGGGGATCCAGCACGCTGGAGAAAGACATATCGTGGTTCATGGCGGCCACCAGATAGGCAGCATACTTCGATACATCCACTTCAAAGAACCACTCGCGGTTCTTCAGCTCGTCCGTACGGTAGGTCAAGTTACTGCCCAGCACACCGTCAATAATACCCTGCTCGTAGGCTTTGTCGTAGGAATCCAGGCCGTTGGTGAAGATCGCGTAGGTCGCATAACCAAAAATACGCTTGGCACCTTTTTCCTTCAGCTTTACGGCGATATCCAGCATGGACTCACCGGAGGAGATGATATCATCCGCGATGAAAACATCCTTGCCCTCTACCGAAGAACCCAGGTACTCGTGGGCAACAATGGGGTTGTGACCGTTGACAATGCGGGAATAATCGCGGCGCTTGTAGAACATGCCCAGATCCACGCTCAGCACAGACGCGTAGTACATATTCCGGTTCAGCGCACCCTCATCGGGGCTGACGATCATAAAGTGATCGCGGTCCAGACTGAGGTCTGGTACATGCTTGAACATGCACTTGAGAACCTGATAGGTGGGCATTACGTTGTCAAAGCCCATAAGCGGTACGGCGTTCATCACCCGGGGATCGTGGGCATCAAACGTAATAAGATTCTGCACGCCCACGTTTTGCAGGGTCTGCAGCATAAACGCACAGTCCAGTGATTCGCGATAGCTGCGGCGGTGCTGACGGCCGCCGTACAGCATCGGCATAATTACATTCAGGCGGTGCGCTTTTCCGCCGGCCGCCTGAATCAGACGGAGAAGATCCTGGAAGTGGTCATCGGGAGACATGGAGTTCGGCTGGCCGAACAGATTGTACTTGATGCTGTAGTTACCCACATCAATGACAAAATACAGGTCCATGCCGCGTACTGTGGTTCGAATCAGACCTTTGGCATCGCCGGAAGAAAAACGGGGGCATTCGGCGTCGATCAGGAAGGAATCCTTTTCAATACCGGCTTCTCTGGCCCATTTGATCAGATAGCTGTCAATGCGCTGGGCCAGTTCCTTCGCGCCTTCGGTAGCAATAATCCCAATGGGGGCTGCGCCGCTCTGGCGGAAAAAAAGCTGCGATTCTCTCGTTCCCATGTTTTTGTAACACCCTTCTTCTGTGAGATTGGCCCCGGTCGCCGGGGCATTTGTCCGTTCTTATCGCAAATATTATAACACAGGGAAAATGCTTCTTCCACAAAAAACTTCCGGTTTCGCCACACTTTGGCATCTTGACCGAGAATTGCGTTTGGGAAAGCGTTTTTTTTGCATTTCGCTGACTTTTTCTCTTCGTCGTGGTATAATAGTTGTACGAACCAGAAAAAGGGGGAGCGGATAGATGAAAGCCCGTTTGTCACAGCAGCCGGAAAACCGCCTGTATGTTTGGCTGCCGCAGGAGCAGCGAGAGGAATTATTGGATAAACTGGAGAGAGTATGCCGCCGCTGTTATCTCTCTCTGTACGAGATCCGGCAGGAGATGCTGGACAGCCCGATTACCACATGGATGGAGAAAGGCCCCGACCCGTCGGCGCAGAAGGGGGCCCCCCTGCCCGAGCCCATGCTTCTCTTCTGCGGGGTGTCTTCGTCGCTTTTGGGCAAAGCGCTGCAGGTGATGCAGCAGGAGCAGATACCGCGCATTCCCCATAAAGCGGTATTGACGGAGCACAACCGCCAGTGGACGCCGCGCCAGCTGTACGGGGAACTGAGCCGTGAGGATCAGGCCGTGCGGGGAAAGGGATAAACAGGCTTCAATATTGCATAAAACGGA
>JALENG010000075.1 GCA_022767925.1 Clostridia bacterium
TGCGGCGACCTGAAATTCGGGCGCACGGTCCACTCGCTGATCAAATCCCTGGCCCGGCAGGAGAATATCCGCTTTTACCTGATTTCGCCGGAGGAGCTGCGGCTGCCCGATTATGTCCGGCAGGAGGCCATCGAGGACCGCGGGCACTTTTTCCGGGAGGTGCGCACCATGGAAGAGGTTATGCCCGAGCTGGATATTCTGTACATGACCCGTGTGCAGCGCGAGCGGTTCTTTAACGAGGAGGATTACATCCGGCTGAAGGATACGTATATTCTCGATTTGAAAAAGCTGGAAACGGCCAAACCGGGCCTGGCGATTCTGCACCCGCTGCCCCGCGTGAACGAGATCACCGGCGAGGTGGACAACGATCCCCGGGCCGCGTATTTCGAGCAGGCGCAGAACGGCGTGTATGTGCGCATGGCTCTGATCATGAAACTGCTGGGGCTCTCTTTGCCCGGAGAAGCGTAAAAGGAGGCGCAGAGAATGAATATTGACAGCCTGCAGAAGGGAATTGTCATCGACCATATCCGCGCCGGCGTGGGGATGCGGATTTACGAGCTGCTGGAGCTGGACAAGCTGGACTGCTGCGTGGCGGTGATCAAAAACGCCCGCAGCACCAAATACGGCCGCAAGGATATCATCAAAATCGAGGGTGATATCGAGGTAAATCTCGATATTCTGGGCTTTATCGACCACAATATTACCGTGGATGTGATCGAGGACGGTAAGATTAAGGAAAAGAAAAAGCTGAAGCTGCCCCACCGGCTGAGAAATGTGGTGTCCTGCCGCAACCCGCGCTGCATCACCAGTATCGAGCCGCACATCGACCAGGTTTTTGTTCTCAGCAGTGAAAAGCGCTGCCAGTACCGCTGTATTTACTGCGAGCAGGAGTACACGGATCCCCGCGGGTAAGGGCTTTTTCCGCAGAGGGAAGCGGACGGAGAGAGGGAAAAACCATGCATGTATTTGATATGATCGGCCCGGTGATGATCGGCCCTTCCAGCTCGCATACGGCTGGGGCCGCGCGCATCGGGATGGCGGCCCATGTGTTTTTGAAAGAGCCGCCGAAAAAAGCGGTGATCACCCTGTGTGGATCGTTTGCCAAAACGGGCCGCGGCCACGGCACGGACCGGGCCCTGGCTGCCGGGATTATGGGGATGCTGCCGGATGACGTGCGCATCCGCGACAGTCTGCAGCTGGCAAAGGAAGCGGGCATCGGGATCGAGTTCCGGCAGGGGGAGGCCGACGGCGCCCACCCCAATACCGCGATTTTGCAGGTCGAGGGGGTCTCGGGCCGGTGCATCACGGTGGAAGGGGCCTCGGTCGGGGGCGGCAGCATCTGCATCACCCGGTTAAACGGGATGCCGGTGGAGATCAGCGGCGAGAATACGACCCTGCTGGTTCTGCACGAGGACGTCCCCGGGGTGATCGCCTCGGTGACCAATTTCCTGGCGGCCTGCGGGCACAACATCGCGGCCTTCCGGATGAGCCGGCACGAAAAGGGCGAGCTGGCGCTGATGAGCATCGAGCTGGACAGCGATGCGCCCGATTCCATCTGCCCGGCCATTGAGAATTTTGCCCATGTGGAGAGCTGCACCCTGCTGCATGCCCTGTAAGACGAATTTCCCGCGAAAGAAAAGGAGAAAAGGACCATGACGACGGTAAAAGGATGGGTATCGGCCGCCCGGGAGAAGGGACTCCCGTTTTCCGGGGCCGTTCTGCAGTGGGAGAGTGAGACCACCGGTGTTCCGCAGGAAGAACTGCTGGAGCACATGCGCCGGAACCTTCAGGTCATGAGGGAATCCTGCCGGGAGGGAGAAGACCCGGCCCTGCGCTCGGGCAGCGGCCTGTCGGGGGGCCAGAGCGCCAAAATGATGGAGCGTACCCGCCGGGGCGAAAACCTGTGCGGCCCCTTCTTCGGAAAAGCGCTGGCCCGGGCGCTGGCCGTAGCGGAGTGCAACGCCTGTATGGGGCGGATTGTCGCTTCTCCCACGGCGGGCAGCTGCGGTATTCTGCCGGCGGCGGTGCTGACCACGCTGGAGGAGAAGAATCTGCCCGAGGACACGGGCGTGCGCGCCCTGTTTACGGCGGCGGGCATCGGCATGGCCATTGCCGACGGCGCCAGCGTCTCCGGCGCCCAGGGGGGCTGCCAGGCGGAGGTGGGGGCGGCTTCGGCCATGGCGGCCGCCGCCGTGACCGAGATGATGGGCGGCACCCCGGATATGTGCGCCCACGCCTGTGCCATCGCCCTGAAAAACGTGCTGGGGCTGGTGTGCGACCCGGTGGCCGGCCTGGTGGAGGTCCCCTGTGTAAAGCGCAACGCCATGGGAATTGCCAACGCCCTGGCCGCGGCGGAGATGGCACTGTGCGGGATCGAGAGCCGCATCCCCGCGGACGAGGTGATTCTGGCCATGCGCCGCGTGGGCGACAGCTTGCCCTCCTCCCTGCGGGAGACGGCCGGGGGCGGATTGGCGGCCACCCCCACCGGACAGCGGCTGGCCCGGGAAATTCTGGGCGAAAAGGAGTAAAAAAGTCCCGGTTTTCCGGGGAAATCCCTTGACTTTCCGCCCCTGGTATGGTAAACTCATTAAGCCGCGTATTCCGGGCTTTTGCAAGTGAGGGGTGTTCTGCGCCCGTCCGCCCGGCGTAGCGAGTTTATAGAAAAGGCAGGACCTTTGAGAGATGTTTGCAATCATTGAAACCGGCGGCAAGCAGTACAAAGTAAAGTTCGGCGATGAAATTTTCGTCGAGAAGCTGGCCGCAGAAGAGAACGAAACCGTAACTTTCCCCGTGATCGCCATTTGCGATGAGGACGGCATGAAGGTTGGCAAGCCCTATGTGGAAGGCGCCAGCGTGACCGGCAAAATCGTGAAGAACGGCAAGGGCAAGAAGATTACCGTTTGGACCTACAAGCCCAAGAAGGGTTCGGCCCGCAAGATGGGTCACAGACAGCCCTACACGAAGGTGCAGATCGAGGCTGTGAACGCCTGATTTTCCCATGATCCGTGCTTCGTTTGAAAAGGATCGGAAAACCGGTCTTTTTACGGGTTTTTCGGTAACAGGGCATGCCGGTTACCGGGAAGAAGGGGCCGATATCGTGTGCGCGGCCGTTTCCTCTGCCGTGTACATGGCGGTCAATACCATCACCGATGTCCTTTTTCTGCCGGCCTCGGTTCAGGAAAAGAACGGGGATCTGCGGTGCCGGGTGACAAAAGAGAATGCCGCCGGATGCCGCGTGTGTATGGAAGGGCTGTGCCTGCATCTGCAGGGCCTTTCCGAACAGTATTCTCAATATTTACAAGTTTCGATTCTGGAGGTGTAAAGAATGCTGAAGATCAATATTCAGTTGTTCGCTCATAAAAAAGGTATGGGTTCCACGAAGAACGGCCGCGATTCCGAGTCCAAGCGTCTCGGTGTAAAGCGCGCGGACGGTCAGTTTGTGCTGGCGGGGAATATCCTCGTGAAGCAGCGCGGCACCCACATCCATCCCGGCAACAACGTGGGCCGCGGTTCGGATGACTCTCTGTTTGCCAAGGTGGACGGCCGTGTGAAGTTCGAGCGCGTGGGCCGCGACCGCAAGCAGGTCAGCGTATACGCTGAGTAATCTATCATTGGTATCGAACGATCCCGGGGCAGAAATGTTCCGGGATTTTTCATTGTGCGTCGTGCCGTGCTAAAGCGGAAAAGAAAGGAGAAAGGGCATGTTTATCGATGTGGCAAAAATCTTTGTCAAAGCGGGCACCGGTGGAAACGGGGCCGTGGCGTTCCACCGGGAGAAATTTGTGGCTTCCGGCGGGCCGGACGGCGGCGACGGCGGCCGCGGCGGTGACGTGGTATTTGTGGTGGATACCAATGTGTCCACGCTGGCCGATTTCCGCTATAAGCGAAAGTATACGGCGGCAAACGGCGAGCCCGGCCGGGGCGGGCGCTGCAACGGCCGCCGGGGGGAGGACTGCGTGATCCATGTGCCCGACGGCACCCTGATCAAAGACGCCGCCACCGGGCGGATTCTGGCGGATCTGTCGGATAACGAGCGCCATATCCTCGCCCGCGGCGGCAAGGGCGGCTGGGGCAACTGCCATTTTGCCACGCCCACCCGCCAGACCCCCCGTTTTGCAAAGCCCGGCCTGCCCGGCGAGGAGCTGGAGCTGCAGCTGGAGCTGAAATTGCTGGCCGACGTGGGGCTGGTGGGATTCCCCAATGTGGGAAAATCCACGCTGATCTCCGTGGTCAGCGAGGCAAAGCCCAATATCGCCAACTACCACTTTACCACCCTGACCCCCGTGCTGGGGGTGGTCAACATGGGGCAGGGCAGCAGCTTTGTCATGGCGGACATCCCCGGCCTGATCGAGGGCGCCTGGGAGGGGGCCGGACTGGGACATCAGTTCCTGCGCCATGTGGAGCGCTGCCGGATGCTGGTGCATGTGGTGGACGTCTCCGGCAGCGAGGGCCGCGACCCCAAGGAGGATTTCCGGATTATCAATGAGGAGCTGAAAAAGTTCAATCCCGAGCTGGCGCAGCGCCCCATGATCGTGGCCGGGAACAAGTGCGATCTGACCGATGAGGAGACGGTGGAGGATTTTGCCTCGTTTGTGCGGGCGCAGGGATACGAGTTCTTCCCCATTATGGCGGCCATCCGCTACGAAGTGGACCCGCTGCTCAAATGCATCCAGGGGATGCTGGCAAAGCTGCCGCCGGTGAAGCGCTACGAACCGGATCCTGTCCCGCTGCCGGATGCCGGAGAGCTGGGAAAGCGGGATGTGAAGATCACCCGGCTGGCCGACGACGTGTACAGTGTGGAAGCGGACTGGCTGCTGCAGATTCTGAAAACCGTCAATTTCGACGATACCGAGGGGCTGCAGTATTTCGACCGCGTGCTGATCGATACCGGTGTGATCGACGCGCTGCGCCAGGCCGGTGTGCAGGAGGGCGATACGGTCAGCCTGTACAATCTGGAATTTGATTTCGTGGAATAAGGGGGAACCGGATTGGACCGTTTGTGGGGGGCAGAATGCGACCCGAAAAGCATGAACCCGCTGGCCCTGGCGTTTGTGGGGGACGGTGTCTTTGAACTGCTGGTGCGGGAGAAGCTGTGCTGTGAAAGCCGGCTGCCCGTCTCGGCGCTGCACCGTCAGGCGGTGGAGCAGGTGTGCGCCCGCCGCCAGGCGGAGGACGGACGGCGGCTGCAGTCCCTTTTGACCGAAGAGGAGCAGGAGGTGTACCGCCGGGGCCGGAACGCCCGGGTACACCATGTGCCCAAAAATGCGGCGGTGGCGGATTACCATGCGGCCACCGCGCTGGAAGCGCTGTTTGGCTATCTGTATCTGCAGGGGAAAGGGGAGCGGGTGCGCGAATTGTTCGCCGCTTTGCTGGAAGAAAACCCGCAGGGGGAATAGGGCCCCTGAAATCCGGGGATCGGGTGATCGGAGAGGAAGAGAAGAATGATCCGTTTGTCGGGCAAAAAAAGTGGAATTTTGGATTTGCTGTTTTTTCTGCTGGGGGGCTGCCTGTGTTCACTGGCAGTGAATATGTTCACCTCCCCCAACAACATTGCTCCCGGCGGGCTGACCGGTGTGGGAATTGTGCTGCGGTACCTGTTCCACACGCCGGTGGGCGCCGTCAATATGCTGCTGAATGTCCCCATCTTTATCTGGGCGTTTATCGAGATCGGCTATAAGCTGGTGGGAAAAAGCCTGCTGGCGGTGGTTCTCTGTTCGTGCTTTATTGACCTCGGGTCCCTGTTCATCCCGGCGTATCAGGGGGATATGCTGCTGGCCGCTGTGTTCGGCGGCGGGCTGGAGGGGCTGGGGCTTGCCATGTTCCTGATGCGCGGCAGCACCACCGGCGGCACGGATCTGGTGGCCCGGCTGCTCTCGCACCGCCACCGGCATCTGTCCGTGGGAAAGCTGCTGATGGGCATTGATGTACTGGTGGTGGTGTTCTCCATGGTGGCATACCAGAGCCCCGAGAGCGCCCTGTATGCCGTTATCGCCATTTTTGTCAGCACCCATATGATTGATTCCGTCCTGTATGGCACCTCCAACGGAAACGGCAAGCTGTACTTTATTCTCTCGGAGAAATATGAGGAGATTTCCCGGAAAATTCTGGAGGATCTGGACCGCGGTGTCACGCTGATCCCCGACAAGGGCGGGTACAGCGGCCGCCCCGGCGAGATGATCCTATGCGCCGTGCGCCGGTTCGAGGTGACGCGCATTAACGAGATTATTTACAGGGAAGATCCGGATGCTTTCGTCATTGTGGGCGAGGCCGGGGAAATCACCGGGGAGGGGTTCCACCCGTCCCGCTCGGACGATACCACCCTGCGCCAGCTGATCGAAAAGCTGCGGAAAAAAGAAGGCTGAACGGCCATGGAAAAAGCCGGGTCTCCCGGAAAGGAGACCCGGCTTTTTCCAAAAAAGTGGTTTTCAGCGGCAGTTCTCGCCGTTCTGACCGGTGCGGTTCTGGCTGTTCTGGCCATTCTGGCCGGTACGGTTCTGACCGTTCTGACCGGTGCGGTTCTGGCTGTTCTGGCCGTTCTGGCCGGTACGGTTCTGACCGTTCTGACTGGTGCGGTTCTGCTGATTGGTATTCGTCGAATTGTTCATCAAGGATTCACCTCCCTTGTGGTTCTATTATGGGAAAACTTTCGGCCGATTATGCGCCCGAAGCGCCGCTTTTTCGCGCACCGGTTCTTTTGTTTTGAAAAAAGGAGGAAAGGAAATGTTTCCCGAAAAATTTTTGCTGCGGATGAAAGAGATGCTGGGCCCCGAATTTGACGCCTACTGGGACAGTATGCAGCGGCCCCCGAAAAAGGGGGTGCGCCTGAATGGGGAAAAGTGCAGCCGGGAGGCGCTGCAGCGCACCCTGCCCTTTGCCCTGCAGCCGGTTCCGTTTTCCCCCTTGAGTTTTCTGGCCCCCGATGATTTTCAGCCCGGGGCCCATCCCCTGCACCACGCCGGGGCCTTTTATTCCCAGGAGCCCTCGGCTTCCTGCGCGGTGACGATCCTCGATCCCCGGCCGGGCGAGCGGGTGCTGGATCTGTGCGCCGCTCCGGGGGGAAAATCCACCCAGATCGCGGCCCTGCTGCGGGGAAAGGGATTGCTGTGGAGCAACGAGATCGTGCACAGCCGCGCCCAGATCCTGCTCTCCAACATCGAGCGCATGGGGATCCGCAACGCGGTGGTGTCCTCGGCGGCCCCGCCGGTATTGGAGGAAAAGCTCGCGGGCTTTTTCGACCGGGTGCTGGTGGACGCCCCCTGTTCGGGGGAGGGGATGTTCCGGAAAAACGACCGCGCCGGAGAGGAGTGGAGCGAGGAGCATGTGCGCGCCTGCAGCGACCGCCAGGTGCAGATCCTGCTCTCGGGGGCGCAGTGTCTGCGGGAGGGGGGCGTGCTGGTCTACTCCACCTGCACCTTCTCCCGGGAGGAGAACGAGGGTGTGGTGCGCCGCTTTCTGGAGAACCGGCCGGACTTTGTGCAGGAGAGCACCGGGGTGACTTTCGGCCGGCCGGATTTTGACACGGGGCTGGCCCGCCGGATTTTCCCCATGGACGGGGGCGAGGGGCACTTTGCCGCCCGGTTCCGCCGCACATCCGGGCCCGGGGGCAGGGAGGATCCGCCCCGGTCTCCCCGGGGAAAAGAGAGCCCGGCGGAAAAGCTGGGGCGGGACTTTCTGCGGGAGACCCTGAAAACGGTGCCGGATGACTGGGAAAGCGGCCTGTGTGAAAAGGGGGACCGGCTGCTGCTGCTGCCCCGGGCGCTGCCCCAAACGGGGGGAATCCCCATTCTGCGCGCCGGTACCGAGCTGGGCCAGCTGCGCAAAGGGCGGCTGATCCCCTCCCACGGCTTTTTCATGGCCTGCCGTCCGGAAGAGCTGCGGCAGGTACTGTCCCTCTCCTTTGATTCCCCTCAGGTCGCCCGTTTTCTCCACGGCGAGGAGATCCCCTGCGGCGAAAACGGCTACACGGCGGTGGCCGTGGAGGGTGTGATCACCGGCTTTGGCAAGGGGAGCGGCGGCCGGCTGAAGAACCATTATCCCAAGGGCCTGCGTACGCTGTAAGGAGGGTCCATGCGCGGAAAAGCGGATTTTTTCTTGCATTGGCAAAATAGTGGTGCTATAATGAACACAAATTTATCGAAAAGAGGGATTTCCCGTGTTGGATATCAGAATCGAGCGTACTTCGTCTCCGAAGGCCAAACCGGCCGACGAGACCAAATTGGGTTTTGGTAAAATCTTTACCGACCATATGTTTATCATGGACTATAACCCCGAAGAGGGTTGGCATGATCCCCGCATTGTCCCCTATGCACCGATTCCCATGGATCCGGCCTGTGTGGTTTTCCACTATGCGCAGGAGTGCTTCGAGGGAATGAAGGCGTACCGCACGGCGGATGACACCATCCAGCTGTTCCGCCCCGAGAAGAACGCCGAGCGTATGCAGAGCACCCATGACCGTATGTGCATACCCCCCATCCCGGTGGAGGATTTTGTGCAGGCCGTCAAGGCGCTGGTGGATGTGGAGCGCGACTGGGTTCCCCATACCGACGGGGCCAGCCTGTATATCCGCCCCTTCACCATCGCAACGGACGTGGGCCTGGGTGTACATGCGTCTCATCTGTATAAATTCATGATTATCTGCGCTCCCTCCGGTGCGTATTATGCCGAGGGCATCAACCCGGTGCGCATCTATGTCGAGGATGACTACATCCGTGCCGCGCCCGGCCTGACCGGTTTTGTCAAGTGCGGCGGCAACTATGCGGCTTCGATCAAGGCCGGCGAACTGGCCGAGGAGAAGGGCTTCTCCCAGGTGCTGTGGCTGGACGGCGTCGAGCGCAAGTATGTGGAAGAAGTGGGTTCGATGAACATCTTCTTCAAAATCGACGGCAAAATCTACACCGCCGCCACCGTGGGCACGGTTCTGCCCGGCGTAACCCGCCGCAGCTGCATCGAGCTGATGAAGGACTGGGGTTATGAGGTGATCGAGGGCAAGCTGGCCATCAAGACGATCATGGAGGCTTCCCGTGCGGGCAAGCTGGAGGAAGTGTTCGGCACCGGTACGGCTGCCGTTGTCAGCCCGGTCAAAGAGCTGGTCTATGAGGGCGAATCCGCGTTTATCGGCGACGGCAAGATCGGCCCGCTGACCCAGAAGCTGTATGATACCCTGACGGGTATCCAGTGGGGCAAGATCGAGGACACCAAGGGCTGGACGGTCCCGGTCTGCTGATTTTTTCCAAAACCAGAGAGAATAAAAGGCTCTCCTGTGAAAAACAGGAGGGCCTTTTTTCGTGCGCCGGGGGAAAATGTCAGGAAAAAACCTTCTCCAGCTCCTCCCTTTCCGCCTGGCACTGGGTGGAAATCAGCTGCTCCCAGGAGTAAAAGCAGAAGCCGCTGCACGACAGCGCCCGCCCGGTCTCCACCTGGGAGCGCAGAATGTCGGAGGCGTGCAGCCAGGTTCCCCCGTCGGCATCGGTCCCGGCCTTGTAAGCGGCCAGCCCGAAATACAGGGTCACGTGGCTGCCCTGTATCAGCTCCGCCCAGGTCTCGGCGGTCTGCGAGAAGGGCAGCACCGGGTTTTCGTCGTTGACATACAGCTGGGGGCACAGGGTGTCGATATACCCGGGCACCGAGCACCAGGCGGCCACGTCGGCCCCCATGGCGGAATCGTTTGCGAGGTTCCCCTGGGGGCTGATCCCGAACACCACATCGGGGTTGGCGGCCTTGATTTTCTGATAGCACAGGGAGACGAGGGCATTGATGTTGGCCGTGCGCCACTGGGACAGGGACAGGGGTGTGCCGCTTTTTTCGGCCCCGGTGCGGTAGGCTTCGTATTCCTCCTGATCGAAGGCTGATTCGGTGGTGGGATAAAAGTAGTCGTCAAATTCGATCCCATCCACCTCATAGCGCGCCGCGATCTCGGCGGCCCCCTCGGCGATATAGGTGCGCACCTCCTCATACGCCGGGTTCATGTACCGGGCGCCGTCCCACTCCACGGTATAGCGCAGGGTGCCGCTCTGCTTCTGCCACTGCACCGCCGGGTTCTCCGGGGCCAGGGTTTCGGGGGTGGAGGCGGTTTTCACCCGCAGGGGATTGACCCAGGCATAGATCTGCAGACCGGCCGCGTGGCATTTCTCCACCAGAATGGTCAGGGGGTCAAATCCGGGGTCTTGTCCCTGGGTTCCGGTCAGAATATGGCTCCACGGGTAGTAATCGGAGGGGTACAGGGCATCCCCAAAGGGGCGCACCTGCACGAAAACCGCGTTCAGATGCATGTCCCGGCAGGTGGACACGATGGCGTCCACCCGCTCCCGGAAAGCGTCCTCCCCCTGTACGCTCAGCGCCATGTAGGGCACCCACACGCCCCGCATCTCCTCTGCCTTTTCGGCGGGGGCGCTCTCCTGTGTCCCGGCAGGGTCCGGGGAAGAGGAATAGGGGGGAGCGGCGGCGGGCTCCGATTGAACCGACCGGGTCAGGGCCACGGCGCCGCCCAGCAGAAAAACCGCCAGCAGGAAAACCGTGGTGGTATACCGCGGACGAAGACGAACAATATGACTTTTCACAGACAGACCTTCCTTTCCCGTTCCTTTCTTTGTTTGACAGCATCCCCATGTACGTGCTATGATAAAAAACAAACCATTCTGCCACAGGATATGGCCAGGCGAAAAGGTTTATGACGGGAAAAAAGAGGGGGAAACGAAAATGCCGCCTGTGCGGATACCGGTTCTTGTCTATCTGGGAGTTCTCAGCCTGCTGGCCGTGATTCTCACGGTGCTGGATAAAAAGCGGGCGCAGAACGGGAAGTGGCGCATCCGCGAGAGCACGCTGCTGCTCGTTTCCGCGCTGGGAGGATCGCTGGCCATGTACCTCACCATGCGGAGCATTCACCACAAAACCCGCCACAAAAAATTCATGATCGGCATTCCGGTCATTCTGGTGCTGCAGGGGCTGCTGGCGGCCGCCTGCTTTTTCCGGTGGGGCTGACAGGAGAGGAGAGAGTGCGGTGTCCGGCTACAAAATTTTGTTGTTTGACAATGACGGAACCCTGATGGATTTTGAAAAAGCACAGGAGCAGGCGCTGAAGCTGACCTGTGGAGAAATGGGGGCCCCCTATGGGGAAGAGGTGCGCGATGCCTACAGCCGGATCAACGACGGCTGGTGGAAGCGGATGGAAAAGGGCGAGTGCTTAAAGGACGAGCTGCAGATCGGCCGCTTTGCCGATTTTACGCGGGCGTTCGCCTTTCGGGGGGATCCGGTGGAGTGGAACCGCCGGTATATGGAGAACCTGGGGAAGGGATCGTTCCTTCTGCCGCAGGCCGAAGAGGTGTGCCGCGTGCTCAGCCGCCGGTACCGGCTGTATGTGGTGACCAACGGGGTGGCCGTCACCCAGTACCGGAGGATTCAGCATAGCGCCTATTTCCCCTATATTCAGGGGATCTTTGTCTCGGAGGAGGCGGGCGCCCCGAAGCCGTCCCGGGCGTATTTTGATTACGTATTCTCCCGCCTGCCCGGTGAAAAACCGGAGGATATGCTCCTGATCGGGGACAGCCCCTCGGCCGATTTGCTGGGGGCCAACCGTGCGGGGATCGACTGCTGCTGGTATAATCCTGGGGGCCTGGACCTGCCCGCGGGGGTTTTCTGTTCGTTTCAGATCCGCTCGTTGTCCGAGCTGATCGAAAAGCTGGCATAAGGGAACCAAAAATGGAAAAAGCCGGAGAGGATTCGAATCCTCTCCGGCTTTTTGAGATGTACGGCAAAATAGAATCCGTCGGTTATACGAGGGTGCCCACGCACCACTCCTCTTCCCGGGCGGACAGGCGGACCGGCCGGATCTGTCCGGCAAGGGAGTCGCTGCTCTCCACGCGCACGGGGGTGTAGTTGGGGGTATAGCCCTCCCAGCGGCCGTCCCGGGTGGTTTGCTCGAACAGCACCGGCTGCACCAGCCCCACCTGGCTCTCCAAAAAGGCCCGCTGGGTCTCCCGGGTGACGGCGATCATCCGGCGGCTGCGCGCTTCCTTGTCCGCATTTTTCACCTGATCGGGGAAGGTGTCGGCCCGGGTTCCGCGGCGGCGGGAGTACATGAAAACGTGGACCTTGGCAAAGGCGGTCTCTTCGGCAAACCGAAGGCTCTTCTCAAATTCCTCCCCGGTCTCCCCGGCAAAGCCCACCATGATGTCGGTGGTAATGGCGCAGTTGGGGAAAGCCCGTCGCAGATCCTCCACAATGCGGCGGTACTCGGCGGTGTCATAGTGGCGGTTCATGCGGCGCAGGGTCTCATCGCAGCCGCTCTGCAGGCTGAGGTGAAACTGCGGGCACAGCTTTTCCTGCCGGGCCAGCCGCGCGATGACGGCGGGCGAGAGCTGTTCGGGCTCCAGCGAACCCAGCCGCACCCGGCAGATCCCGGGCACCCGGCAGGCGGCCTCTACCGCGTCGCACAGCGTCAGCCCCAGCTCCTGCCCATAGGCCGACAGGTTAATCCCGGTCAGCACCACCTCGCGGTATCCGTTTTCCCCGATCTGCTGCAGTTCGGCCTGCAGGTCCTCCATGCTCTTCGAGCGGACCCGCCCCCGGGCATAGGGGATGATGCAGTAGGAGCAGAAGCGGTTGCATCCGTCCTCGATTTTCAGAAAAGCGCGGGTGCGTTCAAAGAAGGTGTGCACCTGCATTTTTTCAAAGGTTTCGCCGTTTTCGTGGGGGGCGATGTCGATCACCCGGTCATGGGTGCGCAGAAATTGCAGAATGTCCTCCCCGAGGGCCGAGCGGTTGGCGTTTCCCAGCACGATATCGGCCTCCAGCAGGGCGGCCGATTCCTGGGGAAAAGCCTGGGGCATACAGCCGGTCAGCACAATCACGCTGTCCGGGTTCTCCCGGCGGGCATGGCGCACGCTCTGGCGCACCTTCTGGTCGCTGGTGGCGGTTACCGTACAGGAATTGATCACCACGATGTCCGGCTTTTCCCCTTTGGCGCAGGCGGAAAAGCCCTCGCGGCACAGCTGTTCCAGCATGACCTGCGATTCATACTGATTCACTTTGCATCCCAGCGTGAGCATGGATACTTTCATACAATCGGTCCCTTCTGTTTCGGTTTTATAGGGAGGGGAAAGGGGGCGTTTTCGCTCAGGACAGGGCGGCCTTCTCCTTTTCCTCCAGCTGGGCGCTCAACGCTTCCCATTCGGCCATCAGCCGGTCATTTTCCCGCCGCAGCTCTTCCATACGGGCCGAGAGCTCCATGGCTTTCTCAAAATCCGCCGCCGTATCCGGCTCCTGCAGAGCCTGGGCACACGCAGCCATGGCCTCGTCGGTTTCCTCGATGCGCTCCTCGGTTTTGCGCACGGCGGTGCGCATCCGGCGCAGCTCGGCTTCCTGCTCCTTGCGCTGTTTATAGAGGTTGATTTTCGGGGCGGCCTTTTCCTCGTTCTGCCGGGCGGCCTCCTCCTTCTCCCGGCGGGCCTGCAGAAAATCGTCGTAATTGCCCGGGTATTCGGTGATGCCGCCGTCCTCCAGATAATAGATCCGGTCGGCCAGCTTGTTGATCAGATACCGGTCGTGGGAGACGATGAGCAGGGTGCCGTCGTAGTGGAACAGCGCGTCCTCCAGCGCCTCGCATGAATCGATGTCCAGGTGGTTGGTCGGTTCGTCCAGCAGCAGAAAATTCGCCTTTGACAGCATCAGGCGCAGCAGCAGTACCCGGGCCCGCTCCCCGCCGGAGAGAGCGGCCACCGGCTTGAACACGTCCTCGCCCTTGAACAGAAAAACGGCCAGGGCGCTGCGCACCTGGGTTTCGGTCATCTGGGGGTGCAGGTCCCAGATGGCGTCGATTACGGTTCCCTCGTTCTGCCCGGTCAGGCTGGTCTGCAGCTGATCGTAGTACCCCACGTCAATTCCGGCGCCAAACCGCACGTTTCCGCTCTGGGGCTGATATTGCCGCAGCAGGATTTTCAGCAGCGAGGTTTTGCCGCAGCCGTTGGGCCCCAGAAGGAACACCCGCTCCTGCCGGCTGATCGACAGGTTCACGTTCTCAAACAGGGGTTTTCCGTCAAAAGCCAGCGACAGGTTTTCGGCCATCAGCACGTCGTTGCCGCCCCGCTGGCTGGCACCGAAGCTGAAATGGATGGAATCGGGGGCCGCGGTGGGGCGCACCAGTGTTTTCTGCAGCCGCTCGATGGATTTCATTTTGCTGGCAATGGTGCGGTAATTGCGCTCCTGGTTAAACCGCTTCTGCTGTTCGATCATGGCCTGCAGGCGCTTGATCTCCCGGGTAGTATTCTCGTACACCCGCTGGGCGGTCAGCTGGCCCTCTTCCTTCAAGGTCAGATAGGTGGAATAATTCCCCTTGTACGGGGTCAGCCGGCCGTATTCCATCTCGAAGGTGCGATTGGTCACGTGATCGAGGAAAAAGCGGTCGTGGGAAATCACCAGGTATGCGCCGCTGTATCCGGAGAGGAAATTTTCCAGCCATTCCACCGAGGGAATGTCCAGGTGGTTGGTCGGTTCGTCCAGCAGCAGCAGGTTCGCCCCGCTGAGCAGCATTTTGGCCAGCTGCAGCTTGGCCTTCTGCCCGCCGCTGAGCACCCCGATGGGCGCGCCCATCTGCTCGTCGGTAAAGCCCAGCCCCAGCAGGGTGCTGCGGGCCCGGCTTTTGTAAGTAAGGCCGCCCTCCCGGTCAAACTGTTCGTTCAGGCGGAATTGTTCCTCCAGCAGAGCCTGGGGGTTTTCGGGGCGGCCCTGCAGGGCCTTGTTGATCGTATCCAGCCTCTCTTCCATGGCCGACAGATGGGAAAAAACCGTCAGTACCTCGTGATAGGCGCTGCGGTGCAGGTCGCGGCACACGTGCTGCTCCATGTAGCCGATCACGCAGTCCCGGGCCTTGTAAATCTCCCCGCTGTCGGCGGAATACTCGTCCATCAGCACCTTGAAGAGGGTCGTTTTTCCCGATCCATTGATGCCCACCAGCCCCACACGGTCATTTTTCTGGATTTCAAAAGAGACACCGCTGAAGATCACATCGGTGCCAAAGGATTTGGTCAACTGACTGGTACTTAAAAGGGCCATAACGGGCAATCTCCTTCATTCCTGCATTTTGCGGCCGCGTGCACACAAGTAGTTTTATTATACCGGTTTTGCCGCCAGAAATCAAGGCGCCCGCCCGCGAAAAAACGCGGGCTTATATAGGGGATTACAGATACTGGGCCATGCTCTCGATCATATCGCGCTCGTTCTGCATCAGCTCCTGACAGAGCTGCTCACCCTCCTCGTCCTTCTGCTCCTGGTGGTTTAAAACCGCGTGCATTTCGATCAGCCCCATGGTGCAGCCCAGCACCATCATTTTGGCGATAGAGGCGGTATCCTGCTTTTTCAGCGTGTTCATTTTGATCGAAACCCACTGCATCATTTTCTGGCAGGCGCACAGTTCCCGGGGCAGGATCCCCCGGTCATACAGCATCCGCTCGGCCTTTTTGGCCATGGTCTGGTACATCACGGCGTGGTGTTCAATCTTCTCCCGCAGGGCCGTATGGCAGACCGACGGCAGCAGTTGGCGGATGGAACGCACGCCGTATACCCCCGTTTTCCGCACAATCTGCAGCAGCTCTCCCTGTTTTGTCTCCATTTTCGTTTTTTCCTTTCCATTGGTTTGCCCTTATCCTGCCCGGGAAAAAAGGAGGATATGTGATGCGAAAGCCGGCCAAATTTTTCCGCTTTTTTATTGAATTGCCGGGGAGGGATATGGTATAATTATTGAACGAAAAAAGAGGAAAAAGCGAAAAATTTTCTGGAAGGTCCCTTTCCCCATCGAATCCCGCGGGGAAGAAGAAACGGAGGCAGACGCTGTGAAATGTCCCTACTGTTCGTATTCGGAAAGCAAGGTAATTGACTCGCGCCCCACCGACGAGGGGGAGCGGATCCGCCGCCGCCGGGAGTGCCTGAAGTGTCAAAAGCGCTTTACCACCTATGAGATTGTGGAAACGGTACCGGTCATCGTGATCAAAAAGGACAAATCGCGGGAGGCGTTTGATCGGAATAAACTGCTCCGTGGGCTGCTGCGCGCCTGTGAAAAGCGCCCGGTTTCCATCGAACAGCTGGAAGCGATCGTGGACGAGATTGAGAATACCCTGCAGAATTCCCTGGACCGCGAAGTGCCCTCCAGCCAGATCGGCGCCTATGCCATGGAGAAGCTGAAAAAGGTGGACGAGGTGGCCTATGTGCGCTTTGCCTCGGTGTACCGGCAGTTCCGGGATGTGAACTCCTTTATGGAAGAGCTGAATAAAATTATCGAGAGCAAACAGGAATAAAAACCCAACGGAAGAGAAAAAAGTGCGGGCGAACCTTTCGCCCGCTTTTTTTGGCCAAATGCAAGAAAAAGCAACAGAATAATTCCAATAAAGAAAAATATTTTTCTAAAATCGTCTATAATGTAAGAAGAATCTGTTTTGCAAAAACGCGCTGGGAAAAAAGGGGGAGTTTTCATGAAAAAGAGGAAGCGGCGCCTTTTGGCGGGATTTTGTTCCCTGCTTCTGGGGGCGGCCCTGCTGCTCCCGGGGTGCGGCGGCACCCCGCAGGGGGAGAGTTCGGCCCCGGAGGAGAACCGGAACACAGAGGAATACGCCGGGGTCACGAATATGGAGGCCCTGCTGCAGGCCCATGATACGATTGTCACCGCCCAGTACGGAAAAAGCGGGGAAGCCTACCAGGAGGACGGGCAGTGGTATGTGGATACCACCTATGTGGTGCAGGAGAGCCTGCGCGGCGATTTGCAGCCGGGGGAGAGCGTAACCCTGCGGGAACCGGCCCAGGGCGGGGAAAAGCCGGCCTACAGCTGGTATGTAAACGAGAACAGCACCGACAGCACTCTGCTGTTCCTGATCAAAGAGGACGGCGGGTACCGTATCAGCGCCCCCACCCTCTCCATGCAGCCGGTTGTGCTGAATGAAAAAAGCGGCGAGCGGGAGATCCTGTGGCTGAACGGCACGAAGAGGCGGACCATCGAGGGGACGCACACCGTGGTGTATGCCGCCGCCCGCGGCCGGTACGGCGGGGAAGAGGATTACGAAAATGTGCTGCCCCACTGCGTGTCGGAAAAACTGAATCCCACGCTGGAAGTCGTATCCACCCTGCGGGAACTGTACCATGTGGTGGATGTGGCGGACGGAAAAACCGCCACACAGATGGTGGACAGCAGCGCCGCGGCCGCCCTGGTCACGATTCTCAACCAGTCGCCCGCCTATCGGGAGGATGGGCGCTGGTACCGGGATATGACGGTTTCGTTGCAGCAGGTGTATAAGGACCCCAATAATCAGCTGGCGGGCGAGACGTGCGCCCTTCGGGTGGAGGTGGGCTCGCCCAATCAGCCGGTCTCCATGGAGGGCAGCTATGTGGCGCTGTTCCATCAGGGGATAGGGCCGCTGTCCCTGCAGGGCGATCTGTACGATTCCCTTCTCACCGTCAGCCCGCGTCAGGTGGGCCAGCGGGAAAATGAGATCCAGTGGTTTGGCTATCCCTGCCGGCAGGCGGTGAACGGGGGGCTTGTGAAAACCGGGGATCTGGCCGAATACTGCACGGCTCCGTAACCTGCGGGGGCGTACGGCGGCTTTCTGCCATCCGGTTCCTCCCGGGGAGAGCGGGAAAAGAAGGGGATGACAAACGGGGACGGTTTTCTGCGGCCTGTGGCCGGGCCGAATGGCAAGGGGCTGCCGGAAAAGACGGCAGCCCCTTTTTCCGGTTTTCCGGCCGGCAATTTTTTGCCGCTTGCAAAAAGAGAAAAATAATCGAACAAACGTTTGCAAATCTCAGAAAGGTATGGTATAATCAGAGAGAAGAAAGGCGGAAGAGAAAGGGAGGAACGCGTTATGTGCGGACGATACACACTTTTTGCAGGGGAAAAGGGGCAGGAGCTGCAGCGCCTTCTCAGGGAGATCGAGCGAAAATCCCTGCTGTCCCTTGTACCGGAGAGGGATCTCTTCCCCTCGGAGGAGGCGCCGGTCTATGCGGTTTTGCAGGGGAAAATCCGCCTGCAGGCCATGCGCTGGGGGCTGCCCAATCCCTATCGCAGCGGGCTGATTATCAACGCCCGGGCTGAGACCGCCTCGCAGAAAAAGCTGTTCCGCGCCAGCCTGCACAGCCTGCGCTGTGCGGTGCCCTGCTCGGGCTTTTACGAGTGGGACCGGGAAAAACGGGCGTACCGGTTTTCGGCGGGCCACAGCGAGCTGCTGTATATGGCGGGGATTTACTCCCACTGGGATGACGGTGCGAGGTTTATCATCCTCACCGTACCGGCTAACCTCTCGGTGGCGCCGGTGCACGACCGCATGCCGCTGATCCTGCCGCGGCAGTCGGTGCGCACCTGGCTGTGCGACGGCGAGCGCGCCCCCTATATGCTGCAAAGCCGGGGCCCCGCCCTCACCCGCACCGCCGTGCGGGAGCGGCAGGAAGAACCGGCCCCGCTGTTTTCCGCCGTCTGAAAAAGGGAGAAAAAATTCCCCCTTGCCATGGGAAAACCCACGGCAGGGGGGATTTTGTTACCGGCGGCATATATCGCGGAAGGAAAAGGGCCGGGGCCCCTCGAGCAGCTCGTAAAAACTGCGGATAAACCGGCGGGAGTGGGCCCGGATCACCGGTTCATCGTCCCGGGCGCTGTCGTCCTGCACGCCGATCACGGGAAAGCCTGCCCGGTGCGCCGTGCACACGGCGTGAACCGAATCATCGAACACGGGGGTGTTCTCCGGCCGGGTGCCCATTTCCTCGGCACAGCGGAGGAACAGATCCGGTTCATCCTTTCCGTGCCCCACATCCGTGCAGGTGAGAAATACCGGGAACAGGGACAGCACGCCGCAGCGCCGCAGCGCCGCGGTGACAGCATGGCGCTCGCTGGCGGTGGCGATGGCCATGGGGATCCCCCGGGCTTTCAGCATGAGCAGAAATTCCTTCACGCCGGGCTTTAAGGGGATGGTCTCCCGATAGGCCTGTTCCATCAGGGCCACCTGGTCGCGGATGATGGTGGCTGCGTCGTCGGCAATGCCGTAGCGCGTCTGATAGTAAGCGGCGATCTGCTCCATGCTCATCAGGTTCAGCTTCTTTTCCATGGCCGGGTCCGGCGGCAGCGAGCGCGCCGTCAGGTAATCGACATACACATGGGACCAGGCGGGCATGGAATCGAGCAGGGTACCGTCCACGTCAAAAATGGCGCCGTATTTCATCAAAACCGTTCCTTTCTCCGCTTTTTCAGGAGTAGAGAATCAGCGCGATGAAGACGAGATCCTCTTCGCCGGTATTCTTCAGGCTGTGGGAGTGGCCGTCGCGGGTGTAGGTGATGCTGCCGGGCTCGACGGTCTTTTCCACCCCGTCCTCCTGATAGGTGCCGGTGCCCGAGAGAATGAAGTAGCATTCGTTGTCGCCCCGGTGGGTGTGGGTGCCGATCGAGCAGCCGGGCCGCAGGGTAACGCGGTTAAACAGCCGGGCTTTTCCCATCATCTCCTCCGCCGAGAGGATTTGCTCCATGTGGACGCTTCCCTCGCCGCCCATCATGGCCTCTTTTTCAAATACGTCGCGAAATTCCGTTGCCATGGGTGTCATCCTTTCTGCATGGTTTTTCTTATTCTTTATGATCCCAGGGATTGGGGACAAAATCGCCGCCGCGGCACCATTTTAAATACTGCAGGGCGTGTTTCTGGGCAGTCATCTCCCACTGGCCGTGATAGACCGGATCGTGATACCCCTCGACGCATACATCCCCCTCGTACCCGTTTTCGTGCAGAATGGAGAAAATGTCGCGCCAGTTGGTATCGCCAAAGCCGGGGGTGCGCTCGGGGGCAAAATCCACGGCGCCCAGCACCCCATAGCGGCGCACGGCGTCCTTCTTTACGGTGCCATCCTTGCCGTGCATATGGAAGACCTTCGGGGCCCACTCGCGCAGCTGCTCCACCGGATCAATCAGCTGCAGGATCTGATGGCCGGGTTCCCATTCCAGCCCCAGGTTTTCGGCGGGGACAGCGTCGAACATCATCTCCCAGGCACGGGGGTTAAAGGCGATGTTCTCCTGCGCATACTGCCAGGTGCCGCCCATGGGGCAGTTCTCGATGGCCAGGCGGATGCCCTTGTCGGCGGCATACCGGGTCATCTCGGAGAATACCTCTTTAAATTTTGGCATGGCCTCTTCCACCGGGCGGCCGTTATAGGCGCCGGCAAAGGTGCTGACCATATCGGTGCCGAAAAGCGGCGCCATGTCGATGGCGTGCTTCAGGTTTTCGATGTGGTCCGGGTTCTGGATGGGGTTGCAGTAATAGCCCAGCGAGGCCACATACACCGGCCGGTCCCCCACGATCTCCTTCGTCTTTCTGGCCAGCTCTTCCAGGTTCACGCCCCCATAACTCATGTGGAAGTTCACCTCGAAGCACTCAAAGCCGGCCTCCAGCATGCCGGGCAGCCACTGCTCCAGGCGCTGGCCGGGGATACAGGTGCCGATCTTGATCTGTTCCATAAAAATACCTCCTGAAAGGGGCGGTCTGCGCCGTTTCCCGGCGGGAAAGGGTATGCGCGCCCTTGTTTTTGGGAAATCTGACGGCAGGAAACCGGAAAACGGTTTTCCCACCCGCCAGGCTAATGGTAGTATACCGCTTTTTGCGGGAGGGGTCAATGCGTCCTTTTCCCTAAAGAGATTAGCACTCGAATTTGAAGAGTGCTAAAAATTAACACTTCGTCCTCGTTTTATTCACGAAACGTTCACAGAATACCCGTACACTATAGATGTTGAAAAGGGAAGCCGGGCTTCCCGGGACATTCTGCTGAGGTAAAAGAAGGAGGCAGATTTTATGAATGCACAAAAATTTACACAGAAGTCCCTGCTGGCCATTCAGCAGGCTCAGGATACGGCGCTGGCCCATGGACAGATGCAGATTGAGCAGGTCCATCTGCTTCATGCCCTGCTCACCCAGGAGGACGGGCTGATCCCCCAGCTGATGACGAAAATGGGTAAGGATCCCGCTGCCATCACCCGTGCCGCCGAAGAGACCATCAGCCGTATGCCGTCGGTCTCCGGGCCGGGCCGTGAAGCGGGGAAAATCTATGTTTCCCAGAGCGTGGACTGCGCCCTGAATGAAGCCGAGCAGCAGGCGGCCGCCATGAACGATGACTATGTTTCGGTCGAGCATCTGTTTCTCAGCCTGATGGACCATCCGGATGATACCATCACCCGGATTCTGCGGGATTTCTCCCTGCAGAAAAATGAATTTTTGCAGGCGCTGTCCTCGGTGCGGGGGAATACCCGTGTGACCAGCGATTCGCCGGAGGGCACCTATGACGCGCTCAAGCGCTACGGCACCGACCTGGTGGAGCGGGCGAGGAACAAGAAAATGGATCCCGTGATCGGCCGGGATGAGGAAATCCGCAACGTCATCCGGATTCTGTCGCGCAAAACGAAGAACAACCCCGTGCTGATCGGCGAACCCGGCGTGGGCAAAACGGCCATTGCCGAGGGGCTGGCCCAGCGGATTGTGCACGGCGACGTGCCCCATTCCCTGCAGGACAAGACCATTTTCTCGCTGGATATGGGCGCCCTGATCGCCGGGGCGAAGTTCCGCGGTGAATTTGAGGAACGGCTGAAGGCCGTGCTCAATGACGTGAAGGCCAGCGAGGGGCGCATCATCCTGTTCATCGACGAGCTGCACACCATCGTGGGGGCCGGCAAAACCGAGGGCAGCATGGATGCGGGCAACCTGCTAAAGCCCATGCTGGCCCGGGGCGAGCTGCACTGCATCGGCGCCACCACGCTGGACGAATACCGCCAGTATATTGAAAAGGACCCGGCCCTGGAGCGCCGGTTCCAGCCCGTTCAGGTGCAGGAGCCCACGGTGGAGGACACCATCGCCATTCTGCGCGGACTTAAAGAGCGATATGAGGTGTTCCACGGTGTGAAGATTCAGGATGCCGCCCTGATTGCCGCGGCCACGCTCTCCAACCGCTATATCACCGACCGGTTCCTGCCCGACAAGGCCATTGACCTGGTGGACGAGGCCTGTGCCATGATTCGCACGGAGATTGACTCGATGCCCACCGAGCTGGATGTGATTCAGCGCAAGATCATTCAGCACGAGATCGAAGAGGCCGCGCTGCAGAAGGAGAGCGACAAGCTCTCGCAGGAGCATCTGGAGGAAATCCGCCGGGAGCTGTCGGAAATGCGCAGCCAGCTTAACGAGCTGAAGGCCAAATGGGAGAACGAAAAGGCCTCCATCGGCAAGGTGCAGAAGCTGCGCGAAGAGCTGGAGGACCTGAATGCCCAGATCGAAAAGGCCCAGGAGAGCTACGATCTGAACCGGGCGGCCGAGCTGAAATACGGGCGCCTGCCCAAATTGCAGGCGGAACTGGCCGAAGAGGAGAAGAAGGCCGAGGACCGGCAGCACAATTCCCTGCTGCGCAATAAGGTGACCGAGGAGGAGATTGCGCGGATTATCGAGCGGTGGACCGGCATTCCGGTGGCCCGCCTGATGGAAGGGGAGCGCGACAAGCTGCTGCATCTGGAGGATAAGCTGCACGAGCGCGTCATCGGGCAGGAAGAGGCCGTGCAGAAGGTCAGCGAGGCCATTCTGCGGTCCCGCGCCGGCATTCAGGATCCCAACCGTCCCATCGGCTCGTTCCTGTTTCTGGGGCCCACCGGTGTGGGCAAAACCGAGCTGTGCAAAACGCTGGCGGCCAGCCTGTTCGATGATGAGCACAATATGGTGCGTATCGACATGACCGAATATATGGAGAAATTCTCGGTATCCCGCCTGATCGGGGCGCCTCCCGGATATGTGGGATATGAAGAGGGCGGCCAGCTGACCGAGGCCGTCCGCCGCCGCCCGTACAGCGTGGTGCTGTTCGACGAGGTGGAGAAGGCCCATCCCGATGTGTTCAACATCCTGCTGCAGGTGCTGGACGACGGCCGCATTACGGATTCGCAGGGCCGCACGGTGGACTTTAAGAACACCATTATTATCCTCACCTCCAACCTGGGGTCCCAGTATCTGCTGGATGGAATCGGCGAAAACGGCGAGATCGATCCGAAGGCGCGCGCCCAGGTGGATGAGCTGCTGCGCCACACCTTCCGCCCGGAATTTTTGAACCGGCTGGATGAAATCATCTGCTTTAAGCCCCTCACCCGCGAGAATATCCGCGGCATTGTCACTTTGCAGATCGCCGAGCTGAACCGCCGGATGCAGGAAAAGCAGCTGTCGGTCAAGCTGACGGACAAAGCAGTGGATTCCATTGTGGAAAACGGTTTCGATCCGGCCTTCGGCGCCCGTCCGCTGCGCCGGTATATCCAGCGCACGGTGGAGACCCGGCTGGCCAAAACCATTCTGTCCCAGGATCTGTCCGCCGGCACCGAGCTGCTGGTGGATGTCGGGGAGGACGGCGAACTGAAAATTGCCCCGGTGTCCCTGCAGGAAACGGGGGAAAACAGCCCCGGATAAAAACCCGCAAAGAACAGCCGGAGAGAGGAAAAGCCCTCTCTCCGGCTGTTTTTGTGCGCGCTCCGGGGCGGAAGAAAAGTGGGAAACAAATGGAAAGCCCCTTTGCAGCGTTGTCCTTTTATGATAGAATAAAGAAAAAGGGGCCGATTGTGAAAAGAAGCTGGTAAAAATTCCCTGTACAGAGCGGCCCTCCATGGCGGAAAGGGGGTTTCCTGTGTGAAACTCAATTACAAACGAACCTTCTTCGTGGGCTTTGCCTTCCTGTCGATCTGCGCGTTCTGGCAGCTGTACGACAGTATCATCCCGCTGATCCTCAAGAACAACTTCCATTTGGGAGAGACGGTCAGCGGCGCGATTATGGCGCTGGATAACGTTCTGGCGCTGTTTCTCCTCCCGCTGCTGGGGGCTCTCAGCGACCGCACCCACACGCGGCTGGGGCGGCGGATGCCCTTCATTGTGGTGGGGGCGCTGCTCTCGGCGGTGTTCGCGGTGATCATTCCCATGGCCGCCGCCCAGCAGAATTTTGTGCTGTTCTTTGTGGCCCTGGGGCTGGTACTGCTCTCCATGGGGCTGTACCGTTCGCCGGCCGTTGCCCTGATGCCGGACCTGACGCCCAAGCCCCTGCGCAGCCGGGCCAATGCGGTGATTAACCTGATGGGTGCGGTGGGCTCGGTCATCACTCTGCTGCTCGTTACCCTGCTGGTGAAAGAGGCGCCCAAGGGTCAGCTGACCGATTACCGGGCGGTGTTTGCCGCGGTGGCCGGGATTATGGTGCTGGCGGTGGTCATTTTGCTCCTGACAATCCGCGAGAACAAAATGGCGGCCGAGGTGCCGGTTTCCCAGGAAGAGGAGGAAGAGGTAAAAAGCGGCGTGCGCATGAAGAAAGAGGTGCGCCGCAGCCTGATCTTCCTGCTGCTGTCCGTCTTCTTCTGGTTTGCCGCCTACAATGCGGTGACCACCGCCTATACCCGTTATGTGGAGCAGGTGTGGGGCGTGACCGGCGGCGGATTTGCCGGGGGTCTGATGGTGGGGACCATTGCCGCCGTGATCAGCTATCTGCCCATCGGCATTCTCTCCAGCCGCTTTGGCCGCCGGCGCCTGATTCAGTTCGGCATTATCCTGATGACGGTCTCCTATGCGGCGGCATTCCTGCTGCCCGCCTATAACGGGTGGATGTACGTCCTGCTGGTTCTGATCGGGATCGGATGGGCCTCGATTAATGTGAATTCCTATCCCATGGTGGTCGAGATGAGCCACGGCGCCGATACCGGGCGGTACACCGGGCTTTACTATACATTCTCCATGTCGGCCCAGATCCTCACCCCGGTGCTGTCGGGCCTGCTGCTGGAGCATGTGGGGTACTTCACCCTGTTCCCGTATGCGGTGTTCTTCTCGGTGCTGTCGTTTGTCACCATGCTGTGGGTGCGCCACGGCGATGTAAAGCCCGAAAAGAAGACGGCTTTGGAAAATTTTGACGTGGATGACTGAAAGAAGGCGGATGAATTTTGACCGTTCTATGGATCGTACTGGGGGTTCTTCTGCTGGCGGTTCTGCTGTTTTTGTTCCTCATCCGGCCCCGCCGCCGCCGGGATACCTCCCATCTGGAAGGGATTGCCTATGCGCACCGGGGTTATCATGCGGCCCCCGATATTCCGGAAAACAGCCTGGCGGCGTTCCGCCGGGCGGTGGAAAGCGGATACGGGGTGGAGCTGGATGTGCAGCTGACCCGGGACGGGCAGATGGTGGTCTTCCACGACGGCAGCCTGCTGCGGATGTGCGGGGTGGACAAACGGGTGTGTGACCTCAGCTATGACGAGCTGCAGGCCTGTTCCCTGGGAAATACCCGGGAGAAAATCCCCCTGTTCTCCCAGGTGCTGCAGGTGCTGGGGGGCGTCCCGTTGATCTGCGAAATCAAAACGTACCGCTCCAATACCGATCTGTCGGTGTGCGAAAAGGTGGCCCCGCTGCTTGAGCAGTACCCGGGGCCGGTCTGCATGGAGTCGTTTAACCCGCTGTGCGTGCGCTGGTTTAAAAAGCACTGCCCCGGGATGGTCCGCGGGCAGCTGTCCATGGATTTCTCCCGGGACAGCGGCGGTCAGAATCCGGTGGTGGGTTTCTGCCTGACGCATTTGCTGATCAACGTGCTGGGGCGCCCGGATTTTGTGGCGTACTGCCATCTGGATACCCGGGCGGTCGGCTTTCGGGTGTGCCGAAAGCTGTTTTCCCCCATGCTGGCGGCCTGGACCATCCGCACCCCCCAGGAGCAGCAGCAGGCGGAGCGTATTTTTGACGCGGTGATCTTCGAGGGGTACCCGGCGCCGAAGGGGAAAGCGGATCCGTAAACAGAGGGGCCGGTGTTCTGAAAAAAGGAAAAGAGGTGTGACATACTGTCACACCTCTTTTTTACAAAACGATTTACCGGAAGAAAGCCCTCCCAAATCAGCGCTTGTGCAGGTTCATGCGGCGGATCGAGTCCTCGGCCAGATCGGAATTGCCCGTCACGGCGGCCAGCAGGATGCGGTACACACATTCCGGGTCACTGTGGAACTGGTGCTTGATCAGGCGCGCCTGATACAGGTCCGGCGCATACAGCGAAAACTGCATCAGCTCGATGTCGCCGCCGGATACGTGGCAGGTGACCATGTAGCCCATGCCGGTTTTCTTGATTTCCACGCGGTTTTCCTTTTCCCGCTTGGCCTGTGCCAGCAGATTCAGCGCGGCCGATACCGCTTTATCCCGAACAGAGAGGGGAATGGTCCCCGTCAGCTGTTCGGCGATTTCCCGCGCCATGGGCCCGGCCGTCAGCAGTGGCTCCTCCTGCGGATCCCTCTGGATGGCGCCCTTCTGAATCAGATCCGAGAGGGCCTCGGTCACCTCGAAATAATTGCACAGGCTGTTCTCCTGCATGATGCGGATGATGTCGTCGCGCCGGATGGGCGCCCCCACACTGGACAGCAGGTAGCACAGCAGAATTCGGATATCATTTTTGGTCCGCAATCCTCCCGGGGCAATCCCCCCGGTGAAAGCATCGGTTTCCACAGCCATTGGTTGTTCCGCTCCTCCCCCATAATTCCGCAGCGATTCGCTCCGGCTGTTATCAAGTATATCACAAAAAACCGGCCAATGTAAACGACTGGCCGGCCTCTTTCTCTCGGTTTTTGCGGGTTTACGGATTACTTTTCGCGGCTTTCTCCTCTTCAACCTGCTCGACGTGTATTTTGCGGACCAGTTTCAGAAGTTTGTTCTGCCGTTCTTCGGTCAAGGCCTGAAAATGCTCCAGCAGCTCCCGTTCTTTTGGCTGCAGCCGGTAGATGGACGGCGCCGGAGAGTTGGAGGTATACTCCGAATGGGAGGGCTCGTGCAGGGAAGCAGAGGAGGAAAAATCACTGCCAAGCAGCTCGATGACAGGGGTTTCGTAAATTGCACTCAGCTTAAACAGAGTTTCGGCACTGGGGGAAGTGCGGCCGGTCTCATAGGAAGTATACGTAGAGCGCTCCAAATGCAGAGCGCTGGCGACATCGGACTGCAGCAGCCCCTTGCGAAGACGGGCTTCTTTTAGGTTGTCGCCCAGCGTGCGCTTTTTATTTTTGAATGGTTCGTTCAACAGAAACCCTTCTTTCCAACATAGAATCATCCGGATAGAATATCCGGACTCCCGGCAAAAAACCGGATGGGATTTCACCCATACCATAGCGGTTTTATTATAAAAGAATTTCCGGATCTTTTCCCGATATGTGCTGAATTTACACTCCTGGAAAAACGGGGACCTTCCCGAAAATTTTTCTTGACAGACCGGGGGAAGTTTGTTATAATAACAACCGTCGCAACGGGATATGCGGATGTAGCTCATCTGGTAGAGCGCCACCTTGCCAAGGTGGAGGTAGCGAGTTCGAGCCTCGTCATCCGCTCCAGAAAAA
>JALENG010000114.1 GCA_022767925.1 Clostridia bacterium
GAGATTTCCCGTGCCGCTTTGTTCAATCCATCATCTTTTTTGTGACGGTTGCGGTTGTAAATGGACTGCCTTTCTTTTTCCAAAGCGGAAATCTGTTCACGCTTTTCATCGATAAAAGAAACAAGCTCCTGCAAAGAATCAATGTTGTTCCCGCATAGTGATGATATGTTGCTCAGTTTGAGAGATCATTCCTGACTCAACAAATCGCTTACTTGAAACAGGAATTAACGTCTTTTACATAAGGAATTTACTGCGACGATAAGGGATATAACAAGCGCAAAAATGTAAATTTTTTATTGTTTCGTGCGGATTTTATTGCATTATAAGCACAGATTTGTTATACTAATATATAACGCCTTGAAGAAGTTTAAGGAGGCACAACATGGAAAACACCACTCAGATATCCTATGACCGTTTATGGAAACTATTGATTGATCGTAAACTGAAAAAGAAAGGCTTGCAAGAACTAACGCACCTTAGCCCTTCGGTGATTACGAAAATGGGCAGGAACGAGTCTGTTCACTTGGATACATTAGCAAAAATTTGTTATGCTCTGCGATGCAACATCGAAGACATTGTTGAAATAAAGCTGAAAGGAGAATAGCAATGGCGAATTTTACAAGGAATGCAATAAAATCCTCCTTTTTGAAGCTATTAAATGAACGACCGCTTTCCAAAATCACTGTAAAAGACATTGTATCTGACTGCGGCGTCAATCGAAATACTTTTTATTACTATTTTGAAGATATCCCCAAGTTGATCGAGGATATCATAGTAGAGGATGCAGAGCGTATTATACAGGACTTCCCGTCCGTGGCTTTGATTGAGGATTGCTTAAATGCCATGATCGATTTTGCTCTGAAGCATAAGCGTGCTGTATTACATATCTACAACTCTATCAACCGGGACATCTATGAGCAGTACCTTTGGAGAATATGCGAACACTCGGTAGAAAAGTATGTTGATACTGTTACGGATGGAAGAAAAATCAACAAGACTGATGAGGATATCATTCGTCAGTATTTTGGCTGTGTGCTTTTCGGGATTGTATCCGGATGGCTGAATAAAGGGATGAAAGAGGATATACAGTTATCTTTTAAGCGTATCTATGAATTACAAAAAGGAACTGTTGAAGAAATGATCCGCCGTTGCGAGGAAAGAAAATAAACAAGTCAGACATTTTCCTTTGTCTGTCTGTTTTTCAGTCAATGAGTGCCCTGTGCCTGATTTTCAGGCACAGGGCATTTTAATGCCCATATTCAGAAAAACAGGACGGCACTATAGTACTATCAGAAAACGAATGAGGAGGTTTGCCCTATGAAAATGCGTTCTGTAACACCAATGCGGATTGCAAAAATCGGCTATATTGTGATGTCCGTTATGTTTTGCATTGCCGGCGCTTTGTTCATTGCACTGCCGGATATTTCAATAACTATGATTGGTATATCCATGGGGATTGCAATGATCGTATTCGGTATTGTAAAACTCGTTGGATATTTTTCAAGAGATTTGTTCCGACTGGCCTTTCAATTTGACCTGGAACTCGGCATATTGCTGCTTGTTTTGGGATTGATTGTTCTGATCCGACCGGATGATCTTATGACATTCATTTGCATTGCTCTTGGAATTTCCATTCTGACAGATGGGCTATTTAAGGTTCAAATTGCTTTAGATTCCAAGAGATTCGGTATCAAAAGCTGGTGGGTGATTCTCGCTTTGGCGGTTGTCACAGGGACTATCGGAGTGTTTCTTATTTTTCGCTCCGCAAAGAGCGCTCAGTTCCTGACGGTACTGCTCGGCGTTTCAATTTTAGCCGAAGGAATCTTGAATCTCTATACGGTAATCAGTACAGTGCTTATTATTAAGCATCAGCAGCCTGATGTTATTGAAATTGAGTATTCTGAAACCAAGTGAAAGGATAGGTGATGATTTATGCGTTTTTCAAAAGCGGTCGTAAAGCACCGAATACTGATTCTGATTGTTGTCCTTGTATTGATGATACCGTCCGTACTCGGAATGGCGGGAACAAGGATCAACTATGATATGCTCGACTATTTGCCGGAGGATATGGAAACGGTAATTGGGCAGAATGAGCTTTTAGAAGATTTCGGAAAAGGGGCTTTTTCCTTTATCATCGTGGAGGATATGCCTGCTAAAGATGTAGCGGCTCTGAAAGAGAAAATCGAACAGGTTGATCATGTAGAAACGGTTCTTTGGTATGATTCTATAGCCGATCTTTCTATTCCAATGGAACTTTTGCCGGATAAAATCTATAACGAATTTAACACAGAGAACGCCACAATGATGGCAGTATTCTTTGATACCTCTACATCCTCAGACATTACCATGGATGCGATTCGGGAGATTCGCCAGATTGCTGGGAAACAGTGTTTTGTCTCAGGTATGTCGGCGCTTGTGACTGATCTGAAAGATTTGTGTGAAAAGGAAGAACCGATTTATGTCGGGATTGCTGTGCTGCTCGCCTGTGTAGCCATGCTGGTGTTCCTTGATAGCTGGCTGGTTCCGTTTGTGTTTCTTGCCAGTATCGGTATGATGATTTTGCTCAATCTCGGAACGAACTATTTTATGGGCGAAATCTCTTATATCACAAAGGCGCTTTCGGCTGTTTTACAGCTTGCCGTTACCATGGATTATTCCATCTTCCTTTGGCATAGCTACAACGAGCAGCGAACACGGTGCGACGACAACAAAGCGGCTATGGCTGTTGCCATTAAAGAAACACTGGCCTCTGTAGTTGGCAGTTCCATTACAACGGTTGCCGGGTTTATTGCGCTTTGCTTCATGTCCTTTACGATGGGGCGCGACCTTGGTATCGTTATGGCGAAGGGTGTGCTGCTTGGCGTCCTGGGCTGTGTGACCGTTCTTCCGGCATTGATTCTTGTGTTCGATAAACCCTTGCAAAAAACCAAGCATAAATCTCTCATTCCCAACATGGGCGGTTTTGCCAAAGGCGTTGTTCGCATATTCCCCGTGTTCATTGTAATCTTTGCTTTGCTGATCCCGCCGGCCTATTACGGTTACAGTAAAACAAATGATGAAGTTTATTATGACATGGGACAGTGCCTGCCGGAGGATATGGAATATGTAATTGCCAACAGTAAGCTGTCAGAGGATTTTGACATCGCATCGACCCATATGCTGTTGGTGGATGCAAATCTCCCCGCAAAATCCGTTCGCTCCATGATGAAAGAAATGGAGCAGGTAGACGGCGTGAAGTATGTTCTTGGGCTGGAATCCGTGATTGGCTCCCGTATACCGGAGGAAATTTTGCCGGAATCCATTACAAGTATTCTGAAAAATGATAAGTGGGAACTGCTGCTGATCAACTCTGAATATAAAGTGGCAAGCGACGCGGTTAACGATCAAATTAGCGATCTGAATACAATCCTGAAAAAATATGATGAAAGTGGTATGCTGATTGGCGAAGCGCCCTGCATGAAAGACATGATTGAAACAACCTCTCATGATTTTCAAGTTGTCAATGCCATTTCCATCCTTGCAATTTTCATCATCATAGCTTTGGTGGAGAAAAGCTTGTCTTTGCCGTTTATTTTGATCTCTGTAATAGAGGTTGCAATCTTTATTAACCTTGGATTACCTCACTATTTGGGTCAGAGCCTTCCGTTTATCGCCCCCATCTGTATCAGCACGATTCAGCTTGGTGCAACCGTAGACTACGCAATTTTAATGACGACTCGGTACAAAGCGGAGCGAATACGAGGGAATGGCAAGAAGGACGCTGTATGGACGGCGCTTTCCACCTCGATTCCGTCCATTATCGTATCGGGTATGGGACTATTTGCTGCAACTTTTGGAGTTGCGATTTATTCTGACATTGATATCATCGGTTCCATGTGTATGCTGATGGCAAGAGGCGCCATTGTCAGTATGCTTGCAGTTATCTTTATTCTACCGGCGCTTCTGCTCCTGTGTGATAAGATCATCTGCGCAACTACTTGGGGTATGAGAAAGAAAACTCATTTTACGGACGATTCCGGTCATGCCGAAACGCCGATCAACTCAGAAAAATTGGAGGTACTTACGAAATGAAAAGGTCTATGATAAAGCCGATTGCAATCTGTCTTTGCATGATACTGCTTGTTAGTTCCAGTGTTGCAGCATTTTCACTGACAAACGAAAAAAAGGAAGAAGCTGAACAACCGCAGACTATGTCAACTGGCAATACTGCGGAGGAACAGAGCAATTCTAAGGATGAAACAGTATATGTCATAGCCAGAGCAGACGGCTCGGTACAAAAAATCATTGTCAGTGACTGGATTAAAAACACGCTTGGCAGTAACACGATCCGTGATAAGAGCGAACTGACGGATGTAGAAAATGTCAAGAGTGATGAAAGTTATACGCTTGGCAGCGATAATACTCGTGTCTGGGACGCACAAGGCAATGATATTTACTATCAGGGCAATATCGAAAAGGAACTGCCTGTTGGACTGTCCGTTACATACAAGTTGGACGGTAAAACAGTATCTCCTGCAGAATTGGCTGGGAAAAGCGGTAAGGTGACGATCCGTTTCGACTATACGAATCAACAATACGAGTATGTTGAGATTGATGGGCAAAAGGAAAAAATCTACGTGCCTTTTGCAATGCTTACGGGTATCCTGCTGGACAATGATGTTTTCACAAATGTAGAGATCACCAACGGGAAGCTCATTAACGATGGCAGCCGCACTGCCGTGATTGGTATCGCTTTCCCCGGACTTCAGGATAACCTTGCGATTTCTCCTGAGAAGCTGGAAATTCCCGATTATGTGGAGATTACTGCCAATGCAAAAAACTTTAAGCTTGGTACGACAATCACTCTGGCAACCAATGAGTTGTTTAACGAGATGGATGCGGATCATCTCGACTCGATCAGTGATCTGAGCGGTTCGCTTGGTGAAATGACAGATGCCATGGAACAGTTAATGGACGGTTCCTCCCAGCTTTACGATGGGCTTTCCACACTACTTGAAAAATCCGGAGAGTTGGTGGAAGGCATTGATAAATTGACCGCTGGCGCAGAAGCCTTAAAAACCGGCGCAGGTGATCTGGATACCGGTGCGGCCAAACTACAATCTGGTGCAGCACAATTATCCGAGGGATTAAATACGCTCGCGTCCAATAATGATTCGCTGAATGGAGGCGCTAAACAGGTATTTGAGACGCTGCTTTCTGCCGCCAATACTCAGCTTGCCGCTGCGGGATTAGATGTACCGGCATTAACGATAAGCAACTATGCCGATGTGTTGACTGGTGTGATCGCTTCTCTGGATGAAAATGCGGTCTACGAAAAGGCGCTTGCGGCAGTTACAGCGGCAGTCGAGGCACAACGCCCTTATATAGAGGGGCAAGTAACGGCGGCGATCCGTGTAGAAGTAACTGCACAGGTAACGACTGCTGTAAGAGAACAGGTCACAATACAGGTGACAGAAGCAATTCATCAAACCATAACAGAACAAGTCATTTATGCTGCAACAGGAATGGATCAGGCAAACTACGACGCTGCGATCGCTGCCGGTATGATTGATGAAGAAACCCAAGCTGCGATCAATGCCGCAATTGCTGAACAAATGCAAAGTGAGTCGATTTTTCAGATGATTGAAGATAACACAACAGAACAGATGGCGTCAGAATCTGTTCAGGCGATGATCTCCGCAAACGTAGAGGAGCAAATGCAGAGCGATACGATAAAGGAAATGATTGCGACCAATACGGAATTGCAGGTACAAAAAGCGATTTCTGACAATATGGCTTCTGACGAAGTGCAAGCGCAGCTTGCTGCCGCCTCGGAAGGTGCAAAATCCGTGATTTCACTCAAAACATCGCTGGATAGCTATAACGCATTCTATCTCGGGCTTCAATCTTATACGGCTGGTGTTTCTGAGGCTGCTGCAGGCGCAGGAGAATTAAAAGCCGGTACAGATGATCTGAAAAGCGGAACGAGCAAGCTATATGCCGGAGCCACTGAACTATACGACGGAATTCTTACTCTGAAAAACGGTACCCCCGCTCTTGTGGATGGTATTACACAGCTTCGGGACGGTGCAATGCAGCTTTCCGACGGTCTAAAGGAATTCAATGAGCAAGGCGTACAGAAGCTTGTGGATGCAGTTGACGGCGATCTGACGGGACTTACCACGAGACTGCGGGCAACCATAGACGTGTCGAAAAATTACCGCTCTTTCTCAGGTATTGACGATAATATGGACGGTCAGGTAAAGTTCATTTATAGAACTGACGCCATTGAATCGTAAGAGACATACACTTTGCTCGTACTCGCTGGAAGATAATCTTAAAAAACTGCATGAAAAGATTGATACTTCCGACGCTTTGTGGTATGGTCAGGATGAAAAGTAGATGTTAAACAAAGCAGCCACTACGGACTTAATTGATCTGTAGCGGCTGCTTTTTACTTGAGGAGTACAATATGGGTTTGATTGCAACATGTTTTTTATGGTTTGGGGAATACAGCTTTTCAGGCTAGCTCTACGAAACAATACTGTATTCTATCAGCTAGTGAAAATTTGTAAATCGCGGTTTTCTGAACGGCCCCTATTGTCCGATTTATGGGAGTGGTGCATTACTTGTAATTATTTTTTTGCCGAATGACAAATCCATGGAATTTTGTTTATGACAAGCGCCGTTATCACCTGTGCTTTGGAATATCTTACTTCCTATGGCATGGAAAAACTGTTCCATGCCATAGGGTGGAACTATTATGGAGGATTTTGGTGCGGAGTATTGACACTGCTTTGTGGCTTATTAAATGATGAGCAAAGTGTTATCACTGCCCGTCACGATTTTACGATTATATGCGTTACAATGCTTTAAGTGTAGATGATTTCCTCGTTCACAATCTCCATCGCACACGCCAGTATGTTATTCATCCTTCCGACCCATTCTAAGGCATTTTCTGCCTTTAGCTGTTCTGTAATGCCCTGTGTCTGCTTCATGCCCTCTATGAGCCGTTCAAAGCGTTCCTGCGCTTGCTTGTCAATGTTGGCAAGGTAGGCGTTTAGTTTGCCGCTTGTTAGAAGATTCATATACAAAACTTTGCGGTTCTGCTTTAAATACCTTGCGTGTCGCTGTCCTCATATGCCGATTGGCTTTGATTCTTCATTGGAAAGTATAAGGCTTGGCAAATTGTAATCGCCAGCCTGCGCATATGTCCCGCCCATTTGCTCAAAAATTGTCTTTTCCATGCTTTAAACCTCCGTTATCTTCATTTTGAATTTTTTGATAGGTGCGTTGATGATTTTGATTTCGCATATCTTTCGCCCTCCTTTGGCTATAGTGTAGCAAAAGATTTTCTGCTTTGCGAATGTGCGATTTTATTTTGGATATAGAGAAAGCCAGTGTAAAAAGCAAATCTGCCTTTTACGCTGGCTTTTGCCTTTGCTATCGCCCGTAAGTTGTATTTCAATATTTTTCTCAAATTACTTCCTTATGTGGTGACAGCCTTGCCGATCTGATTTTTCTTATGGCTTGCCTGTATAAAATAGGGCCGCACCTGTGTTTTCCCGCTGCACTTTGGATATGGATAGCGGGAATTGCCATGATCCGGATCCTCAATTTTCTGTTCGGTTATGTGCGCCGGCAAAAACTGGTGATGATGCACACAACACTGAACCGGATCACCGGCCTGCTGCTGTTTTTGTTCCCCTTTTTCGTTAAATACGGGGACAGTCTCTGTTTTGCCGTTTTTCTCTGCTTACCAGCCACGCTTGCCGCGGTTCAGGAAGGTTTTTTCATTTGGACTGCGGGAAAAGAGAGAGAACCTCCCCAGTAAAAAGGGCCGCCTGCTCTTCGGTTTTCCGAAAACAGACGGCCTTTTCTTTTGCAAATTTTTCTATACGGGATCAGGAGAGCTCTCCCAATTGCTTTTCCACGGCAGCCAGCCGGACACAGAGGCAGAACAGCTCCATGGCCTTTTCCAAATCTGCCACCGGAGGCAGCGAGGGCGCCACGCGGATATTGCTGTCATTGGGATCCTGTTTATAGGGGAAAGCGGCCCCGGCGCCGGTCATCGTCACGCCGCCCTCTTTACAGAGAGCCACCACCCGCTTGGCACAGCCGGGCAGCACATCCACGCTGATAAAGTAACCGCCCCGCGGATGGCTCCAGGAAGCGACATTCCGGCCCCCCAGTTCTTCTTCCAGAATGGCGAGAACTGCCTCAAATTTCGGGCGGAGGATCGCGGCGTGTTTCTTCATATGGGCTTTAATTCCCTCGACATCCCGGAAGAACTTGACGCAGCGCAGCTGGTTGACCTTATCGCGGCCAATTGTCTGGAAGGAAAAATGACGCTGCATCTCTTTGGCCGTCTCCGGACCGGCCGCCATAGCCGAGATGCCGCTGCTGGGATAGAGAATTTTGGCAAACGAGCAGAACTGAATCCCCAGTTCCGGGTTCCCGGCACGGCAGCACTCCTCATAGAAATTCAGCAGCGTGTCCCCTTCCTCATACAGGTCATGCACCACATAGGCGTTATCCCAGTACACACGGAAGTCCTTGGCTGCGGGCTTTAACGAGGCGATGCGGCGCACCGTCTCATCGCTGTAAGTCACGCCGCCGGGGTTCGAATACTTGGGAACACACCACATACCCTTCACACAGGGATCCTTCTCCACATACTCTTCCACCTGATCCATATCCGGCCCGGTTTCCGTCATGGGAATGGGGATCAGCCGGATCCCATAGTGCTCGGTAATGGCAAAGTGACGGTCATAGCCGGGAACCGGACACAAAAACGCCGCGTTCTCCTGCCGGCACCACGGTTCGCACCCGGAAAACCCTTTGGTATATCCATAGGTGACCGCATCGAACATCAGATTCAGACTACTGTTGGTGCCAATCAGCACCAGCTCATCCGGCACACCGAGCAAGTCCCCCATCAGCTTGCGCGCCGCAGGAATCCCCTCGGGCAGCCCGTAGTTACGGATATCCTGTCCCCCCGCCTGAAAATCATCCTCCAGGGTTACAAGGGTCAGAAAATCATCCGACAGACGGATCTGCTCGGCGCTCGGCTTTCCGCGCGCCATGTTCAGCGAGAGCCCCTGTGCCTTAATGGCTTCAAAGGCGCGCTGCAATTCTTCTTTTTCTTTCCGTAATGCCTCACGGCTGATCAGCGAATCACTCATTCTACCTGATTCCCCTTTGCTAAATTTGAAATCGAGGATTTTATTTCTTTCATTTTTCCTCTGTTATTCTACGCTACCCTAGAGTAAAATGCAAGTTTTTGATTCATTTTATGCAATTATTCTTCTTTTGCCAAGATTCTTTCCAAAAACAGGGAAAACTTTATCTCTTTTGCTTTTCAGTTTTCTTTGGCTGCCCACACCGCCGCCTGCATCACTTCGCGCAGGGGCACCCTGGCCGATTCAGAAACCTGCCGGGCCGAATCATACTCCGCATATACTTTTTCCATGTCTCCGTACCGGCATATCTTGACCGCCACTTCGCCATAGGAGGTTTGTACGGTTTTCTGCCGGCGCTGCATGGCAAAACGCTTTTTCTCGCTGTAGCGCACGCCGATGGCCGTGGTCTCGGAAAAGAGGATTTTCGCCATCATTTCCTCTTCTCCCGGACGGCAGAGAACGGTGAACAGCCAGGCCGGCCGGCCCTTTTTCATATACAGCGGCTGGAAAGCGGCATCCAGCGCACCGGCTGCGAGCAGATGCTCGCGGCAGAGGGCCAGCTCTTCCCCAGTGGCATCGTCGATATTGCACTGCAGTTCCATTACGGGTTTCGCTTCAAAAAAATCCGCCCCGGTCTCTTCTCCGGTCTCTTCTCCGCCCTCAATCAGCATAGCGCGCAGGATGTTGGCGTGGTCAAAATCCTTTTTCCCTGCGCCGATACCCACCCGTTTTACGGTAAACGAAGCAGGCACCGCATTTTCCTCTGCCAAAGCCGCCAGAATCGCCGCACCGGTGGGGGTTACCATTTCCCCGCGGGTCCCCGTAATGCGCAGGGAGAAACCCGCTTTTTGAGCCAGCTGCATCACCGCCGGGGCAGGAACCGGCATACGGCCATGGGCACAGTTTACCCAACCCGTCCCCTCGAATACCTCGCTGTGGCAGATCCGGTCGATCCCCAGATCATCCAGACACACGCAGGCCCCCACAATATCCACAATGGAATCCACCGCTCCCACTTCGTGGAAATGCACTTCCTCCGGCGGCTTTCCGTGCACCAGTCCTTCGGCCTCGGCCAGCACCTGGAACACGCGCAGGGCCATTTTCCGGGCCCCGGGGGTTAAATCCCCTTTCTCAATGATCTCCGTGATCTCCCGCAGTCCGCGGTGTACATGGTCGTGGGAATGCTCGTGATCATGAGAATGCTCGTGATCGTGGGAATGTTCGTGATCATGGGAATGTTCGTGATCGTGGGAATGTTCGTGATTGTGCGATTCCTCATCCAGAATCACATCAAAATCAGCGGCCATAATCCCCATTTTATTCACCCGGCTGATTTTCAGGGTATATCCGTCCACCTGCAGGCTGTCAAGGGCATGGCGCAGCTTTTCCTCACTGGCACCCAAATCCAGCAGGGCCGCCACCGTCATATCCCCGCTGATACCGGAATAGCACTCCAAATACAAGGTTTTCATTACATTGTCTCCTCCCTCTTCGCCATGCATACCAGCCGGTTAATCTGGGCTGCCTGGTAGCCGCCGCCAAATCCGTTGTCAATATTCACCACACTGATCCCCGCTGCACAGGAATTCACCATGGTCAAAAGCGCCGACAGGCCGCCGAAATTGGCTCCGTACCCCACACTGGTGGGTACCGCGATCACCGGTTTATCCACCTGCCCCGCCAATACGGAGGCCAGCGCCCCCTCCATCCCGGCCACGGCCACAATGGCATTGGCATGGCGAATCTCCGGCAGGGCCGACAAAAGCCGGTGCAGGCCCGATACGCCGATATCATAGACCCGCAATACCCGCGCCCCGCACATCTCGGCGGTAACCGCCGCCTCCTCCGCCACGGGGATATCCGCCGTGCCGCCGGTACACACGGCAATCAATCCCGGGCGCTCCGATTCCGGCTTCATCCCCACCGTCACCGTGCGGGCCATCTCATTGTACTCCGCCTGCGGAACCAGAGCCCGGACCGCCTGGTACTGCTCACCGCTGGTACGGGTGGCCAGCACGGTCCCGCTGCGCTGATATAAATGCTGAAAAATCTCGGCCATATGGGCAACGGTTTTTCCCTGGCTGAAAATCACCTCGGGAAATCCGGTGCGCAGCGCGCGGTGGTGATCCAGCCGGGCATACCCCATGTTCTCATACGGCAGTGTTTTCAGCTGTTCCATCGCATCTTCCACGGTACAGGATCCTTCCTGCACGGCCCGCAGCAAATCTTCGGTTTTCACGTTCTTTCGGTCTCCTCTCCTGACCCGGCCTGCTTCTTCAGACCGAGGGGTTCATCCATACTGCCCGACCGGAACCCTTCCAGGTCCAGGGTCACATAGGCAAACCCAATTCCTTTCATCATGGAAACAACCGCCTCCCGCTGCTGCAAAAAGCGCGGAAAATCGATAAGGGGAATTTCCACCCGGGCAATATTCCCGTGCAGGCGCACCCGGCAGCCCGCAAAGCCCAGGGACTGCAGCCCGGCTTCTCCCCGGGCGATCTGCGAGAGGGCCTGGCGGGTGATGGGGGTGTTGTAGGGAAGGCGGGTCGCCAGACAGGGCGAGCTGGGCTTTGCCTGCACCGACAGTCCCAGCTCCGATGCCAGCGCGCGCACCTGGGCCTTTGAAAAGCCGCACTGAGCCAGCGGGCTGATAATGGAAAGCTCGCTTAACGCCTTCAGCCCCGGCCGGTACTGCAGCAGGTCATCCGCATTGGTGCCATCGGCACAATGAGGATAGGCAAGCTCCTGTGCATGGCGGCGCAGCGTGGTAAACAGCAGCTTTTTGCAGTGATAGCACCGGTCTACCGGGTTCTGCAGAATGCAGGGATCCGAAAACTCATCCACACGCAGAACGGTCAGGGTAGTTCCCATCTCCCGGCACAGCTTTTCCGCTTCTTTCTCCTCGGCAGGCGGGTGCAGCTGGGTGGCAAACAACACTGCCTGCACCGGCTTTTCCGTGGGGATCGAGACGGCCGCCGCCAGAACCACCGTGCTGTCCACTCCACCGGAAAATGCCAGGCACAGCCCCTGACGGCAAAGCGGCTGCAGCAAAAGCCGCAACCTTTCCAATTGCACGCTCATATCAGAACTCTGCCGTGCCCGTGGTGCGCGGGAAGGGCAGTACGTCGCGGATGTTCGGGATCCCGGTTAAATACATAATCAATCGCTCAAATCCCAGACCGAAACCGGCATGTTTGGCGCCGCCGTAACGCCGCAGATCCAGATACCACCAGTAGTCCTCCTGGTTCAGACCCAGCTCGTCCATACGGGCTGTAAGGACATCCAGGCGTTCCTCTCTCTGGCTGCCGCCGATGATCTCGCCGATTCCGGGCACCAGCATATCCACCGCCGCCACCGTTTTTCCGTCGTCATTCTGGCGCATATAGAAAGCCTTGATCTCCTTGGGGTAATCCGTTACAAACACGGGCTTGCCGAAAACCTGCTCGGTCAGGTATTTCTCGTGCTCGGTCTGCAGGTCACTGCCCCATTGGACCTTATACTCAAAGGCATCATTGTGCTTTTCCAGAATTTCAATAGCCTCGGTGTATGTGACCTTGGCAAAATCGCTGGTGGCCACATGCTCCAGCCGCTGGAGCAATCCCTTGTCCATAAACTGATTGAAGAAAGCCAGATCCTGCGGACAGGTATCCATCACATAGCGGATGACATACTGGATCATATCCTTGGCAACCTCCATGTCCTCCTGCAGGTCACAGAATGCCATTTCCGGTTCGATCATCCAGAATTCCGCCGCATGGCGCTGGGTGTAGGACTTCTCGGCGCGGAAGGTAGGTCCAAACGTATACACCTTTCCAAATGCCATGGCCATGCACTCAGCCTCCAGCTGACCGGACACGGTCAGAGATGTGGGCTTCTGGAAGAAATCCTCTTTATAATCCACCTTGCCATCTTCGGTGCGGGGCGGATTTTCCAGATCCAGAGTGGTCACATGGAACATCTCACCGGCGCCCTCGCAGTCACTGCCGGTAATCAGGGGGGTATGGGCGTAAACAAAACCGCGCTCCTGGAAGAATTTATGAATGGCAAAGGCCGCTGCCGAGCGCACCCGGAACGCCGCGCTGAACGTATTGGTGCGCGGGCGCAGATGGGCGATGGTACGCAGGTACTCCATGCTGTGGCGCTTTTTCTGCAGCGGATACTCGGGCGTGCTCGGCCCCTCGACCACAATTTGACGGGCGTGAATTTCAAAGGGCTGCTTGGCCTGCGGGGTCAGCAGCACTTCCCCCGTAACACGCAGGGCACACCCCACATTCTGTTTGGCAATCTCGTGGAAGTTGTCCACTTTCCCGTCTTCAAAGACAATCTGCACACCCTTAAAGCAGCTGCCATCATTCAGGTCGATAAAACCCAGCGCCTTGCTATCGCGGATTGAGCGGACCCAGCCGCACACTGTCACCGTTTTTCCGCCGAAGGGCTGCGCATCGGCGTACAGCGCCGCAATTTCGGTTCGATTCATAGCTTCCTAACTCCTTCATTTCCATTGAGGAAAGGGCAGTCCGCCCTCTCCCCGTTTTCCTTCCCTATTATAACACGAAAGTTCGGACTCGCAAGCAAAAGCGGGCCGGAAACCGGCCCACAGAAATATTTTTCAAAAAATTTTATTTTCCCCTTGCTTTTTTCATTTCTCTGCGATATAATAATACCCGTCGCTGAGTGAATCACACCCGACAGATTGCCATGGAGAGGTATTCTAATGGTAAGGAGCCACATTGGAAATGTGGTGTGCCCACAAGGCATTGAGCGTTCGAGTCGCTTCCTCTCCGCCAAAAGCCGTGATGGAATAATCCATCACGGCTTTCTTTTTTGCTCCAAGAAGGGGGTCCGGTTGCCCGGCCCCCCTTCCGTTTTTCCATGACAGGCTTTTCCGTTTTCTCAGTTCCAGGGCTCTACCCGGCCGTCGGCGTACACATTATAGCCCCGGCCGATTTCCCCGCTTCCGTTGGAATAGAGGACCGAAGCACACACATAGGCCGTACCGCTCTCATCATAGCCGAACAGCTGATCCTCCACCCGATAACTCTCGTCCCCCAGGGCCTCGCACTGCTGCCGGGCATGCTCATCCAGAATCGCCATCAGCTGGTCCTTTTCGGCCTGGGTCATTCCGCCGGCCGTGGTGTACAGGGCAAAGTAACTCACCACGGTCCCGTCCGGCGCCACCGTGACCGAGACCGTATCCCGCACACCATCGGAATACACGTATTCATAGGTGTACTCCGTGCCGCTGATCCCCTCGCGAACCGCTTGCTGTGTATACGAGGAAAATCCGGGCACCTGTTTCTCCATCACCGCCAGGGCCGTCTGCTGCCTCTCCTGCACCGTCGCCGTGGCCGCCTCGTGTCCTTCCACCGAATCCCCGGCCACATACCGGACCATATGGCCGTTTTCGTCATACTGATAGCTGTCTCCGCCGGCATCGGTAAACTGGTACCGGCTCATGTTGTCCAGGGAGACGGCCCCCTGATAGTACAGCTTTTCTTCCGCATCCTGCGCACTCAGTGACACGCTGCGGACATTCCGCACTTCCCCGGGCGCCTGACTGAGGCGGATTTCATTCATCACATCCGCTCCCACTGTCAGGGCGAGAATGGCAACCAACCCCACCAGAGCCCCGGCCAGAATCAGCCTCTTTTTCCTTTTCTCCATATGGATCCCTCCTTTTTTCAAAACCTGTGAGGGGATTTTCTTCCAACCCCCTCTTTCTCCTGTTTTCCATTTTAATTATAGCATTGATTTTATCAAATGCCAATAGAAATTTCTAATTTCTTTCAACAATTTATCCCCATCTATAAAAAATGCTGCCATTTATTCAAACGGCAGCATTTTTATTCTCACTTTTTCTTCTGATAGGCCGCGGAAAAATCAAGGGGCGGAGCCGTGACGGAGAGATAGACAAAGTCCTCCTTCCCCGTACAGCGCAGTCCATGGATATCCCCGGGTGCAAAGCGCGCCGTATCCCCCGGGGAAAACGGCCGTTCCTCCTCCCCGGACAGCAGCAGAACACCCTGTCCGGATAAAGCGACCCAAATCTGCTCGCTGCCCGCGTGACAGTGGCGCGGCTGGCAGACGCCGGGGGACACACGCACCCGCGTAATCGTCACATGGGTGCCGGGATTTGCCGCGGGGGTAATCAGCTGTTCCGATTCCACCCCCGGGTTCTGCAGGCACGAGGCCGTCCCCTGTAAAAGAATCTCCATTTTCTTCCTCCTCACAGAATCTTTTCCATCAGGTAAAAGCGTCCTTTGCGCCAATCGGCCGTGCCGGTGCTCCAGTAGCCCGCCTTTTCATACAGGTGCAGGGCCGGGGGATTTTGGCTGAATACATCCAGCCGCACCGAGCGCACACCCCAGCTTTTCACCAACTGTTCCGATTCCTCCAGCAGTTGGCGCCCCACACCCCGCCCGCCATAAGCCGGGGCCACGCACAGGCGGTGGATCACGCGGAAATTCCCGCTGGTTTCCCTCCAGGCACCCTGTTCGTATTCCTCATCGCAATACGAATTGAGAACCACGGCGCCATATATCTCCCCCTGCACTTCTTTCAGCCACAGACTACCCGCTTCGATATCCCCGCGCAGATCCTCTTCCGTGGGATACCGGTCATCCCACTGGTCGATGCCCTGGCGGAAGAGCTCTCCCTTCACCTGTTCGAAAAGCCGGAACACCGCGGGCAGATCACCCTTCTCCGCTTTTCTCAGCAAGAGGATTCCTCCCTTTGGTTCACCTCCAACAGCCGGTCGATCAGCTCGGCCACGCTCTTCACCACACCGTGCGCCGCGCTTTTCAGCTCGGGGACGCCGCTCTCCACGGCGTATCCCGAAAACGCGGTGACCATGTCGATATCATTATAATTGTCGCCAATCGTCACTGCCTGCTTCTCCGGCACGCCCAGATTTTTCAGGAACCAGCGCAGCCCCTCGGTCTTGCTCCACCCGGCGGGGGGCACGTCCACACAGTGCCCGTTGCGCAGCGCATGGATGTACGAGCCATAGCGGTCGTTGAGCACCTGACAGTACGATTCGGCTTCCTCGTCCTTTTCAAACAGCAGGCTGAACTGATTGAAATAGGGCAATTTGTCATAATCCGCCGGCACACAGGTACCGGCCTCCTGGTCATCCTCATGCCCCGGTATGTACAAACGATACCGCTCTTTTCCCTGAAACACGCGGAAATTCAGTACCGGCAGTGTCAGTGTATAGGCGGCAATCTCCGACAAAAAGCCGCTGTGCTGCCGCTTTTCCGCCAGAATGGCATTATTCTGATCCATCTGCACCGTCCCGGACGAGGCCAGCAGGTAATCATACTGTCCCCCATATTGCTGCAGCACGTCAATCGCACTCTGCGGTTCGCGCCCGGTCAAAATACAGAACACATTTCCCGCCTCGCGCCAACGCTGCACGGCGCGCAGATTCTCCGGCGGAATCCCTTTCCAGGACCCGAAGGTCCAGTCAAAATCACTGGCGATCACCCGTATCATTGATTTTCTCCCCCCATTTTTCCTGTTTCATTCAGTATACCGGTTTCCACAGGAAAGTCAAGATTCCACGGGAAAGCGGCACAGAAGAAGGGGTTGATTTTTCCGCCGCTGCCGCAGGACCCCTTTTCGGAACGGAAGGGATGGGAAGATTGTTGACAAAGTATGGAAACAAAGTTTATACTGAAAGAGGTTCCCGGTCGGCGGGAACCACACTGCAAAGGAGGCAATGCAAATGAACCAGTTAACCGACAGCTATACTCTTCATAACGGCGTGCAGATTCCCTGCGTGGGCTTTGGCACCTGGAAAACGCCCGACGGCGATGTGGCCGAAAATTCGGTCCGCACCGCCATTGAAGCCGGGTACCGCCACATTGATACCGCCGCCATTTACGGCAACGAGGCCAGCGTGGGCCGTGGAATCCGGGCTTCCGGCGTAAAGCGCGAGGATCTGTTCATCACCACCAAACTGTGGAACGATGTGCGCGGCTATAACGAGACGATCGAGGCCTTTCACAAGTCCATGGAAAAACTGGGGCTGGACTATCTGGATCTGTATCTGATCCATTGGCCGAATCCCGCCCGGTTCCGCGACAACTGGCAGCACAATAATGCCGAGACCTGGCGCGCCATGGAGGACCTGTACAAGGCCGGGAAGATCCGCGCCATCGGCATCAGCAACTTCCGTGTACATCACATGGAGGCCCTGATGGAGACGGCCACGGTGGTCCCGATGATCAACCAGCTGCGCCTTTGCCCCGGCGAAACCCAGCCGGAGGTCACCGCATGGTGCCGGGAGCATCAGATTCTGTGCGAGGCCTACAGCCCCCTGGGCAACGGGCGCATTTTCGAAGTGCCGGAGATGAAGGCCATCGCCGACAAATACGGCCGCTCGGTCGCGCAGGTGTGCATCCGCTGGAGCCTGCAGATGGGCTATCT
>JALENG010000100.1 GCA_022767925.1 Clostridia bacterium
GTGAACGCTGGCCTGTTCACCTATCCCTCGCTGATGGCCGCCGATATCCTGCTGTATCAGGCCGACCTGGTACCCGTGGGTGCCGACCAGAAGCAGCATCTGGAACTGACCCGCGATATTGCCATCCGCTTTAATAGCGCATACAGCCCCACTTTCCGCGTTCCGGACGGGTACATCCCCAAAGCCGGTGCCCGAATTATGAGCCTGCAGGATCCCACCCGTAAGATGAGCAAGTCGGACGAGAACAAGAACGGCACGGTTTCGGTGCTGGATGATCCCGATACCATTATGCGCAAGTTCAAGCGCGCCGTGACTGACAGTGAAGCCTGCGTGCGCTATGCCGAGGGCAAGGACGGCGTGAACAACCTGATGGGCATTTACTCCAGCGTAACGGGCAAGAGCTACGAGGAGATCGAGAGAGAATTCGAGGGCCGCGGGTACGGCGACTTTAAAGAGGCCGTGGGCACGGCGGTGGTCGAACACCTGGCCCCCATTCAGCAGCGCTTCCGCGAGCTGATCAAGGATAAGAGCTATATGGAGTCGATCTACACCGAGCATGCAAAGCGCGCTTCGTATCTGGCGCAGAAAACCCTTTCGAAAGTGATGAAAAAAATCGGCTACATTCCCATGGGCCGGTAAGCTTCTTTTATCGTCCGGCCAAAATGCCGGGCAAAAAAGAGCAGGACAACGGCGGATTTCCCGCCTGTCCTGCTCTTTTTGATTTTTCGGTGACACCCGCCGCTTTTATTCGATCCAGTGCTCGCTGTCAAAATAGTTCATCTGGGTAACCGCCTGCCCGTCGCGCAGATAAATCCGCGGCACCCGCTTACCGATCAGACAGATGGTCTCGTAGGCGATGGTACCGGCCTTCTCCGCCAGTTCCTCCACCGGAAGAACGGAACCGTGATCCTCGCCGAACAGGGTGACCGTCTGCCCCGGGCACACCTGTTCGATCCCGGTGACATCAATCATCATCTGATCCATGCAGATTCTCCCCACAATCGGCGCGCGCCTGCCGTTTACCAGCACGTCGGCCTGCCCGGAGAGGCGCCGGGGATACCCGTCGGCATAACCAATGGGAACCGTGGCCAGCACCATGTCCCGTTCGGCCCGGAACGTGCGGCCATAGCTGACCGTGGTGCCCGCCGCGATGGACTTTTTATGGGAGATGACCGAGCGCAGCGCCATAGCCGGGCGCAACGGCAGCGGATGGCGCATATCCCCGGAGGGGAGCAGGCCGTACTGAATGATCCCCGGCCGCACCATATCCAGTGAAAAACCGGGGTAATCCAGGATGGCCCCGCTGTTGCAGCAGTGGCGCACGGTGAAATGAATCCCTCTCTCTTCACAGAAAGCGATGGCCGCCGTAAAACAGTCATACTGCTGCCGGGTATACGCCTCTCCGGCCTCCCCCTCATCGGCTACGGCAAAATGGGTAAAAATCCCCTGGGGCTCGATCCCCGGCAGCCCGCAGGCCGTGACGATCTCTTCCAGGGATTTTTCATCCCGGCCCTGCTGCTGATAAAAGAACCCAATCCGGCTCATCCCGGTATCCACTTTCATGTGGCAGCGCACCATACAGCCCGCCTTTTGGGCCTGTTCGGACAGAGCCCGGGCGTACTCCAGCGAGAGGACACTCTGCGAGACATTCTCCCGGCTGAGGATGGATGCCATCTCCGGCGGCGTGTATCCCAAAATCAGAATCGGGCGATAAATCCCGCTGCGGCGCAGCTGCACCGCCTCTTCCACATTGCTCACGGCAAACCATTCCGCTCCCAGCTGCTGGTACAGCCGGGCCACCGTGGGGGCGCCATGGCCGTAGGCATCCGCTTTCACCACACAGCACATCGCGGCTTTTCCGTTTACCTGGCTGCGAATGGCCTGATAATTCTCCGTCAGCGCATCCAGGTCAATCTCCGCCCAGGTGCGGCGCAAAAACTCATTCATCATAAAAGACTCCATTTCCCATTGGTTCTTTCATTATAGGCCCATGCTTTGGCCGCCGTCAAGAAAGAAACGCAGAAAAAGAGGGCGACCTCTTCCTTTTAGGAAAGGGCCGCCCCTTTGGTGGAAAATCCGGGTTATTTAAAGTACTTCACACCGGAAGCGAACAGCTGCTGATCCTTCAGGCCCGGGACATTTTTGTAAAGATCCTGGCCCATGCGCTCGCTGTGGCCCATTTTGCCCAGCACACGGCCGTCGGGGCTGGTAATACCCTCGATGGCGCAGACCGATCCGTTGGGATTCCAGGTGATATCGCCGCTGGGCTTTCCGCAGGGCGTGCAGTACTGGGTGGCCACCTGTCCATTGGCTATCAGGCGGTTCAGGCTCTCTTCATCCGCCACAAAGCGGCCCTCCCCATGGGAAACCGGAATGGCGAACACATCACCGGCCTCGACCCCCGCCATCCACGGCGACTTGACCGAGGTGATGCGGGTGTATGCCATACGCGATACATGGCGGCCCAGCGTGTTGAACGTCAGGGTGGGAGCGGTCTCTCTGGGAACGGTAATCCGGCCATAGGGGACCAGGCCCAGCTTGATCAGCGCCTGGAAGCCGTTGCAGATGCCCAGCATCAGGCCATCGCGGCTCTCCAGCAGTTCGGTCACCGCATCGGCAATCCGGGGATTGCGGAAGGTGGTGGCGATAAATTTACCAGAACCGTCGGGCTCGTCACCGCCGGAGAAACCGCCCGGCAGCATGATAATCTGGGACCGTCGGATGGCCTGCTCCATGGCGCCAATCGTCTCTTCAATCGCCTGGGCAGACAGATTGCGCACCACCAGAATCTCGGTTTCGGCGCCGGCCTTCTCAAAGGCGCGGGCCGTATCGTATTCGCAGTTGGTGCCCGGGAACACCGGGATAAACACCCGCGGCTTGGCCGCCTTGATGGCCGGGGCCAGCGTGCTGTGGGAAACGGTCAGCGGGATTTCCTGCTCGACGGCAACGGTCTTTGCCTTGTTGGGGAAGATCTTCTCCAGTTTTCCGTTCCAGATTTCCTCCAGATCAGCAATGGCCAGCTTTTCATTTCCGAGAACAATCACCGGCTCTTCACAGGTAACACCCACCAGCACGCCGCCCTGCGGCACCGCACAACCGGGCTTCATCTGCACCAGGAGCGAGCCGCTCAGGGGAGCGAACAGCTTTTCATCCTGCAGGAATGCAGGATCGAACACCACACCAATGCGGTTGCCGAATGCCATCTTGGCCGTTTCGGCCGCCGGGCCGCCCTCTTTCACCACACCGGCCGCCTGAATCTCTCCGCTCTCCATCATCGAAAGCAGGGATCGGTAGTATTCCGGCAGTGCCTCGAAATCGGGCAGATGGGTCTGTTTATTCTCGGGCAGCGGGAACAGTACCAGATTGGCACCCGCCCCGCATAGGGCCGCCGACAGAGTACGGCTGGCCTTGGTCATGGTGACCGCAAAGCTGACCAGTGTGGGCGGCACATCCAGCTCTTCAAAGCTGCCGCTCATGCTGTCCTTGCCACCGATCGAAGGCAGCCCCAGGTGCAGCTGGGCCGTCAGAGCACCCAGCAGGGCCGAGGTGGGTTTGCCCCAGCGCTGGGGCACATCGCGCAACCGCTCGAAATACTCCTGGAACGTCAGGCGCGCCTTCATCGGGTCGGCACCCACAGCGCACAGCTTCGACAGACTCTCCGTCACGGCGTAAGCCGCGCCATGGAAGGGCGAGAATTTGGCAATGCCCGGGATATAGCCGTAGGCCATGGCGGTAGCATCGTCGGTCTCGCCGTGGCGAACCGGAACCTTGGCCACCATGGCATCCTCGGGGGTCATCTGATAGGTACCCGCAAAGGGCATCAGAACCGTCGCCGCGCCGATGGAGGCGTCGAACCGCTCGGCCAGACCCTTCTGTCCGCAGACCTCCAGCCGGGACAGGTTCTCACAGAATGCTTCCTTCAGCGGCTTGCCCTGCAAGCAGGCGGGAATCAGATGGCGGTAATCATCCTTCAGATCCGCCTTCTCAATCACCACATCGGCATTCTGGGTTACGCCGTTGGTATCCAGGAACGAGCGCTTGATGTGGACGATCTGGTCTCCGCGCCAGGTCATGCACAGCACGGGCTCCCGAGTCACTACGGCAACCGGCGTTGCCTCCAGGTTCTCGCGTCCGGCCGCCTGAATAAAGGCGTCCACATCCTCCGGCGACAGCACCACGGCCATGCGCTCCTGGGATTCGGAAATGGCCAGCTCGGTGCCGTCCAGTCCCTCGTATTTCTTCGGCACCTTGTCGAGATCCACCGTCAGGCCGTCGGCCAGTTCGCCGATGGCCACGCACACGCCGCCCGCACCGAAGTCGTTACAGCGCTTAATCCGCGTGGAAACCTCCGGGTCACGGAACAGACGCTGAATTTTGCGCTCGGTGGGTGGGTTACCCTTCTGCACCTCGGCGCCGCAGGTCTCGATGGATTCCACCGTGTGGGCCTTACTGGAACCGGTGGCACCGCCGCAGCCGTCACGGCCGGTGGCGCCGCCCAGCAGTACGATCACATCGCCCTCTTCGGGATCCAGCCGGACCACCTGATCCTTCGGGACGGCACCGATCACGGCGCCGATCTCCATGCGCTTGGCCACATAGCCGGGATCGTACAGCTCGGTCACCTGGCCGGTGGCCAGACCGATCTGGTTGCCGTAAGAGGAATAACCCGAGGCTGCGCCGGTGGTAATTTTGCGGCTGGGCAGCTTGCCTGCCAGCGTCTGGTCAAAGGGCAGGGTGGGGTCCCCGCTGCCGGTCACACGCATGGCCTGATAGACATAAGCCCGGCCGGAGAGCGGGTCGCGAATCGCGCCGCCCAGGCAGGTGGCCGCACCGCCGAAGGGCTCAATCTCGGTGGGGTGGTTATGGGTCTCGTTCTTAAACTGGATCAGCCAGGTCTCGGTCTTCCCGTCGATGGTGATGGGGGCCTCGATCGAGCAGGCATTGATCTCCTTGCTCTCGTCCAGGTCATTGACCAGCCCGCGCTTTTTCAGCACCTTGGTGCCGATGATGGCCATGTCCATCAGCGAAATGGGGCGGTCGGTCTCACCGTACACCTCATCGCGGCAGGCGAGGTATTCCTTCAGCGCATTTTCCACGGCCGATGCAATATCGCCCTGCTCCACCTCAATGGAGCGCAGGCGGGTGGCAAAGGTGGTATGGCGGCAGTGGTCGCTCCAGTACGTATCAATCACGCGCAGCTCGGTCACCGAGGGATCGCGGTGTTCTTCCCCGCGGAAGTAATCCCGGCAGAAGAGCAGATCCTCCAGGCTCATGGCAAAGCCCATCGAATCATAATAGCGCTTCATCTCCTCGTCACTCCAGGAGATAAATCCCTGTACCCGGGCCACATCCGCAGGCATGTCCGCCTTCATATTCAGCGAATCGGGCTTTTCCATGCTGGCCACGCGGGATTCCACCGGGTTTACCAGATAGCTCTTGATTTTTTCCATCTCCGCATCCGTGAGATCGCCCTTTACCGCGATCACACGGGCCGTGGCCACACGGGGGCGCTCGCCCTGGGTGAGCAGCTGCACGCACTGCGCGGCCGAATCCGCACGCTGGTCATACTGGCCGGGCAGATACTCCATGGCAAACACACGGTACCCCTCGGGGAACGGCATATCCTCGGGATATACGTTATCCACGTTGGGTTCGCTAAGGATAGTGCGGCTGGCCTTTTCAAATTCCTCCGGCTGCAGCCCTTCCACATCATAACGATTATACAGACGCAGATCGGTAATGGCCGTCAGCCCCAGATTTTCTCGCAGATCGGCCATCATGTGTTCGGCTTCAACCGCGAAGCCGGGTTTCTTTTCCACAAATACTCTGATAACCATATTCTCTCCATTCCGCCGCAAAAGCGGCACCCCTATTTCTGCCGGTTTCCCGGGGTTTTTCTTCTTTCTATTGTATCATAAGGAAAAAGACAAGAAAAGAGCTTTGCAAATTTCTCACTTCCTGTCAAAATTTGATGCCCGGTTTTCTGTTTTTTAGTCGGACAGTAAAGGGGCCGGATGACCGGAAGTTTTTTCAGAAACGGCTGCATAGACCGGTTCTTTTGAAAAAAACTATTCTTTGCCGCCGCGAAGCTCGCCGGGGAAGAGGAAACGCGGGTCGGCCCAAATTTTTCTCCGGTCACAATTGATTCAAAACCTCTCCAAACCCCTGTCACAATTTTCCTGTATGTTTCTTATGATATCCTATGGGGCACCGGGCGGCAATCCCCCGAAAATCCGTATGGAAGAATTTTTCGCAGCAACGGCTGCCCGATGCCGCAAAACCATTTTGAAAAGGGAGGAACCGGATGATGAAGAAACGCACAAAGACAATCCTGCTTGGCTCGGGGATTGCCGCTGCCGGCCTTAGTATTGCCGGTGCAGTTTCCTATGCCATCACAGACCGCCTGGTAAAAATCGCTCTTGACCGCGAGGTTCCCCGGATTGTGGGGGGATCACCGGAAAAGCTGACCGGTTCCTCCGGGGAAGAAAACGATTTTTCCGCCGAGTTGTCCGCCTGTTCGGAAAAGCTGGAGAACAGCGGCTGTGAACTGGTGGAAATTACCAGCCACGACGGGCAAAAACTGGTAGGGCACTGGGCGCCATGCGATCATCCCCGGCGCATTCTGATCGCCATGCACGGCTGGCGTTCCTCGTGGACCAGGGATTTTGGGGCCATCGCGGATTTCTGGAGGGAAAACCAGTGCAGCGTTCTGTACGCCGAACAACGGGGCCAGAACAACAGTGGCGGCGACTACATGGGCTTTGGCCTGATCGAACGGTACGACTGCCTGGACTGGATCCACTGGGTCAACGAGACCATGGGGACCGGTTTGCCCATTTACCTGTGCGGCATCTCCATGGGGGCGACAACGGTTCTGATGACCGCCGGGCTGCCGTTGCCGGAGAATGTCCACGGGATCATGGCGGACTGCGGTTTTACCTCGCCCCACGCCATCTGGAAGCATGTGGTGGAGAACAACCTACACATGGCGTATACCGGCCTGCGCAGTGCCATGGTGGATGACCTGTGCCGCCGGAAGATCCAGATGGGAGCCAACGACTACTCCACCTTAGAGGCTATGAAGGAGGGGAACGTGCCGGTTTTGTTCATCCACGGCACCGATGACCACTTCGTTCCCATCGAGATGACCTATGAAAACTACAAGGCCTGCACGGCCCCCAAACGGCTGCTGGTGGTACCGGGAGCCGAACATGGGATGAGCTATCTGGTTGACCAAACGGGATACGAAACGACCGTCCAAAAATTCTGGGAGGCTTTTGACGCATGGTCCCCCGCCTCCCCGGAGGAGACCGCCCGATAAAGAATGCCGCCGGAGTTCTCCAGAAGGAAAACTCCGGCGGCATTCTTTATTCTTTCCTCATTTTCGGATCAAAATACCATTTTTTCATTCAGATACCCGACCAGCTCGCTGATGGGCAGGCGCACCTGCTCCATGGTATCGCGGTCGCGCACCGTAACGGCGTTGTCCGCGGGCTTTTCGCCGTCGCCCACGGTGTCAAAGTCAATGGTAATGCAGTACGGCGTACCGATCTCGTCCTGACGGCGGTACCGCTTGCCGATGGAACCGGCCTCGTCGTAATCCACCATGAAGAACTTGGACAGCTCGGCGTACACCTCCTGGGCCTTGGGCGCCAGCTTCTTGCTCAGGGGCAGCACGGCGGCCTTAAACGGGGCCAGAGCCGGATGCAGATGCAGTACGACGCGCACATCGTTGTTGCCCTTCTTGTCCTGGCCCACCACTTCTTCGTCGTAGGCATCGCACAAAAAGGCCAGCGTCACGCGGTCCGCCCCCAGCGAAGGCTCGATCACATAGGGGATGTAGCGCTCGTTCTTCTCCTGATTGTAATAGGTCATGTCCTTTCCGGACGTATTCTGATGCTGGGTCAGGTCGTAGTCGGTGCGGTCCGCCACACCCCACAGCTCGCCCCAGCCGAACGGGAACAGGAATTCAAAGTCCGTGGTGGCCTTGGAATAGAAGCACAGCTCCTCCGGGTCATGGTCGCGCAGGCGCAGATTTTCTTCCGTCATGTTCAGGTTCAACAGCCAGTCGCGGCAGAAAGAGCGCCAGTACTGGAACCACTCGAGATCCGTGCCGGGCTCGCAGAAGAACTCACATTCCATCTGCTCAAATTCACGGATACGGAAGATGAAGTTGCCGGGAGTGATCTCATTGCGGAAGCTCTTTCCGATCTGGCATACGCCAAAGGGCAGCTTCTTGCGGGTGGTGCGCTGGATATTGGGGAAGTTCACAAAGATGCCCTGGGCCGTTTCGGGGCGCAGGTACACGGTGTTCTTCGCATCCTCGGTCACACCCTGGAAGGTTTTAAACATCAGGTTGAACTGGCGGATATCGGTGAAGTTGTGCTTGCCGCAGGTGGGGCAGGGGATCTGATGTTCCTCAATAAAGGCCGCCATTTCCTGCTGGGTAAAGGCGTCGATGGGCTTTTCCAGCGTAAAGCCGTTTTCGGCGCACCAGTCCTCGATCAGTTTATCCGCACGGAAACGCTCGTGGCACTCACGGCAGTCCATCAGCGGATCCGAGAAGCCGCCCAGATGACCCGAGGCCACCCAGGTCTGCGGATTCATCAGAATAGCCGCATCCAACCCCACATTATAGGGGTTCTCCTGCACGAATTTCTTCCACCATGCTTTTTTGATATTGTTCTTCAGCTCGACACCCAGAGGGCCGTAGTCCCAGGAATTAGCCAGGCCGCCGTAAATCTCCGAGCCCGGATATACGAACCCGCGGTTTTTGCACAGGTTCACAATTTTTTCCATCGTCTTTTCGGTTGCTTTCATCCTCGTATAACCTCCGTTTCGCGCCGCTGGCTGCGGCACTGCTTTTGGGTTTTCGCGTTCTTTAAGAATACCATGGGAATGGCCCCCGCGCAAGGCAAAACGCCATTTTTTCGCAAAGGAATAGCCGCCCCTGCCTTTTCCCCATTTTTTTGGTACTTTCTCCCGAAAAAATTTTTGAAAAAACCGAAAAATCTTCTTGCTTTTTCTCCCTTTTCCATGTATAATAATAAAGCTGTCAGCGTATGGACGTTTAGCTCAGCTGGTAGAGCATTCGCTTGACGTGCGAAGGGTCAGCGGTTCGAGTCCGTTAACGTCCACCAAAAAACCTGCCGAATGATCGGCAGGTTTTTTCTTTTTCCGCTCCTTTTTGGCAAAGCGGCGTAACCCTTTTACGGGGATACCGTAATTCTTATCCGTTTTCCCTCCAGATCGGCTGCGCAGCTCTCAAAATCCCCATCGTCTGTCACGTGCGGGCCGCTGAGCACCGGGTCCCCATCCTCTGACAGCCGCCGGGTCCGTGCTTCCACCTCCTCCCGGCTTTCGAGAGAAAAGGCCAGGTGATCATAGTCCGTTCTCTTTTTGCCGGGTTCCTGCCTTTCTGCGGAATCAATGTGCATAATCTCCAGTCAGGGGTCTTCCTCAAAAGAGAGAAAACAAGAGGAAAAGCCCGTCTCCGGATTGTGATAAAGGAGGCCGCTTTGGCCCCAAAATACCGGCAGAAAAATTCCTTCTCTTTTTCCAGATTCCCGGCGTACAAAGTCACATGTTCGATTTTCATTGGATTTTCTTCTTTGCCTGAAACGAAAAAGGGCCCTTTTTGAAAAAGGGCCCTTTTTTACTTGTATTTTTCAAGCCTACAGCTGATAGGTACGGCGCAGATTCTCCCAATCCCCGGTAAAAACCTCGCTGTTCATTCCGACTTCCCGGGCCCCCTGCACATTTTCAGGCCGGTCATCAAAAAACAGGCATTCCTCCGGCTTCAGATGGAATTTCTCCAGAAGAATCCGGTAAATCCGCTCATCCGGCTTAAGTACATGATAATCACAGGAGACCACCATACCATCAAAAATCTCGATATGCCCAAAACGGGGAAAACACTCGTAAAACAGCGGGCTCGCATTAGAGAGCACATACAGGCCATAGCCCTTTTCCTTCATTTCGGCCACAAAGCGCTGGGACTGGGGCATGGGAATCATATCCGCCTGCCAGCCGTTAATGCACGCCTGCAGAGCCGCATGCAACCGCTGCGGCACCCTTTTGGAAACCCCCAGGAACTGCTCCTCCCCCGTGCATTCGCCCAGGTCGGCTTTCACCCACTCCGGTCCATTAAATAATTCCCGGTCGATGAGGGCCCGGTCCTCCTCCCCGGAAAAATAGCGGGCGAGCATTCGGGCGGTGCGATATTCAAGAAGGACGTTCCCCATATCGAAAACCAGATTCCGGATCACCGTCTTCCCCCCTTTGTTCTCCCAAAATGCGGTTTCTCTTATTCAAACACGCAGTATTCTTTCATATAGGCTTCCATCATGGGCAGCAGGTCCGCAAATTTCCCGGTCTGCTGCAGATATTCATGGATATCCTGCACCGTTACCAGGGCATGCACGTTGATGCCGAATTCCTCTTTTACTTCCATCACCGCGGTTTTTCCGGGGGTCTGTCCCACTTCACAGCGGTTGACCGAGATGAACATATCCGGCACGCAGACCTTCGCACAGCTCTGCAGCACGGGCATGGTCTCCCGGATGGCGGTACCGGCCGTGATCACATCCTCAATAATAATTACGCGGTCGCCGTCCTGGGGCTTATACCCGACGATGCTGCCGCCCTCGCCGTGATCCTTGGCCTCCTTGCGGTTGAAGAAGAACGGCTTGTCCACGCCGTACTCCCGGGCCAGCGCACCGGAGCAGGCAGTCACCA
>JALENG010000128.1 GCA_022767925.1 Clostridia bacterium
CGGGATTCCGCCCTCCAGGCAGCACTCGTGATAGAGAATCAGGTCCACGCCCTTTTCATTATCATGGATGCGCATGGCCATTTCTTCCGCTTTGGCCATGTTCGCCTTCAGGTTGTTGTCCTCCACATGCATCTGCACCGAAGATACCTTTACATGTCCTTCCATCTTTTTCTGCCTCCAATTTTCTGTGATTCTGCATAAAGAAGGGGCGAATCTTTCACCAAAACGTTCATTTTGCGGATTCTTCCCCTCCGTATTCCTCTTTGATTATACTGCATATTCCAAAAAATGCAACTTTTTTCTGGGAAATATTCTTCCTTTTCCGGCGGGGCTTTTGCCGCCCGCTTTCGCGCCAAAAGAAAGATCATTCGCAAAACAAGTTATGATTATTGCGGAATGTTTTTCATGGCCTTTTCCAGCAGCGGGGCAAGGCGCTGGTGCTTTTCGATGGAATCAATGGCGTCGATCACGGCCGAGCGGAACCCGTGCTTTTCCAGCGCCGCCACCCCGACGATGGTGGTCCCTCCGGGCGAGCACACCGCGTCCTTCATGGCACCCGGGTGCGCGCCGCTCTCCACCAGCAGCTTTCCGGTGCCGGCCACCATCTGCCCGGCCAGCCGGTAGGCCGCCGCCCGGGGCAGCCCGTTTTTCACCGCCGCATCCCCCAGCGCCTCGATCATCATGCTGACAAACGCGGGGCCGCAGCCAGTGACCACCCCGGCAATGCCGAACTGCTTGGGATCCACCTCTTCCACCAGGGCGATCGTCCCCAAAAACGCCTGTACCTCCCGGAAGGTCTCCTCCGGCAGGGAGTGGCGGCTCTCGCACAGGATGACCCCCTCGCCCACCTGAACCGGCGTGTTGGGCATCAGGCTCAGGTGGGAAATGCCGGGCAGCAGTTCCTCCAGCTTTTCAAACGGGTACCCCGCCGCCACCGAGAGGACGGTTTTCCCCTGCAGCGTTTCCCGAAGGGACGGGAGAATCTGCGGCAGCAGATAGGGCTTGACCGCCAGAATCACCCAGTCGGCCCCTTTTGCCGCCTCCTCCGCCGTGCGGCAGGGCGTCACCCCCAGGGGACGGGCGTTTTCGCACAGCTTTTCCCAGTTTTTCGCGCAGACCCGCAGGTTCTCCGGCCTTACGGCCCCGGCTCGCAGCCATCCGCGCGCCATCGCCTGCGCCATATTGCCAAATCCGATCAGTGCCACGGTTCTCTCCATAATCTCTTCGTTCCTTTCCTTTCCTGGTGGGCGTGTTTTCAAAAATTATAGCATAGAAGGGGAAAAAGGAAAACCTCTGCCGGAGAAAAATCCGCTTTCCCTGCCCGCGAAAAGGCCGCCGGGATTTCCGCCGCTGTTTTCGCGGCAATGGCCGCCACCGGGCACTCGTGAAGAATCCCCTTGTGGATCCCGGCGGTTTCTGCTATAATTTGGTGATGAATCATCCCCATTTCTTGCGCCCGATAGCGCAGGAAAGGGATTTTGGATTGGTTTTGTCACCATCGGGATTGCGTTTTTCGGTGCGTGGTTTCGGCCGCGCCTTTTTCTTTTCCCGAAAAACAAACGCTCTGCCCCCCGGCAGGGCAAGATACAGGAGGGCAAACGATGTTTTGCAGAAACTGCGGCAGCAAAATGGTGGCACAGGCAAAGTTCTGTGCAAATTGCGGACAACCGGTGGACACCCCCACCGGCACAGCTCCCGTTCCGAACCCCAGCGGGTGCTATACATTGACCATCCACCGGGTGAAGCAGTGGTTTGCGGTCAATCCGGCGATTGACGTGGTTGTTGACGGAAATGCCGGGTATAAAATTGACAATGGCTGTACCCTGAACATTCCCGTCACGGCCGGCACGCACAAGATCGCCTTTTCGTGCGGCCTCCGAAACCGCGTAGTCAATATCCAGGTTACGGATCATACGGTTCTGATGGTCCGGTGGATGAGAACAACCGGCAGCATTAAAGTCGAATAAGCGAACGTTCCCTTAAAAAAAGCGCCTGCCCCTGGGGCAAGCGCTTTTTTCGTGCCAAAGAACGGCCAAACGATGTACACAGGGAGGGAAAACCATTTTCCCCGGTTCTGCGCTCTCCGTGCGGACACAGAAAAACAGTGTCTGAAAGAGGCCCTCTCAGACACTGTTTCCTCCGATAAACGCGGGGATCCAAAACAAATCCGGATCCTTCCCCGGGATTGGCAGAGAACCGTATCCATGCCGGACTTTGTAAAGTCGAACTTTTACAAAGTCGACTTTACGAAAGGAATGGCTTATGGATGGGATTTTTTGCGATGGTTCTTATACTTTCGGCAATTTTTTCTTGAGCAGCAAAAGCAGCATCACAATATTTGCGAGCAGGGAAATGCTTCCGATGCACAGACCGACAATGGTAATAATCCGGATGACATCGATCGCTTCCTCCTGGGCGGCATTGATCTCGTCCTGCTGGGCGATCTGTGCCCTCAGTTCTTCCAGCTCGCTGCGCAGGGCTTCGATATCCTCCTGATGCTTGGAGTCCAGTTCCTCCACATCTCTCCGGAGAATCTCGTCCTCCAGCTTATAGGCGGCGTCCAAAGTGGAGGTCAGTGTGACGATTTTGCTGTCGAGCTGCTCCACCTGTTCCGCCATGGCGCTTTCCAGCTCCTCCTTGGCTGCCGTCAAATCGGCCTGCGTCTGCTCAATGGTGGTCTGCAGCGCGTCGTCCGCCTCTTTTGCCGTCTGCTCCAAATCACCCAGCTTACCGGACAGGGAGTCGATATCCGCTCTCAGCAGGGCATCGGCGCTGAGATAGGCATCCGTCAGGTCGTTGATGGCCTTCTCCCGTTCTTCCTCGGAGGCCTTACTCAAATCTTCAATGGCGGCGGACAGGTCCGCATTGACCTTGTCAATCGCTTCCTGCAGCAGCTTGTCCGCTTCTGCCATCGCCTCTTCCAGAACTTCCTGCGCGTCTTCCAGACCGTCCACCTTCGAATTCAGCGCACTGTCGGCCGCCTGATACGCTTTGATGAGGTCCGCCAGCGCAGTCGCGAAGTCGCTGTCCTGTTTCGTAAGAGCGTCTATTTTATCCTGCAGATTCTGAATCAGGGCGCTGATCTCCTGATCGCTCATGACAAACAGGCAGTACGCTTCGTTGGAGGGCATACCTCTCATACCTTCAACACCGCCCACCAGCTTGTCTCTGCAATAAGAGATGACCGTAAACGTGGCGCCCGGCGCGTCATACTCGCTGACATCAATGACGATCGAATGGCGAGAAGCGGAACAAACCCCAATATATCTATCATGCAGGTCGTCATACGCATAGAAATCTGTAATTTTCATCCGTCCCGGATCCGCTGTGGGAGGCGTCCAGGTCAGGGTGACAGTCTTGTCTTCCGCGTTGTACTCTGCCTTCAGGTCGTTCACTGCCTTGGGCAGGTCCTTCTGGTTCTTGACGGCATACCCCAAAAAGGGAACTCCCGCAAACAGGTCGTCGGTCTTCCAGCCGATCAGCTTCCAGTCAAAGCCGTAGTAAGACAGATCGGAAGTGAGGTTCTGAACCGTACCGGACGTTTCGGTGCTGGTCATGGATGCCGTGGAGATCGAGGAACCCTCCAGGCGTTCATAGCCCGCGGTAGCGCCCGCATAGGCGCTGAAGCCGAAAGCGCCTCCGCCTGCCATCAGCGTCGTATTGACAAAGCAGCCCTCGGCAACCGATTGGGTCTTTTCCTCTTCCAGCGAAACGGAATAGGCCTGGGTCTGGGTGCCGCCTGCGTAGGAGAGCTTCATCCAGGTATCGGTGCCGCCCACACTCGCCTCGCTCAGGTCCCAGCCGGGGATCCCGTTGTATGTATAGTCGGAGGCGTCACTCGCGTAAGCGAAAGGATTGCCCTCGTTATTCAGGAAGTACTTTTCCTTCAGCTCATCGGTGATCAAATCCATTTTGTGCTCTTTATCAACGTTTTTGTCTGTGCTTTCTTCAACCTTCTTGTTGTATGCAGCGGCAAGTTCGTTGTACTGATCCATGGAAAGCGACGTGAGCACGGGGTACTGCGGAGCGGAGACGACCATGGCGTTCTCGACAAACTCGTACTCTCCGGTCTCCTGGTTATAATCCGCTATATCGTAGGCATAGTAATACAACAGTGTCTGCCGCAGGATCACCTGGTTCTGGTCGCTGGCTTCAAACGTCGTTGTATAGGTCTTATCAATGCTGTTTACAAACTCCTGGTTCAGCTCGTAAGCAAAACCGGTATCCATGCCCGCCGTTATGGGGCCGACTTCGACTTCCATGGCAAAGCCCACGTCGTAGGATACCTCGCTGGATGTACCGTTGGAGACGCGGTACCCCTCCGAATAGCTGTACTGGGTGGAGTTGTTGCCGGCCTCCATCTCGGAGAAATAGGGAGCGGCCTGCAAAAACGCTACCACGGTGGGGTCCGTGTAGGCGTATGCCTTACCGGAGTACTTGGCTACCACGCTGTCGTTGCCGTAATCCATCGTGAGCAGCAGCATACTCAGGCTGTTGTTCTTCCCGGTTACAAATTTCGTAGATCCATCTAATTTGTTCAGCATCTTCATGGGACGGGTTTCCTCGCCGAGGGTAGCGAACTTTACCGTTTTTTCTGTCCCGGAAGAAGAGCCGTTCCAAAAGACGTATTGCTTGAAATAGTACGAGCCTTCCTCATTCGGATTGGTATGCTTCTTATAGCCGACTACAAGGGTAATGGCTTCGTTGCCTTTATCGCTGCCAAACACGTTCCCTACCGATGCGCTGTGAATATATACTTCATCCACATCGGTACCTTCAATTTTCAATGTAAGCGTTTTGAAAGGATTGCCGTCGCTCGCATTTCCGCTGATTTTCTGAAGATCTCCGTTGCTGTCCATATAATAGAACCAGCCGCTCAGGAATACATATTCCTTGCTGTGCAGGCCATCCAGCGCCACACATTCCACAGAAAACTGCTGGCAAAGGTCCTCTGTCTCACGCAGGCTGTCGCCCATGGTAATGGG
>JALENG010000119.1 GCA_022767925.1 Clostridia bacterium
CCCGTAATCCACAATGTGGTGCTGCCGGGGGGCCCGGTTGCGGTAAATATCAATGGTGTAGGACATGGATTGGAAGGTGTAAAACGAGATACCGATGGGCAGGGCCACCTGCGGCACCGGAACCGCAAGGCCCGTCAGCCCGTTGAAGGTCTCGACCAGAAGTCCGCTGTATTTGAAAAAGCCCAGCAGCGACAAATTCACGATCACACTCTCGCAGACAAAAGCCTTGGCGATTTTGGGCCGGTCGCGGTACTTATCCACCATGGCGCCGTTGAAATAATCAATAAAGGCGGTGAACAGCATGATCAGAATGTAGACCGGCTCACCCCAGGCATAGAAAATCAGACTGCACACGAACAAAAGCAAGTTTTTAAACCGCCGGGGAACCACATAATAGAGGGCCAACACTACCGGCAGAAAAACAAACAGAAAGAAAATGCTGCTGAAAACCATGTAACTTCCCTCATCCTTTCTCGAATAACGAATCCATTGTTTTTCTCATCCGCCTGTGCGGACATCCTTCGTCGTACTCCAGAGGTCCAAAGGCACGAAACCCTGCCCCTTCATACAGGGGGACGGCATGAAGCTGGGCCAACAGCTCGATCTGAGTCCCGCCGCGGGCCCTTACCAGCTGCCCGCACCGGCGGATCATCGCAGCGGCAATTCCCCGCCCGCGATACGCCCGGCGCACAGCCACCCGCCCCAGATGCCAAGGCTCTCCCTCTTTTCCGGGAGGAAGCAGCCGGGCGGTGCCCACCGGCTCCTCTCCCTGATACACCGTTACATGCAGGGCCGTATCATCTTCTTCCCCGAATTCACAGGCAAAGCCCTGCTCCTTCATAAATACTTCCTTCCGGATTTCCCTCGCCCCGGGATTGACCTCAAGCCCCCGGGTGATCCGGTACTGTTCTCCTTGTTTCACCGCGATCCGTCCTTCTCCGGCATATGTACATCCAGCTGCGGGAAGGGGATTTCGATACCTTCCCGGTCAAAAGCCTCCTTCACCTGCTCCTGCATGGCAAAATACAGCGGCCAGTAATTCTCCTTTTTGCACCACAACCGGGCAATAATCTCCACCGCACTGTCCTTGTGGGCGCCCACGGCGACCATGGGCTCGGGCTCGGAAACCACCAGCTCCTGCCGGTCGATCACATCGCGCACCACCTGCTTGGCTTTTCCCAGATCAGTGTGATAGGAAACCCCATAGGAGAGATCCACCCGGCGGAAGTCCTGCGCAGAATAGTTGACCACCACACTGGAGGTTACGGTGGAGTTTGGAATGATCACTTCTTTATTATCCACAGTAAACAGGGCCGTTGTCATCATTTCAATGCGCTGCACCGTCCCCTCGCAAGCGCCCACGGAGACATAATCCCCGATGTGAAACGGGTGGTTGATCAGAATCTGAATCCCGCTGGCCACATTGCTCAAACTGTTCTGCATGGCCAGGGCCACCGCCACACCGCAGGCGCCAATCGCGGTGACAATGGTAGTCATATCAAATCCCAACTGGGAAGCCGCGATGATGCAGGCGAATACTTTGATCACCAGACCGGCCACGGAATCCACAAAGGTGAGAACCCCATTCTCCAGTTTTGAATTCTCCATGGCACGGCTCAGCACTTTGCGCACAAATTTGGCCAGCCACCAGCCCAGAACAATAACAATGGCAGCCCCCAGAATATGGGCACCCACCGTCATCAGCCAATCAAGGCACATCTCTCCGAATTTTTCCCATGTCATTTTGCATCTTCCTCCTGCGAATATGCATCCTTGCCGGCCGCAGCCTTTCCAGAAAAAAGGAACCGCCGCAATGAATATACAGTATACCACAAAGCCTGCAAAAGCGGCAACCTTCCACCCTGTTTTTCTTACAAATCTTTTGCATCCTGCTCTTTCTATGCTATAATAGTGCTACAATAGTGTCATAAGTTTTCGACCGGTTGTCTTTATTCACAGCTGCCTGGCCGCGATACCGCCGGATCCCTATTCCGGCAGGGAAACCACCAGGCCGCACGCTTCGGAACCGGCGGAGCGCAGAGGAGGGGATTTGGGAATGTCCAGACAAAACGAAACTCTTTTTTTCTATACGGTACGCCTGATGGCACGCGATCCCGCCGAAATGCTGCACGGCGCTTTATACCGGGCCCGGCGCACTTTCTGGGAAAACGGGCGGCGCGGTCATCTGAACGAAAAAGAACCATACAGCGGGCTGCCCTGTCGGACCGCCGGCACCGTGGCGCGCAGGCACTTGAAATGGCAGCGCCAGATCGGCGGGGTGCTGCGCGAGGAGGCATTCCCCTTTGAAAAAGGACATGCTCTGCTGCTGCGTGATGAGAACGGCGCCCTGATTGGCCGCATTGTCTACGGCCGCAGGCAGGAATGGCTGCGCTCGGCCTATCTGACGCCGGGCGAGACGGAGCCGCAGGTTATTTTGCAGCCGGGCACGGAAAATGGCACCCTTCTGATGCTGACGCGAAAGAAAAACGGGCAGTACCAGAAGCGGACGCTGTATCCCTCCCCCTATGCACCCGGTACCCTCACGCAGAGCGTGATTAATGGCCGCCTGGGCGAGCCCGTGGTAATTGCCGCAACCAATCAGGGCGACTTTGGCTATACCGACCGGGAGGAAAGCGGCCAGCGCCGCCAGCTGACACAGGACATCGCCCGCGGGACGGTTTCGGCGCTGCCGAAATGGCAGACGCCGCCGGAAGAACCGGAAGAGAATACAGCCGATCCCCGGGAGAAAGCCGAAAAGATGTACCAGGACCTGTCCTTCCTGCTGGACGAGGCTTCGCAGAAGCTGCCGCCCCTGCCTGTTCCAGTGCCCCCGGAAGCGGATACAAAAACCGCTCTGCCGCAAGATCCCCCCGAAGAGCTGCCGGCCGTGACTTTGCAGGAAGAGTCCCCCAAACCGGGACCTACCGGGGAGGAAAAAGACGGGGAGGCTCTTCTCCCCGAGGAAAACGGTTCTGAGGAAGAGGACCCGACGGATTCCACTGCCGATGCCCCCGCCGCAGCCACCGGAGAACCGGACCCGCTTTCCGCCATCCTGCCCCAGCCGGATTCCTCTCCCCAGCCGTCTTCCGGCGGCCGGCGCTACCGCGTCGCATTAAAACCGCTGAACGGAGAGGTTCAGTACCTGGAAAAACGACCCGCTCCGGCAGCCGCACGGCCGCATGTGGCCGTGAGCGCCCAGGAGAGCTATCTGTATTTTGGTGAAATGCTGGAGGGCCTGCGCCACGGCAGGGGCCGCACCCAGCAGGAAAACGGATTTACCGCCTATGAGGGCACTTATAAAAACAACCAGCGCGACGGCTGGGGCGCCTATTATTACCGCTCCGGCGAGCCGTGCTATGTGGGATCCTTCCGGGAGAACAAGCGCGACGGAATCGGCGTCACCTTCCGGGACCAGGAACACTGGATCCACGTGGGCTCCTGGCACGAGGATGTCCCCGGCGGGGTAAGCTCGCTGTTCAACGAAAAGGGCGATCTGCTCTATGCCGGTGTGATCGAAAACGGCAAGAAACAGGGGGCCGGTGCGGTTCTGCATGGGGAAAACGGGCAGATGTTCGTGGGCAAATGGAAGGACAACCAGCCCACCGGCGAGGGTTCGGTCTTCGACCGGGAGGGAAATCTGCTGTACACCGGCTCGTGGAAAGAAGGAAAGCGCGAAGGGGAAGGGACCTCGTTTGACAAACAGGGCCGAGTGGTGTTCACCGGCATCTGGCGGCAGGACCGGTACTTTACCGGCCTTCAGCTGCGGCGCCTGGAAGAGGGCTGTGACGTATCTGCGCCGGAAAGGGATGGATAAATCCACCGGCCATTGACCTTACACAACAGGGAGGGATTCTCTTGCAGTGGTTGGAGATGCAGAATGTGGAATACGGCGCCTGTACGGTTTTGTGCGGAAAAAGCCGGGAGATTTTGATGGTAGACTGCGGCAGTATCAATCACCGCCTGCGGGAAAACGACGGGGAGCTGTCCCGGCGCTTTTCCGAGATTGCCCTGCGGTACCAGCCCATGCAGCAGCGCCACTTCCTTTTAACCCATTATCACCGCGACCATATGAACGGTTTTCTGCAGATCATCCGCCGGGCCCCCGATACTTTTTCCCGTGTATACCTGCCGGCCATTCCAGTGGACCGGGGCGGGCTGTCCCCGCTGATCGATTTTGCCCTGTTCGCCCATGTGTTTCTTCCCGCACAGACCGAATGCGCCCAGGTGAACACCAGCTGTCTGTACGCGTTTGACCGGATCGCCGGCACCGTGGGACTGGATAAGGTTTTTGTGCTGGGGCAGGAGGACCGCTTTCCGTTCGACGGCATTACCTACGAGGTACTGTGGCCCCCGCGGGAGAATGCCGATTTTCCCGACCTGTTCCGCAGCACGGTGGACGAGCTGAACGCCTGCCTGTTTAACCCCTATCTCGGCGGGCGGGAGCGGCAATTTGCCGGATTTAAGGACGAATTTTGTAAAATGTACACCCGGTGCTGCCGGGATTTCTCCCCGCGGCACCGGGCGCCGCTGGATGTCTGTCAGCGGGATGTCCGGCGCTTACAGGAACTGCTCACCATTCTCGACGATTTTTCCGAAGAAATCCGCCGTTCCCCGGCTGCGCCGGACATTCAGGCGCTGCTCTCCTCCCCCTCGGCCCGGGCGGCCTACAGCGAAGCTGCCAATGCCATGAGCCTGGTTTTCCACAACCGCCGGGACAAACAGGCCAGCCTGGACGATATTCTAATGACCGGCGACTGCACCCCCGATACGCTGGCCCGCCTGTCGGACCAGCTTTACAGCGATTATTTCATTGTGCAGGCGCCCCACCACGGGACCGCTTCCGGCTATTCCCCGGTGCTGCGCGATCTGGGCATCTCGCATCTTCTGCTCTCCGGCGGGGACTACCCGGCCGCCGGAAAAATGGCCCTGGAATATCTGGATTTTGACTGCATCCGCCACTGCACCAATTCCGCTTTGTGCCCGTTTTTTGCGGCCAGCGGCAGCTGCTGCAATCGGGTGCGCTATTGTTACGACCGCTACCCGGCTCCGGCTCTATCCCTTCGGTGCGAAGCGGCGGTTACCCCGCAGAAAAACACCGGATGCGGCATTTATACCGTCGGCTGTAAGGGGACGAGGGGCTGCTTCTGCGACCTATAACCGAAAATCAGCCGATCATGGCTTTTTCGGCATCGCCCAACAGCTGGCCCACGGCGTGCAAAGCCCGGTCGGCGCTGCGCTTCATACGGCGGCGGCTGCCGCGGTCCATGTGATGGACCATCGCAACCACGGCGCCGCCCGCCGCGATCGTCAATCCCAGGCCCGTCAGCATTTTCATGGCTCCCTGCATACGTTTTATCCACCTCCCTGTTTTTCCGATGAGAATCAACATATCAAAGAGGAAGTCCCCCTTTCGGGGATTCCCCATGCTTATCATACCCCTGTTCATGCTTTTTACCCCCTGTAAATTCTGGTCGCTCTCGGGCGGCCGTCTTTTTTCGTTCTTTTTTGCCAAACTGTTTTAGGAAAGGATGATCTCCCCTTGCCGAGAATCAACATCGTAATGGTGGAGCCTGAAATCCCGCAGAATACCGGCAATGTGGCGCGCACCTGCGCCGTTACCGGCGCGCGGCTGCATCTGGTGGGACCCATGGGCTTTCGGATTGACGACCGAAAATTGAAACGCGCCGGTCTGGATTACTGGCATATGCTCGACATTACCTACTACAAAAGTCTGGACGAATTTTTTGAAAAAAACAGCGGTAATTTTTTCTTTTTCACGTCCAAGGGCCGCCACCGCCACACCGACGTCCGGTATCCGGACGACTGCTATCTGTTTTTCGGAAAGGAGACGGCCGGACTGCCTGAGGAACTGCTGCTCAAATATCCCGATACCTGTGTGCGTATTCCCATGCTGCCGGGAGCGCGGTGCCTGAACCTGTCCAACAGCGTGGCCGTCGGAGTTTATGAGGTGCTTCGCCAGTGGGATTACCCGGCTTTGCAGAACGAGGGCCAGCTGCACCACGGAACCTGGGAGGAGAGCGGCCGGTAAAGTGCAAAAAATCCAGTACCCGCCCAACTTTCGTATCAGAACCACTTGAAACGCCCTGTCTTTTGGTATAAAATAGATAAGGAACTTTGTGTTCCGTTTAACGATCACGGTGCTTCTGACAGCGCGGTGACTCTTTGTGAAGGATATGATCCCCAAACTATACTGAAATGGATAAGGAGTGCTAACCAACATGAGCCTGCTGAACAAAAAAACGGTGGACGACATCAACGTAAAGGGCAAAAAAGTCCTGGTTCGCTGCGACTTCAACGTGCCGATGAAGGGCGGCGTCATCACCGATGAAAACCGCATCAATGCGGCCCTGCCCACCATTAAGAAGCTGATCAACGACGGCGGCAAGGTCATCCTTTGCTCCCATATGGGCAAGCCGAAGGGTGAGCCGGTTCCCGAGCTGAGTCTCGCTCCCGTGGCGGTAAAGCTGAGCGAAAAGCTGGGCGTCGATGTTAAATTCGCTGCGGATGACTGTGTCGTGGGTGAAAACGCCAAGGCGGCCGTGGCTGCCATGAACGACGGCGACGTGGTTCTGCTGCAGAACACCCGTTACCGCAAGGAAGAGACCAAAAACGGCGAAGCCTTCTCCAAGGAACTGGCTTCCCTGTGCGATGTGTTTGTAAACGATGCCTTCGGCACCGCGCACCGCGCCCATTGCTCCACGGTCGGCGTGGCCGATTATGTGGAAGAGAGCGCTGTCGGCTACCTGATGGGCAAAGAGCTGAAGTATCTGGGCAACGCGGTAGAGGATCCCAAGCGTCCCTTCGTGTGCATTCTGGGCGGCGCCAAAGTGGCGGACAAGCTGAATGTAATCGAAAACCTGCTGAACAAGGCCGATACCCTGATCATCGGCGGCGGCATGTCCTTTACGTTCCTGAAGGCCATGGGTCATCAGATTGGCCTGTCCCTGCTGGATGAGAGCAAAGTGGACTACTGCCGTGATATGCTGAAGAAGGCGGAAGAGAAGGGCGTAAAGCTGCTGCTGCCCATCGACTCGGTCTGCTCGCCCGTATATCCCAACCCGGTAGACGCCAAGCTGGATGTGCAGGTTGTCAATTCCGATAATATCCCCGCTGACGAAATGGGCCTGGATATCGGACCGAAGACGGTCGAGCTGTTCGCCAGCGAGATCGCCAAGGCCAAAACCATTGTGTGGAACGGCCCGATGGGCGTTGCCGAAAACCCGCAGCTGGCTAACGGCACCCTGGGTGTTGCGAAGGCCATGGCGGCCAACGAGGATGCCATCACCATTATCGGCGGCGGCGACTCGGCGGCGGCTGTCAACCAGCTGGGCTTCGGTGACAAGATGACCCATATTTCCACCGGCGGCGGCGCTTCCCTGGAATTCCTGGAGGGCAAGCAGCTTCCCGGCATCGAGTGCATCAGCGAGAAATAAGAACGACGGCATTTCGGGGCGGGAGAGGCTTACTTTCCCGCCCTTTTTCCCCTAACAACATTTTTTAAAGGATGGGATTTACCAATGAATAAAGCAAAGAGAAAGGCTGTTATTGCCGGCAACTGGAAAATGAACAAAACCCCCGCCGAGGCCAAGGTTCTGCTGGAAGGCATTATGCCCCTGGTGAAGGATGCGGACTGCGATGTGATCGCCTGCGTTCCCTACGTGGACCTGCAGACCGCGCTGGAAACCACGGCCGGCAGCAATGTGCAGATCGGCGCGGAGAACTGCCACTGGGCCGAGAGCGGCGCTTTCACCGGTGAAATTTCCGCCAATATGCTCACTTCCATGGGTGTAAAGACTGTTATCATCGGCCACAGCGAGCGCCGCACCTATTTCGGTGATACCGATGTGACCGTGCAGAAGCGTGTACGCGCCGCGCTGGATGCGGACATGACCGTAATCCTGTGTGTGGGCGAATATCTGGAGCAGCGCGAGCAGGGCGTGACCGCCGAAGTGGTGGCCATGCAGACAAAGATCGACCTGCAGGGTGTTTCCAAGGACGAGCTGAAAAACGTAATCATCGCCTACGAGCCCGTGTGGGCCATCGGCACCGGCAAAACCGCCACGGCGGAGCAGGCCAACGAGGTCTGCGCCCTGATCCGCGGTACGATTGCCGATCTGTATGACGAGGAAACGGCCGAGGGGATCACCATTCAGTACGGCGGTTCGATGAATGCCAAGAACGCGGCCGAGCTGCTGGCCCAGCCCGATGTGGACGGCGGCCTGATCGGCGGCGCTTCCCTGAAGCCTGCGGACTTTGCCGAGATTGTAAAGGCGGCCACCGTCGGCTGATCCTTTTGGTACAAAGATGTTTCGTGGGCGGCCTGCGCCGCCCATTTCTTTCGAAATGAGAATGGAGGAAAATCCCAGATGAAAAAACCTCTTGTCCTGATGATTCTGGACGGTTTTGGCATTGCCCCCAAAGAGGGCAACGCCATCGAGGCCGCCCGCACCCCGAACCTCGATAAACTGTTTTCCCAGAACCCCCTGACCCAGATCGGTGCTTCCGGCCTGGATGTGGGCCTGCCGGATGGGCAGATGGGCAACAGCGAGGTGGGTCACACCAATATCGGCGCCGGCCGCATTGTGTATCAGGAGCTGACCCGCATCACCAAGTCGATCCAGGACGGCGACTTCTTCCAAAATGAAGCCTTCCTGTCCGCCATCGAAAACGTGAAAAAGAATCACTCCGCCCTGCACCTGATGGGTCTGCTCAGCGACGGCGGCGTGCACAGCCACAATACTCATCTGTACGGCCTGTTGGAGCTGGCCAAGAAAAACGACATTGAAAACGTGTATGTCCACTGCTTTATGGACGGCCGCGACGTGCCCCCGTCCTCCGGCAAGGATTATGTGGCCCAGCTGATCGAAAAGATGAAGGAAATCGGCGTGGGTCAGATTGCCACCGTAATGGGCCGTTACTACGCCATGGACCGCGACAACCGCTGGGAGCGCGTGGAAAAAGCCTATGCCGCCATGGTATACGGCGAAGGGGAAAAGGCCGCCTGTGGCCTGTGCGCCATGCAGAACAGCTATGATAACGGCGTGACCGATGAATTTGTGGTGCCCACCGTAATCGACGGCGCCCAGCCCATCCAGCCGAACGATAGTGTGATCTTCTTCAATTTCCGCCCGGACCGTGCCCGCGAGATCACCCGCACCTTGGTGGATCCCGATTTCACCGGTTTTGAACGCCGGAACGGCTTTTTCCCGCTGACTTATATCTGCATGACCCCCTATGACGCCACCATGCCCAACGTGGATGTGGCCTTCAAGAAAGAGCGCCTGGACAACACGCTGGGCGAGTATATCAGCAAGCTGGGTATGAAGCAGCTGCGTATTGCCGAGACCGAGAAGTACGCCCATGTGACATTCTTCTTCAACGGTGGTGTGGAGAAGCAGTATGAGGGCGAGGATCGGATTCTGGTGCACTCCCCGAAAGTGGCCACCTACGATCTGCAGCCCGAGATGAGCGCCTATGAAGTGACCGACAAAATGGTGGACGCTGTGAACAGCGGCAAATATGACGTGATTATCCTGAACTTTGCCAACTGCGACATGGTGGGCCACACCGGTGTGTTCGACGCGGCTGTGAAAGCCGTCGAGGCCGTGGATACCTGCGTGGGGCGCGTGATTGATGCCGTTCTGGCACAGGGCGGCGCCGCGCTGATCACCGCTGACCACGGAAATGCCGACCACATGTTTGACGAGGACGGCACCCCCTTTACCGCCCACACCACCAATCCGGTTCCGCTGTGTGTGGTAGGGCATCCCTGCACGCTGCGCGAGGGCGGCCGCCTGGCGGATCTGGCCCCCACCATGCTGCAGATTCTGAACATCCCGCAGCCCGCCGAGATGACCGGCAAGAGCCTGATCGCCGACTGACCGGAGATTGTTCTCCTCTTTTCCATCGTGCAAAATGCCTGCTCCGTATGGAGCAGGCATTTTGTATATTTTCCTTTTTTTCTCCAATTTGTATATTCTTTTTGTGATCTCCTGGGAAAGCTGCCGGGAGATTTTCCTGAAACCCTTATCGATTTTTCCCTTTCCTCACAAATTCTCTACTTTCAAGAGGAAAAATGCTGACATTAGCTGGACTTTTTTCCTTTTCAGGAGTAAAATTTTAGTGTAGACATCGTCCATCGGATTTTATCCGATTCATGTTTTTGCGAAACCTGTATCAGGGAGGAAACAATATGCCCAACGGTCAACTACTTTCGGATTTTTTCAGTGGAAATTGTTTTACCGCTTATAACTATTTCGGCGCTCATCCTGAAACCCGGGATGGTGTGGATGGCTGGGTATACCGTGTGTGGGCACCCAGTGCCTGGCGGGTTCAGCTGGTGGGAGAGCTGAACGGCTGGAACGGGGATGCCGCCGAAATGAACCGTATTACTCAAAACGGAATTTACGAATATTTCTCCCCGGATTCCTGGGAGGGAATGATGTACCGCTACCGCGTTTTCCAGCGGGATGGTCAGGTCACCTTCCGCAGTGATCCCTACGCCTTCCGCAGTCAGCTTCGCCCGGAAAATGCTTCCATTACCTGCAGTCTGTCCGGCTATACATTCCATGACAAGGATTGGATTACCGGGCGCAGCCGTAATTTTGACCTTCCCATGAATATCTACGAGGTGCACCTGGGCTCGTGGCAGATGAGGCCTTTTACCGATCCCAGCCGGCCGCATCTGGGATGGCATTCGTATACGGAAATTGCCGACAACCTGATCGCCTACCTCAAGGAGAACCACTACACCCACGTGGAATTTATGCCCCTGGCAGAGCACCCCTTTGACGGCAGCTGGGGCTATATGATCAGCGGGTTTTTCAGTGTGACCTCCCGCTATGGAACTCCCCAGCAGCTGATGGAGTTGATTGACCGCCTGCATCAGAATGGGATCGGCGTAATCATGGACTATGTACCCATTCACTTTGTCCCCGATGGGTTTGCCCTGGCCAATTTTGACGGCACTCATTTGTACGAGTACACCGCCTGGGATATCGCTTACAGTGAATGGGGCAGCTGCAACTTCGATTTCGGAAAAAATGAGGTCCGCTCGTTCCTGCAGTCGGCTGCTCATTTCTGGCTGGATTATTTCCATGTGGATGGTCTGCGGGTGGATGCTGTCAGCAACGCGATCTACTGGATGGGCAATTCGGACCGCGGCGTGAACATGGGCGGCATCACCTTCCTGCGCAACCTGAATATCGGTATCCACGAGCGGTGCCCCTCGGTGATGATGATCGCTGAGGACAGCTCCTCCTATCCGAAGGTCACCGGCGACCCGAAAGATGACGGCTTGGGCTTTGACTACAAATGGGATTTGGGTTGGATGAACGATACCCTCAAGTATTTTGCTCATGCGACTTATAACCGCAAGAATCTGCATCACATGCTAACCTTCTCCATGTACTACTTCTATTCCGAGCGGTTTTTGATGCCGTTCTCCCATGACGAGGTGGTCCATGGCAAAGGAACGATTGTCAATAAATTGTTCGGCAGCTATGAGGAAAAATTCTCGCAGGCCCGCCTGCTGTACGCTTATATGTACACACACCCGGGCAAAAAGCTGAACTTTATGGGAAATGAACTGGGCCAGCTGCGCGAATGGGATGAGCACCGCGAATGCGACTGGTCGCTGCTGACCTATCCGCAGCATCAGGGCTTCCACCGGTATATCCAGCGGCTGAACGAGCTGTACACCTCCTTAAAACCGCTGTACAGCGGGGAGTATAACCCCGCCTGCTTCCGCTGGACCGAGGCCGACAATCTGGACGCCGGCACCTACTCCTATCTGCGAATGGACGGAGATACCATTGTGGGCTTTGTCATGAATACCTTCGGTACGGATTACCCGTGCTACCGTTTCGCCATGCCCTTCCCGGTAACGGATATCCGCGAGATCCTGTCCAGCGACGACCCGATTTACGGCGGATACGGCGTTGTAAATTCCGGACCCATCGTCTGCACCGATACGCCACACAACGGGCTGGGATATTCCTTTACCGTTCATGTCGCCGCCTTTGGTGCGCATATCTTTACCATGACCCGTGTACCCGAAAAAGAGGAAGAGCCGGTTCCGGCTGCTTTGGAAGAAGAAGCGTTCCTGTCCGGCAGCGAACCCGCCTAAAAAACAGCACAAGGGGGAAACGGAGGGCCATAATCGGCTCCGTTTCCCCCTCTTTTGCACCGAAAAAGGAGTTGCTATGATTTGTCGTTATTGCGGTGCCCAATACCGGGGAAAGGAATGCCCGGAATGCGGCACCCCGGCCGGAAAAGACCGGCCGGCCTGTTTTGACAGCACCCATGACTGGGATACCGAGCGCTATGGTACCTACGATTGGGACCAATCGGTGGCCCGCAGCAAAGAGTATGTGGAGAACCTGCCCAAAGAGGATACCCCGGCACCTGAATGGAGCCGGCGGGACCCGCCCGCATCCCCTCCGCCCGCTCCGCCGGTTTCCCGCCCCCCGACTTCTTCCCCCGGAGCAAAGGCCGGGTGCGGCGGCTGCCTGACCGCCTTTCTCATCATTTTCGTCGCCCTCTTTATTCTGTTCCAGGCCCTCGGCCGCGAATTCCGCTCCTGGAGCGGGGAATTTTCCGGAGAAGAAATTTTCGATTCCCTTTTCGATAATCTGGAGGATGATTCATTTGCAGCCAGCGACACCGTTCAGGTTGACGACGCTCTGATCGAGCGCTGCCGGAACCGGACGGATCTGCCCTCCCCGGGCGGAAACGAGGTAGAGCTGACCGACAGCTTCTGGTATTCCATGACCGCCGAAGCGAACAGCGGGTATGTATTGACCGCCACCCTGCAGGTGTACGATACGCCGCTGGAGCAGGACGGCTGGGTCTTCTTCCCCGCGTGGCTGTGTCTGGATCAAAATGGCGAAGAACCCGAATCCTCGTTCATCTCTCTGTATGCCATTCCGCAGGAACAGCTGGTCCAGCCTCTTCAGGACAATGACTACCTGACGGTTTCTGCCGTCTATATGGGGAATTATGATTTTATTTCCACCGCTGGCACTTATTGGGAGGGGACTCCGGCTTTTGTGGTCACCCAGGCCCAGGTTCGCTCCTGGGAGGAGCTGTACGGACGGGCATACCTCACCCTCTCTGAAACGGATCCCCGTCTGCAGGATGCGTATGCCGAGCAGCGGGGCTGCCGCATCACGGTAACCGGCGTGGAATTCTCCGAGGGGGAAACCCGGGTATCCGTGCGCATTGAGAACCGCAGCAAAGAGCGGCTGCATACCTCCTTTTACACGGCGGTTCTGGAGCAGAACGGCAAAGAATACCAGATGGCCACCAATTATGATGCCAATTACACCTACTTACCTTATACCGTCGAACCGGGAGAGACAGTCGAGGGGCTTGTGACCTTTGACTCCGTCTCGGCACAGGATGCCCTTACGGTATCTCTACCCTCTACCCTGTACGACGGCGAGCCGACCATGCCTTTCCTTCTGTCCGTGGCAGCACAGGATTGACCCGTGAAAAGGAGGTTTTTTGTGAAACGATTTTTCTGTTTTTGTCTGTGCGCCTGTCTGTTCTTTTCCCTCGCGGGCTGCTCGCGGGATGACACGCCCAAAAATGCCGATGCCACCATCCGGTACCATCTGGCCGAAGAACCTGCCTCGCTGGATCCCCAGATTTCCCGGAATGTTTCGACCGATATCGTGATCGAAGCCCTGTTTGAGGGACTGTGCCGCCTGGATGAAAACAACGATCCTTACCCCGGGGTGGCCCTCTCCTGGACACACAACAGCACCTTCACCGAGTATACCTTTACTCTGCGGGAGGATGCCGTTTGGAGCAACGGTGACCCGGTAACGGCCCAGGATTTTGTTTTTGGCTGGCGGCGGGCAATCGACCCCCTCACCGGTTCTTCCTCGTCCTCTTCCCTTCTTCCCCTGAAAAATGCGGAAAAAATTGCTGCGGGTTCTCTTCCGGTGGAAGAACTGGGAGTTTCTGCCCCCAGTGATACAACCCTGGTGGTATCACTGGAGGAACCGGATGAGGATTTTGTGCGCAAAACAGCCCAATCGGTCTTTATGCCCTGCCATGAATCGTTTTTCCTGGAGACCAACGGCCGTTATGGCCTGTCGGCCGTGCATACTCTGGGGAACGGTCCCTTTGCTTTTTCCAATCGCTATGCCTGGGAGAACGGCGCCCATTTAAAGCTATCGCGCTCCTCCAGCTATGTGGGTGAAAATGAGCCCCTCCCCTCTATTCTGTATTTTCTGGTGGGGAATACGGAATGCGATGTCAGTGACCCTGTAGCTGCTATCGAAAATGGCGAGGTGGATGTGATTGAACTGCCGGCCGGTTCTTTGGATGCCGCCAAAGAATCCAGCGGCCAGGTTCTCACATTTGCCAATGACTCCACCTGGGGACTGTGCCTGAATGTAAAGGATGATCTTTTTAAAAACGAGGGAATTCGAAAGCTGTTTCTTCAGACCCTGAACCGGGAAAACCTTCTGACTTATCTGCCCCCCAATTCCCGTGTAGCCGATGATATCCTCTCTCCCGCTTGTGAGTGGAACGGGAAAAATTACCGAAAGGCCGCCGGGGAAGACTTCTATCTCCCGCAGGACGATGCCATTCTCTCCACTCTTTCCCAGGCCCTGACTACAGCCAAGCTGGACGCAATGCCCTCCGTGACCGTATTGGGGCCGGATGTGCCCAACATGCAGCTGATGCTCAATGAAATGCTGGTGGTCTGGAACGGGAGGCTGGGAAATTATTTCAATTTGAAAACTCTGCCGGAGAACGAGCTGCAGAAAAAGGTGGAGTCGCTGGACTATCAGATCGCTGTCTCCTGCCTGACGCCCTCCGGGCAGGACCCACTGGGCATGCTGTCCCTGTTTTCCTCGGAGAGTGAGGAAAACCCCGTTGGCCTGAAAAACTCTTCCTACGATTCTCTTCTGGCGCAAGCTGCCTCCACCACCGGGGAGGAGAGCCTGTCTGCTATGATGCAGGCGGAAAAGTATCTGAACGATGCCGCTATTTTTTACCCTCTCTATTATACCGACCGGTACTATTTGACTGGTAAAACCGTATCCGGTGTCGTTATCCACCCCTGCGGTGCGGGCTTTGACTTTATTCTGGCGGGAAAAGAGGAGTAAGCAGACAGCGCTTCTCCAGAAGAAACGCGCTTTTCATCCGGACAGAAATTTTTGCTTTTCAAAAAATCCCCCGGTTTCTGCGGCCAAAATGAAGGCAGAAGCCGGGGGAACTTTGTTTTATTCTCTTTGGAATCGTTCAGGGCCCCTCCGTGCCCGTTACAACGGCCGGATGGCACCCTCGGGACAGCTCTCGGCGCACAGGCCGCAGTGCATGCAATGCTCCTGCAGAATCACAAACGGCGACCCCTTTACAATGCACTGCTGCGGGCAGCTGTCGGCACACAGACTGCATCCCCGACAGGTATCCGTAATTACATACCCGCTGGCCGGCGATGCCTCTCCTCCAAAGTTGAAGGGAGCACGGGTAACGGTATGAGAACCAAAATCAAACACTTCTCCATATCCCTTATAAATACAGAAAACCTCGCAGATATAACGGCTGTCCCCGGGATAGATCTTCTGCAAATAGGGATTTTCCCGAAAAATGTGGTTAAGTACCCGCTGGCTGACCTTCTGCACACTTCCGTTAAAACGGATCATCTTCCGGTCATCCAGAAGACCGGTCACCGCAACCTCATTCTTGTGTGTCAGATCCTCGTAAAAGTCCTTACCCCGAGCGGTATAAAAGTACAGTTTGTCCCCATCACAAAAAAACAAATCGGCAATACGGTTTTGCGGATGCCCCTGTTTATCCACGGTCGCCATCGAGACCGAGTGAAGTTCACACAGTCGCTGAAAATAAGGCCGAATATCCATGAGAATTTGCTCCTTTGGAAAAAGAAAATGCAGTTGCTTTTTTT
>JALENG010000146.1 GCA_022767925.1 Clostridia bacterium
CACACCCAGTCCAGGGTATCCGGCGTCATCTGCATCAGGCCGCACGCCCCCGCCGAAGAGGTGGCCTCCGGCTGAAAGCTGCTCTCGGTTCGGATAACGGCCATCACCAGGTAGGGGTCCAGATTCTCCTGCTGGGAATACTTCAGAATCTGCTCCTGATAGCGCAGCGGGTAGAACTGCCGCAAAAGCTCTTTGTGCTGTGTGTACAGAAACACCCCCGCACACAAAAGCAACAGCAGCAGTACCATAAAAAACCGGGCAGCCCGGTGCTTCTTTTTCAAACCAACGGTTTTTCTCTGACTCAAAACTTCTCCTTTTCCCGGTGGATCACAGGGAGTCCGTTTTCTGCGGGCAAAAGCTCTGCCAGCATTGCTCCACCTGCTTTTCCACCTCCGGCAGCGGCAGACTGCCGTCAATCCATTGATGGGCTCTTTTTCGCAGTTCCTCTTCACTCAACTGCGCGCGCATGCGCTTTTCCAGCAGGTCCCGCGGCAGACGGTCCCTCTCCTGCAAGCGCTGCAGCCGAACTTCCCAGGGGGCCGTTACCACACAAATCCGGTCACAGTAGCGCTCGCACCCGGCTTCAAACAGCTGCGGTGCATCCAAAATCACCGCGGTCGTTCCGGCCCGCCGCAGCCGGCAAAGCTCATCCTCGATTTTTTCCCGGATATACGGATGCGTAATGGCATTTAACCGATCGGTCATGGCCCTACTGGAAAAAGCCCGCCCGGCCAGTTTTCGCCGGTTCAGTTCCCCGTTTTCCTCCAGAATATCCGCGCCGAACGCCCGGCACAGCTCTTTCAGACAGACACTGCCCTTCTCGGTAACCGAACGGGCTATCCTGTCACAATCCAGCACGGCACAGCCACGCTGCTCCAGCATCCGGCAGACCGTAGATTTTCCGGCCCCACTCTGCCCGGTTAATCCGATGACAACCACGGTGTTCAGACCTCCAGTACCTCAAATCCCGCCGCACGGATCAGGCGGTTGTAAACCGCCAGCCCCACACCCTCCTGCCCCGGAGAGCGGGCATACACCGTTTTGGCGCCGATTTCATCCAGCCGGCGCAGGGCTTCGAACAGATCGTGGGCCTGCTTTGCCGCGTCGGTCTCGCTGCCATAGGTCACACAGGGAACTTCCAACAGCTTTTCTTCCCCGGCAAAACAGAGTGCCGCCGTACCCGGCCGGTTGTGGGAATTAACAAACCGGCAGTAGTCCGCAAGGGCTCCTTTCACAATCATTACGTGCGCTTTCGGGGCATAATGCTTATACTTCATACCGGGGGAAGGTGCCTCTTTCCCTTCCTCCAGGGGCTGGGTGACGGCCGGATCCACCACCACCTCGCCCAGCACGGCTTTCAGCTGCTCCAGCGTGATTCCACCCGGACGCAACAGCCGCGGCGGACAGGTTGCCAGCGTCACCACCGTGGATTCCACCCCCACACGACAGGGGCCGCCATCCACAATCGCGTCGATTCTCCCATCCATATCCTCCGCCATACAGGCCGCGGTTGTCGGGCTGGGACGACCGCTAAGGTTGCCGGAGGGTGCCGCCAGGGGGCAACCGCTCTCCCGGATAATCGCCCTGGCCACCGGATGGGAGGGAAACCGCACTCCCACGGTGGGAAGGCCGGCACTGACTTCATCCGGAATTTTTTCGGACTTGGGCAGAATAATGGTCATCGGACCGGGCCAGTAGGCCGCCGCCAGGGCCCGGGCGTTCTCCGGTACCCCATCCACCAAATCCTCCCATTGGGACAAATCGCTGATATGTACAATCAGGGGGTTATCCATGGGCCGGTTTTTGGCGGCAAAAATCCCCGCCACCGCAGGGCCGTTCAGGGCATCGGCCGCAAGACCGTACACCGTTTCCGTGGGAATCCCCACCAATCCGCCCTGCCGCAGGATCTGCGCGGCCTTTTCAATATCCCCCTGCTTTTCCGCTGATAAATGAAGTGTTTCCATAATTTTCGCCATTCCTGTCCCTTTTCCGCCTTATTCTTCCATCTCGTTCATGCCGGCCGCTTCCCGCAGCTTTTCCGCGCGATCGGCGGCAATCAGAGCATCCAGCACTTCCTGTATATCTCCGTGAACAAACGAATCAATCCGGTAAAGGGTCAGCCCAATCCGGTGATCCGTCACCCTGCCCTGCGGAAAATTGTAGGTGCGGATGCGCTCGCTCCGGTCTCCGGTTCCCACCTGGCTGCGCCGGTCGGCCGCCACCGCCGCATCCTGCTTCTGCTGTTCCTTTTCAAACAGGCGGGAGCGCAGAACCTTCATAGCCTTTTCTTTGTTCTTATACTGGCTTCGCTCGTCCTGGCACTCCACCACCGTTCCGGTGGGCAGGTGCGTAATCCGGATGGCCGAGCTGGTTTTGTTGATATGCTGGCCGCCGGCCCCGCTGCTGCGAAAGGTATCAATCTGCAGATCTTTAGGATCAATCTGCACCGATACCTCATCCACCTGGGGCAATACCGCCACGGTCGCCGTGCTGGTATGCACGCGCCCCTGGGTCTCGGTTTCCGGGACGCGCTGCACCCGATGAACACCGCTCTCGTATTTCAAAAGGGAATACGCCGATGCACCGTCCACGGAAAAGCAGATTTCCCGAAAGCCCCCCAGCTCGGTCTCGTTACAGCTGATCAGCTCCACACTCCAGCCGCGTTTTTCGGCGTACATGCTGTACATTCGATACAGCACCGCCGAAAACAGGGCAGCCTCCTCCCCGCCGGCCCCCGCGCGGATTTCCATAATCACAGGCTTCTCATCATTGGGGTCTTTGGGCAAAAGCAGCAGATTCAGCTCTCTGGCACTTTCCTCCTGAATCCGGCGGCTTTCGTTCAATTCTTCCAGCGCCAGCAGGTTCATCTCCCGGTCCAGCCCCGGTTCATCCAGCAGGGCACGGGCCTCCTGCTCCTGCTGTTCGGCGGCGCGGAACCGCCGGTATTCCTCCACCAGCGGCTGAATCTCACTGCTCTCGCGCAGAAGCGCGGTATACCGCTCCGGATTCTGGAGGGTCTGCTCCTCGCACAGAAGCTGCGAGATTTCCTCGAACCTTCTCTCAAATACCGCTACTTTTTCAAACATAGGGTTTCTCCTTTCGCCAGAAAACGTCCCTTCTACAGCGGGACCGATTCCCCATCGCGAAGGATTTTCCGAATATTTTTCTCAATTTTCAGCCGCGGCACCATAACCTCGCGGCCGCACCCTTTGCACCGGATTCGAAAATCCATGCCGGACCGGAGAACCAGAAATGTTTTCTCCCCGCAGGGATGCGGCTTTTTCAAAATCAGTTCATCGCCGGGACGTACATCCATGCAAGCAGCCCCCTCCTTTTTTATGCTGGTTTTTTCATTATACCATTGCCCCGGCGGAGATTCAACCTTCCGCCGTCTCTTCTCCCAAAAGATAGGCAAACCGCTCATGATACCGGGGATACCGCCGTTTCAGGGAAAGGGGGCGCCCCTCCCGGGTGATAAAGCAGTGGCGGCTGCTGCCGGTCGTGCGCACTTCGCCGCTGTCGTGATCCCGCACAACATAACGGATCTCCATGCGCACCCCATCATATTTCTCCATTTTTACCTCGATATCCACCGTCTCTCCGAAATGCACCATGGATTTATAATCACAGGTTACCCCCAATACCGGAATAAGAACTCCGTCCTTTTCCATTTGGGCATAATCAATACCGCTTTGCTGCATGGCAAAAATGCGGGCCTCTTCAAACCAGCGGATATAGTTGGCGTGGTGGATAATAGCCATCTGATCGGTTTCATAATAAAAAGCCGTTCTTTGATAAACGATTTTCACGACAATCTCCTCCTTTTCTCTCATCCGTTTCTTTTCACCCGTTTTTTCTATTATAGCATATCCTACCGAAAATTTCTTCCCCTTTCTGCCCTTTCCTCTCCAGCCGGTCTCTTGCTTTTTTCCGCTTCATCCTTCATAATGGAGAAAAACTTCTTCTTTGCCACTGTACAGCATCATTTGTATAAATACCGTCCACAGGAGGGACCTGCCATATGAAGACCAAAGAGAAAATTCTGCAAAAACTGCGCACCGCACCGGGAACGTTTTTTTCCGGAGAGGACCTGCGGGCCGAGCTGGGAATCTCCCGCACGGCGGTGTGGAAAAATATTCAAACCCTGCGGGAAGAGGGTTTTTCCATTTCCTCGGTGACAAACCGGGGATATGCACTGCTGGAAGAGCCTGATATCCTGACCGAGGAGAGCATCCGGGCTTCACTGTCCACCCGGCAGATCGGGCAGGCTCTGCGGGTCTTCTCCGTGACGGATTCGACCAATAACGAAGCAAAGCGCCAGGCCCTGCAGGGTGTGCCCCACGGGACCGTTTTTGTTGCCGAAGAGCAAACCGGCGGCAAGGGCCGGCTGGGAAGAAACTGGGTTTCACCCCCCGGGCTGGGGCTGTGGTTCAGTCTGCTGCTGCGGCCGCACTGCACTCCGCAGCAGGCCAGCCGCATGACCCTGCTGGCGGGGCTGGCCGTATGCCGAGCTTTACAGAAAGAGATCAAAGTGGATGCCCGGATCAAATGGCCCAACGACATTGTGATCGGAAGCCGCAAGGTGTGCGGAATTTTGACCGAGATGGGCGCCGAAATGGAGCAGATCGAGTATGTAGTCATCGGCATCGGCATCAATATACACGACGGCTGCTATCCCCCGGAGCTGAAAGAAAGGGCGGTTTCACTGGACGAAGCCACGGGGAAAACCTGGAACCGTGCGGCCGTCCTGCGGGCCATCCTGACCGAATTCGAGGAGATCCTGCAGGAGAACGAGCGCTGTGGTCTGCAGACCCTCCTTTCGGAATACCGCTCTCAGTGCGTTACTTTGGGGCGCACCGTATCCTGCAGCCGCCCCGACGGCGAAATCCGCGGCCAGGCGATGGGCATTACGGAGGAAGGCGAACTGATTATTCAAACGGAAAACGGAGAAAAAGCGGTGATCTATTCCGGTGAAGTTTCAGTTCAGGGCTTTTACGGGCAGAAATAATGGCACACAGAACTTCTTCTCCTGTCCGTTTTGACAATATCACAGAATGGAACGAAGGGGCGGAAAATCCCGTAGGAACTTCAAACAGAATGACCGAAGAAGCGGCCGGTACCATCTGCGAATGGGAAAAGGCCACTCCCGATGGGAAGCACATTGTCACCGGTGATATACGAAAACTGTCCGCCAGATTATTCAGGCAGATTGAAGACAAAAGCATTCAAAATATCTTTCCTCTGTGCGAAGAACTGTTGGACCAGCGCACATGGGCCTTGGGTGTCATTGCTTTTGATCTTGCCTATCAAATGAAAAAATAGCACAGCGAATCCACCTACGGGATCTTTTATCACTGGCTAAAAAACTATGTGCGGGGCTGGGGAGATTGTGATGACTTTTGCACACATGCCTTCGGTGAGCTTCTCCGGCAGAATAAATCGCTGTTTGCGAAGGTCGTGACATGGACGGAAGATCCTGGTTTTTGGGTAAGGAGGGCGTCGGCCGTCGTCTTAATTCCTGCCATAGCCAAAAACGATTACAACGGGATCGATCTGTTTGCAATTGCAGACCGTTTGCTGGATGATGAGCATGATCTGGTACGGAAAGGCTACGGATGGATGCTGAAGGTTCTGTCACAGGTGGATCCCGGCAGTGTGGAAAAATATCGCATTAAAAGTCATGAAAAAATGCCGTGGGTTGCCTATCGCTATGCCCTTGAAAAACTCGAAAAAGAAACCAATTGATGCAGATGTGATGCCGGGTAGTACCGCACCGTCACGGCAAGTTTAGGACCTCAAACAGAAAAACCTCCGAATGGTCATTCGGAGGTTTTTCTGTTTACATTTTGTGTCCCTCAAAGGATTTGTTCATCCGGCTCCGGCCCATTCCGTCAGCGCTCGTACGAAGCCAGGCACCCGGGATATGTGTAGCCGTATGTATTCACTTTATAATCCGCGGCCCCGGGCGTTGCCCCCGCATAATCCGCAAAGGAGTACACTTTTGATTCGGCCAGACGCCGGTACAGCAGCCCCGGCAGGCACACGCCGCCGGCTTTGTGCCATTCCAACATGGCCGACCCAAAGGCATAGGAATCGGTATACGAGAGATCATAAATCAGGTCCTGACCGGAGAGGCAGATATATCCGCCGTGGGCCCAGCCGGTTTTCCCGTCTGAGGTGGTTAGATAGTACCACATCTGGCGGCTGTCCTCCTGGTATTCCATTTTATAAACAGTCACCTCGGTGCTCTTTCCATAGCTGGTAATCACACCGGTGCTGTTTCCCGCCCCTTTGTACAGGACAAAGGAATCGGTGCTGACACCCTTGCGTCCGCTCTCTTCCACCTCAAAGGGGACAACGGAATTGAGCATGATTTCACGCATACTGATGGAGGCGGAGGAACTGTTCCAATACCCCGATCCCACATTGTAGGAAAAGCTGACCAAGGCATCAAACTGACACTGGCTGGCTTTCAGGCCATTATTCTGGATAAATTTGTTCACTTCTCTCGTATAAGAGCGCTCATTAATGGTACTGCACAGGAGGGCCCATCCCTCCCGTTTGGTCAGGTTATTGTAGAATTTTTCCCCCTTGGCAATCACATACCCGTACCCCATGGTAGGAATATTGTAGGCCAGCGTATCTGGATACACACCGGCACTGAAGCCCTCCATTTTGCTGATAATGGTCAGCATTTCATCACTGATCCGCCGCGTTTCCAAGGAGGCCGTCTGAGCATCCTGGGTGGAGACCACATGAACCGTGAAGGATTTGGAATCGCTGCTCCAGACTCCATCCGTATAGGCATACACCTTGACAGAGTAGGTGCCCGCTGTGCTGAACGTCAGCTTTTTGGAAAAAACCCGGGTTGTATGATCGGCCAGTCCATCGGTGACCGCTGTCTCGGTGGTATAACCCGCCACATCGTAGTTGGTGGTCACACCGTTTACCGTGACTGCAAAACGCACCTTCGTGCGCTGATCGTTGGTAATCGCCGTTAACGTGACCGCCGACCCTGCCGAGACAATGTTCGGGTCGCTGTAGGCAAATTCCACGGCCTCCGCCTGGGTAACCGTAACGGCACAGGAGACCGTTGTGGACCCAGCCTGCGCGGTTACCGTGCAGGTACCGGGGGCCACGGCATAGATATATCCGTTCTGTACCGTCGCTACACTCTCGTTGCTGCTCTTCCAGATCAGTTCCATGCCGCTGACCGAGCATGTCCCCGTGGTATACATGGTTTTTCCGGCCGGGATGGAGACACTGGTGTGAGAAAGGGTGATGGTACAGGAATCCACATCCTCTACAAACTCGATGTACTCCGTCGAGACATATCCGGTATAACTGCCGCTGGAGGTGCTCACCTTCGTCCAATCGGGATTGGAGGTATCCAGCACATTCAGGAGCGTTCCGCTTGCCAATACGACCAGCCGGCTATAAGAGGTTCCCGGACCGGAGCGCAGATTCAATGCTGTCGTCGTGCGGGCGTAACGGGCGGGTTCTTTTTCCTCTTCCACCGTTACCTTCACGCTCTGGGAGAGAGAACCGGCCTTCACCGTAATCGTCGCGGTACCCGCCGCAACGCCGGTAATGGTGTAAAGGTATTTTCCATTACTTACTTGGCTGTAACTAGCCGATGCCACCTTTTCGTTGGAGGAAGAAACGGTGGGCACCGAATCCCCGCAATTTTCCGCTGTCGCGGTCAGTGTGAAGGAATTGCCCGCCCGAATGGTTTTTTCCGTCAGATCCAGCGTGAGGACCGGGGCATTTCCCTCGGAAGATAAGAGCAGATATTCCCGGCTGCACCAACCGGTGATGCCATCCGATGTTTTCACCTTCACCCAGCTGCTCTGGCTCTCTTTATCCAGTACCTCCAGTTCCGTTCCCTTGGGCAGTACCTTCAGCACCGGATACCCGGTCCCCGCACCGGAACGCAGATTGAGCACATCCGTTGTCGTCGCCGTCTCGCCGGTTGGCTCCTCCACCGGTGCTGTGACTGTTACCTTTACCGTCTGGGAAACGGTACCGATTTTTACGGTAATAGTGGCCGTACCCGCAGCGACTCCCGTGACGGTATAGAGATATTTTCCATCCGACAGCTTGCTGTAAGAAGCCGACGCAACCTTTCCATCCGAGGAAGACACGGTGGGAATGGTGCTGCCGTTATTGGTAACGGTTGCCGTTACCGTAAACGACTGCTTTGCTTCAATTGTTTTGCTGGTAGGGCTGAGGGACAGCGTGGGGGTAAGCGTTTCATTCGAGAAAACCAAGTATTCCCGGCTGCACCAGCCGGTCAGCCCCCCCGGGGTGGTCACTTTCACCCACTCTTTATTACTGGTGCCGTCCACCACAGTGAGTTTGGTACCGGCGGCCATCACGGTCAATACCGAATAGCTGGTTCCCGCACCCGAGCGCAGCCGCAGGGCATCGGTGGTGGTGGCGGTATTCCCGGTGGGAACCGGCGCCTCCGTCACTGTCACCTTCATGGTTTTGGAGACACTGCCGATTTTTACCGTGATGGTAGCCGTCCCGGCCTTGATCCCCTTTATTGTGTAAAGGTATTTCCCATTACTTAATTGTTTATAGGCCGCCGAAGCCACACCGGTATTCGATGAAGAAATCGTGGGAATCGTACTGCCGTTATTCGTCACTGTAACCGTCAGCGTAAACGAGTCCCCTTCTTCGATGGACTGGCTGGTGGGACTGAGAGACAGCGTGGGGGTAACCGTCTCATTCGAGAAAACCAGATACTCCCGACTGCACCAGCCGGTCAGACCGCCCGAAGTCGTCACCTTCACCCACTCTTTATTGCTGGTACCGTCCACCACAGTGAGCTTGGTACCGGCGGCCATCACGGTCAATACCGAATAGCTGGTTCCCGCACCTGAACGCAGCCGCAGGGCATCGGTGGTGGTGGCGGTATTCCCTGTGGAAACCGATGCCTCGGTCACTGTTACCTTCATGGTTTTGGAGACACTGCCAATCTTTATTGTAAGGGTGGCGGTCCCGGCCTTCAGACCGCGTACCGTATACAGATACTTCCCGCTGCTCGTTTTGCTATATTTTACCGAAGCGACAGTTGTATTGGAAGAAGAGGCTGTGGGCACAGTGCCGCCGTTATTTGTCGCCGTAACCGTCAGCGTGAATGACTCCCCTGCTTCCACGGTCTTGCTGGTGGGGCTGAGGGACAGCGTGGGAGCAGCCGTCTCCCCGGAGATCGAGAGATACTCCCGACTGCACCAACCGCTCACTCCTGCGGAAGTTTTCACCTTCACCCAGGAAGAAGAACTGGTATCATCCAGCACGGTGAGCTTCGTCCCCTTGGCCAATACCCGCAGAACCGAATAATTCAGCCCCGCACCTGAACGCAGATTCAGCGCATCGGTCGTCGTGGCCGTTTTGGAAACAGAGGAGTAGGACAGATACGTTTTGCTGCACCATCCGACTTTCCCCGAGGGCGTTTCGATTTTTACCCAGGAGGAAGAGGTCGTATCATCCAGAATCGTAACCGTAATGCCTTTTTCCATCAGCATAATCTGACTGTAGGAGGTTCCAGGACCGGAACGCAGATACAGATAATCCGTCGTTTGGGCCAGGGTTGCCGCCATAACGGAATCATTTACCATGGGAACAGAGGTAAAGAAAAGCACAACGGCACACAATACCGCCAACCATTTCTTTCCGATTTTTGCACATCTTCTCATAGGGTTCTCCTTTTTGTCTGAAAGCGCCGCCATACTATACATTTTTATTTTACGCGCATTTTCTCTTCTTTGCAACAATTTGTGCGCAATTTTCAAACTTTCCTTTGCAAATTCTCCGTTTTTCCCATATTTTCCCTGTATTTTACCGGTGTCTCCCCCGATAAACCCGGCTGTACTCCCGCTTTCTTCAAAAGGGATGGATATTTGTCCAAATCATTGAGGTCTCTCCCCCTCTTGCATGATTGGCAGAAAAAAGAGATTCCTCTGCCGCCGTTTATACAGCCGCAGGGAATCCCTTGCTTATTCCAAACCGCTTTTTCCGTACCCTTCCTGCGCTGAAAAATCACAGCGTAAAGCCGAACTGCGCTGCAATTTTCTCATAAGTGGGTACACCGACCCCACAGGCGCGGCCCATGCGCACCGGTTCAAACACCAGGCCATCGATCTCGCTGGGCTTTCCGCTCCAGACATCGCGCAGCATAGAGGCGCAGGCATCCGGCTGCAGGGCATCCAAAATCTGCAGATTTTCCGTGACTGGGTCCTTTTCAAACGAGAGACCGTTGGCATCGGCAATGGCGGAAATCTCACGGATCAGGGTGATATAGGTATCGCGCTGCTCCCCGTTTTGCTGCATAACTCCCGCGCGGCACTGATAATAGAGGCCGCAGGCCGCCATGGGGGAAATACAGGAAAACTTCATCAGCGTATCCCGCTGGATATTTTCACTGAGCACGGAGGTAATGGCACTGTCCCGCAAATCCCGGTCGATCTCCCGCAGAACCGGGCGGAATTCCTGTGGTTTTCGCACCCCGAATACCACGCGGAAAATGTCCCCCTTCTGCAGAATCACCCCCGGCGCACCGATT